>CAYTRT010000013.1:0-2671 GCA_964440295.1 uncultured Nitrososphaeria archaeon
TGGCTTGGTGACGGAGAGCTTGCCCTCCACAGGAGGAACTATAAACATTATGTTAAGCTGGCTGTGAGTGATTATGACCTTGCCGAGGAGTGGGGCCGGCGTCTCGCTGAGGCTCTTGGTAGATCAAAGCCATATACGCCGAGATGGGATGATGATCTCCAGAGATGGGTCGTCAAAGGATCCAGCATACTCCTGTATAACCTGTTGAAGAGGGCTAAGGAAGATCCTTGGATCTTTATGCCTTATCTCGAAGAATATTCTGCGGATGCATGCCGTGGATTCTTTGATGCAGAAGGATCCGTTTGGAGAGAACGTTATCAAGTTAGAGTTCATAATACGAATCCCAGACTCATCGAATTATGTAAACAGCTTCTTGAAAAGATTGGTGTGTACTGTAGCATACATAGACGCCGTCAGAGTAAGCTACTTAAATGTCCTAAAACCGGAAAACGCTATCATCGTAATAGTAAGGTCATATTGGATCTAGCGATATATGGGAGAGAAAATATTTTGAGGTTCGCAAAGAAAGTGGGGTTCACAATCGCCAGGAAGCAGGCGGAGCTGATGAAGCTGGTGAGAAGATATCGAAAAAGCTGAAGACGAAGACCTTAAACCCTTCCCCCTTCTCTCGACTAAATGTCTGGAAAAGTGGAATTATGGGTGGGTGTTGGGCCGGGGGGCTTTTGAGGCCCCGTCTATTGGACCGGGCGGGATTCGAACCTTATCGGCCAGCCCTCTGTTATCAGGGTCTGGCTCGCGACCTCCCGCACGCCAAGCGGGCGATCTACCACTGATCTACCGGCCCTCTTACTACGCATTCCTTTTACGTTCCCTTATTTAATTATTGCTCCTGTTCTAAAGACTTATCTATGGACTCAAGCGATAAATTCTAGTAGAATCGCCTTGACTATGCCTGTTTTAACTGGCGAGCAGTTATTGGTCAATTTTATTTTATTTATTGCTGGTTTTTTGATTGGACTCGGAGTAGGAAAGCTGCTTAAGGGCATACTACTAGTCATTGCCGGTCTCGCTATTCTTGTTATCGCGGGGTTCACGATAGCTGGGATATTTAATCCCGAGGAACTCTGGAACTGGTTTGGTCCGCTTAAAAATATGGCATCCTTCATAGGTGGACTACTAGCGCATTATCCAGCATTATCGTTAGGATTGATAATAGGAATTCTAGTAGGAGCCATAAAGTAGGGAGACAGGTCTGTAGGATTTAGTAAAAATATGCTACATATCTTACGTAATTTTATGAAAAAATAAGTATTTTTGGCTGAACATTCTATCAATCTATAGAGGCCAGTTGATTAAGCCTACCGACGGAATGGTTGAGATGCCTGTCCACGTAACAGGATTCTTTAAACCCTACTACTCTGAGGACCCCACCACAACAGGATCCGTCGGCGCAGGATTGCTGCTAACTCCGGGAATCAGGTTTAGGTTTAGACGAGGAAATGGAGATGTTCTATTCAATGGAGAGGCATGCCGGATAAAGCCGGCTCATTATCTATCAACGAAGCTCAGAGAGGCATCTGTAGAAATTTTCACTTCGTTAAGACCCAGCGTCGGCTACGCGATCAGTGCTGCATCAACACTAGCAGTAGCGCTGTCCTATGCATGGTTAACTGGCCGTTCTGAAAGGGCACTTGCGATGGAGGCACATGTCTCAGAAGTCGAGCATAGAACTGGGCTAGGCGATGTATTATCGATCTTTGAAGGGAGCGGACTAGTCTTCAGAGAGAAGGCTGGCGGGCCCGGCGTTGGGAAGGTAAAGAACTTTTTAGGCCCAATAAACACGACAGTAATAACCTCCGACCTCGGCTCGATGGAGACTGAGGCAATGTTAAGCGCGCTTGACTACCGTATCAAAAGATACGGCGAGGCAGCGATGCGGATCTTCATTTCTCAGCCCTCATTGGAGGGATTCCTAGAGGCCGCGAATTGGTTCTCAGAAAGAGTCGGCTTTTTCACCGCTGAAATAAAGGACATACTGAGACCAGTAAGACACATGATTATTGGATCCTACGTAAAAAAGAAGGTTCTACTAGTTGTGCCTGAGCCAAACCTTGTAGAAGATGTGAAGGAATATCTAGATTCAGTCTTCGGGAATGTAAGGCTGTTTAAGATAGGTGATAATGAATGGGTGAAATCCCTAAGAGTCATCCCAGGTATCATTCATTAATCATCAGAAAAAAACTAGTCGATGCATTTAGACAGGGCATAGTAGTACCTGAAGGTCTAATAGCGCACGGACGAGGAGAAGCACTCGACTACATATTAGGTGAAAAAACGCTCGAGCCCGCATACAACGCAATAGAGGCAGCATCAGCTCTTTTACTCACATCAGAAAATCCAGTAATATCTGTGAATGGGAATACCGCCGCCTTAGTTCCTAGAGAGCTTGTAGAACTCTCAAAAATTACAAACGCTAAATTGGAGGTTAATCTGTTTCATAGAACACTAGAAAGAGAGATAAAGATTGGTGACCTACTGAAGAGTTATGGCGCTGACGAAGTGTTAGGTATAGGTAGCGACGCATCTGAAACCATTCCAGGATTAGAAAGTAAAAGAAGATTTGTTAGTAGACAGGGAATATATTCTGCTGACACTGTGTTGCTAGCGCTTGAAGATGGCGACAGAACGGAGCAACTAGTCAAGATGGGAA
>CAYTRT010000013.1:2771-10718 GCA_964440295.1 uncultured Nitrososphaeria archaeon
GTGTTGCTAGCGCTTGAAGATGGCGACAGAACGGAGCAACTAGTCAAGATGGGAAAAAATGTAATAGCTATTGATCTTAACCCGTTCTCAAGAACTGCTAGAGCCGCAAAAATAACAATAGTCGATAACGTGACGCGAGCAATGCCGTTACTAATTGAATATTGCAAGAAACTTTCAACTCGCCAGCCTAGCGAGCTTGCAGAAATAATCCGAAGATTTGATAATGAAACAAATTTAAAGATGATGGTTAAAGCAATCAGAGATAGATTATCAGCGCTAAGCTTCTTTGAGGTGGTATAGCCTTGGAGAGACGCCTATCTGCATTCGATATCCAAAAAATTAAGCGTTCTGGAAGAAAAATAGTTATGGTGACTGCATATGACTATACATCCGCCCGGCTGGCAGACAGTGTAGGCGTGGACATAATACTCGTAGGAGATTCAGCCTCAATGGTAATGATGGGTATGAAGGATACTCGTTATCTCACTTTGGATGAAATGATTGTTTTCTGCAAATCTGCTTCAAGAGGCGTAAAACGAGCAATGCTAGTAGGAGATATGCCCTTCATGAGCTACCAGATCTCCGTTGAAGAGGCCGTAAGAAATGCTGGCAGACTCGTAAAGGAAGGATTTGTAGACGCTGTAAAAATTGAGGGAGGGACAGAATATGCAGAGACCGTGAAAGCTATCGTACGAGCAGGAATACCCGTCATGGGGCACGTGGGCCTAACCCCCCAGAGAGCATCGATGGAAAGTGGCTATAGACTGAGAGGTAGAAAGGCTGAGGAAGGAAAGTCAATAATTGAAGATGCATTAATGCTGCAGGACGCCGGAGCATTCGCAATCGTTCTAGAATACACTACCAGCGAGATAGGTAAAATTTTATCTGAAAAATTATCAATACCGGTTATAGGAATAGGATCTGGCCCCTACTGCGATGGACAAGTGCTGGTCTTCCACGACGTTGTCGGATTATATGAAGAATCGCCGCCATTCTCCAAAAAATATGCAGACGCGGCATCATTGATAAAAGAGGCATTGTCACAGTATAGGGAAGAAGTCCTGAATCATAAATTCCCGTCAGAGGAGCATTTTTGGAATATGGATCCCAGTGAGTACAGCCGTCTTTTAGAGATGATTAAAAAGTAGGGTGAAATCGGTTGGAGATTCTCGTAATTGGAGCAGGCGCGCTAGGACTACTAATAGCTGGAATCATCTCGCATAATGGGGGAAAAGTCACACTGTTTAGTAGGCGGCCAGAAGCAGTAGAATACATATCGAGAAATGGAATAAAAATCGTTGCTCAAAACATCGATTATGTATCAAGGGTGAAATGCACTTCTGTAATCGAGCGAGATAAAAAATACGATCTAGCGATTGTAACAGTTAAGTCTTATGACACGCCAGAAATAGCCAAATTATTGGGCGAAAACTTGAATACTGATACTCAGGTTTTGACTATCCAAAATGGTCTAGGCAACGCAGAGACACTAGCAAGACATTTAGGACAGCAACGAGTATATCCAGGCATAACTATGCAGTCATCTACAAGACTGAGCATAAACGAGGTCTACCACGCATTCAATGGTCTTACAATCATCGGAGAATACGCCGGACCGCCTACAGAAAGAACCAAAATGTTGGCTGATTACTTATCAAGACATGGAGTCCCCACAGTAGTGTCAGAGAATATATGGAGGGATTTGTGGTTCAAGTTGATGGTCAATTCAGTGATAAATCCCTTAACTGCAATCATGAGAGTAAAGAATAAGAATCTGCTAGAAGTACCATCAGTCGATCTGTTAATAAGGAGCATCTTATCAGAAATTATCTCTGTCGCTAAGCTACATGGACATGAGTTTGATTTTGATGAGTGCTACGAAAAAGTTATTAAAATAATTAAGGATTCGGGAGATAATAAATCATCTATGCTACAGGATATAGAGAATAATAAAAGAACAGAAATAGACAATCTTAATGGAATGGTGGTTTCACTTGCCTCAAAATATGGCTTGGAAATCCCAGTAAATAATGCACTAACCATAATTATAAAGGGCATTGAGAGGACAGCAAAACAATAGGTTTACCTAGACTCAAGGATTAATAACAAGAAATATTCGAATAGATGAGGAATGTCGACAAGGATATCGGATGTAGGTGAGTCATGGCTAATAAAATTCATACTTAGTAGAATTTCAAAGATAGATGGGTCAAAGCTAGGCCCAGGCGATGACGCATTTGACTTCACTAGTCCTAGAAGAGTTGTCTGTTCTGGCGATACGCTAGTAGAGCACACCGATGTCCCTCCAGAGATGACGCTGAGGCAGGTTGGGAGAAAAGCAGTGGTGGCCGTTATTAGCGACCTAGCAGCAAAGGGCGCTGAGCCGCGCTACATCGTAACGCAGCTGGGGCTTAGAAGGGATTTGAGAGTAGAGGAATTTGAGGAGCTCTGGGCTGGACTCGAAGATGCATGCAAAGAATATAATGTCAAAATCGTGGGAGGAGATACAAACGAGGCAGACGAAATTATACTAAGTGTTTTTGGGATAGGATTCTCTGATAACCCAATCCCTAGGACGGGCGCTAGGCCGGGAGAGCGCGTTGCCGTTACTGGACTATTCGGAGCCACCTATACCGGGCTACACGCATTGTTTAACTCGATTACTGATAAAAAGTGGGAAAAATTAAGAGAAAGTGTCCTTAATCCAAAGGCCAGGCTGTATGAAGGCATCTTGATGGCAAAGTCTGGACTCGTCACGTCATCGATTGATTCAAGCGATGGACTAGCTGCCTCACTCCAGCAACTATCCCAGGCAAGTGGAGTGGGAATTATCATTGAGGACCTACCAATAGACCCGCTTGCAGCAGAATATGCTAAGCAATTCGGTCTAGACATATTCGACGCAGTTATGTTTGGGGGTGAGGAATACGAATTAGTAGTTACGCTCCCAGACTCGGCGATTGACGAGCTAAATCAGAAATTATCAAGTTTTCAGGGACGATTGATACCTATTGGGAGAGTATCAGAAAAAAAGGAGGTAGAGGTATTATGGCAGGGATCAGTAAGAAGAGTCGTTGCAGGTGGTTGGGAACACTTTGTATCTAAAGGACTTGAGAGGAGGCGAGTTCTAACTAACGATACAAATACGTCATGTCGATGAAAAATCTTTATTGTCGTGACTTAAGGCTAAATAGCGGGCATCATGCCTTGAAAAAATACCTGTTTAAGTGCAAGGAGTGCGGACAGGAATTTAGGCTACAGGCCTGGAGAGCAGTCTGTCCGAACTGTGAAAAAAGCTATTCACTCATCAGAGTCGTCGAGACGCCTAGAGTCCCAAAGATCAGGCCACGTATGTTTGTTACTCTTCTTTTGTTAGTATATGCTGGCTACCTGATCATCAACTTAAGTACGACGCCTGATTTACCGCTTCTATATTATTATCCATTAATGATAATTACGATTGGTGCAGCAATATTTGCGTTGAGTGGTAGTTTTACGTCAAACATGCTATCTATAGTTCTGGGTGCTTGGATAGCTTATAGCCATTTGTCACGTCTGCCGTCAAATAATTACTACATAATATTCTTTATAATACTTGGAGTAGGAATAGCAGTTCTGGGCGCTATGGACGAATTGATCATTAGGAGACATCGCAGTAAACTAGAACAATAGACAATAATGTCCGACAAGTAGCTGAGAATATTGTTCAACCCTTAAATAAAGGCTTAACGAGTCTATTATTCGTGGTGAACAGTATTATATGGAGAAAGTAGTTACCTTCGGCGAAATAATGCTGCGACTTGCACCGCCAGGATTTCTAAGGATCACGCAGGCGAGATCCTTCGATGCCATATATGCTGGAGCTGAGGCGAATGTAGCGATAGCCCTCGCAAATCTGGGAATACCTGCAGATTTCGTTACGAGACTGCCTGCTAATGATTTAGGAGACGCATGCATTAACTATCTACGTCAATTCGGTGTCGGCGTAGACAAGATAATAAGAGGAGGCGACAGATTAGGAATATATTTCGTAGAGATCGGAGCGGCTCAACGTCCAAACAAGGTAATCTATGACCGCGCGAATTCCTCGATCGCCACAGTGACTCCTGGAATGTTTGACTGGGACAAAATATTCGCAGATGCTGTTTGGTTCCACTGGACCGGAATAACGCCTGCACTAAGTCAAGGAGCTGCAGAGACATGCTTAGAGGCAGTCAAAGCCGCAAAGAAGAAGGGCATCACTGTGTCATGCGACTTAAACTACCGGGCGAAGCTTTGGAAGTGGGGGAAGAAAGCGGGGGAAGTTATGTCTGAGCTTGTTAAGTATGTGGATATATTGATTGGTAACGAGGAGGACGTAGAGCAGGTATTTGGCATAAAGGCACCAGGCGTAGACGTGGTGAAGGGCGAAGTAAAGGCGGAGCCGTACGAATATGTGGGTAAAGAGATAATGAAGATGTTCCCGAATGTTAAACTGTTCGGCGTATCGCTGAGAGGGAGCATCAGTGCGAGTCATAATACTTGGTCAGGAGCCCTATACGACGGCTCAAAACTATACGTAGGACCAACATACGACATAATTCCAATCGTCGACAGAGTTGGCGGTGGAGACGCATTCAATGCAGGGCTCATTTATGGCTTGTTGAAATTCAAGGATGATAAGCAGAAGGCACTTGACTTTGCAGTCGCACTATCCTGCTTGAAGCATTCGATTTACGGCGACTCATGCCTCGTTAGGCTAGAGGAAGTCGAGACGTTGATGAAGGGAATAACCACCGGCAGAATTGTGAGGTAGGGGTGGGTTATGTATGCCTAAATTCTTAAAACACGAAGTTGTTGCAAAGCTTCTCGAGGTAGGAGTATTACCGACATTTTATGAGGGAGACTTAGAGACTGCGAAGAAGATTCTTGTAGCATGCGCAGATGGTGGAGCAAAAGTCGTAGAATTTACGAATAGAGGAGCACTAGCCTATCAAGTATTCTCTGAGCTGATTAAGTGGCGAGACAAGGAGCGGCCTGACCTAATATTAGGAGTGGGTACAGTGTTAGACCCAGCTACTGCGTCTCTATTCATAAACAGCGGAGCAGACTTTGTCGTCGGGCCAGTCTTCAATCCAGAAATAGCGAAGATCTGTAACAGACGAAAAGTGGCATATATTCCTGGCTGTAGCTCGCCGTCCGAGATCTCAGCGGCAGAGGAGAGCGGCGCCGACATAATTAAGGTATTTCCAGCCGATGTCTTAGGCCCGAGATTCATAAAAGACATGATGGGGCCATGTCCATGGTCAAGATTAATGCCCTCGGGTGGAGTTGAGCCTACTCGCGAGAATATTTTCGAGTGGATTAAGGCCGGAGCCGCAGCACTAAACATGGGATCAAACCTCATAGTGAAGGATCTAGTAAAGGCCGGAGACTTCGACGGCATTAGGAAGAAAGTGGAGAATAGCATTGCTTGGGTAAAGGAGGCCCGTGGAGTACCGTTATTCCTAGGAGTCGAGCATATTGGGCTCTACCCCACGGCGAGCGCGACTGCCGCCGACATAGCTGACTGGTACTCAAACGTCTTTGGATTCGCCAAGAAGGAGGGAGCAAGCTCGATATTTGTCTCCGGACCATCATTTGGAAGAATCGAGATAATGAAGAGTGAAGAAAAAGGAGTTCACTGCCATGTAGCTGTATTAGTTTCAAACTTTGAAGCAGCCTGCGAGTACCTAAAAAATAAGGGAATAGAGCTTGAGGAGCCATCAATAAAGCCCGGCGTTAAGGCGGTGTATCTTAAGAAGCCAGACCCCGCAGGAAACAGGGTCCATCTACTATACCGAGCCTAGATAAAATTCTTTTCTATATTTTTTGGATTATTATTGTTTGATAAAGTAGTAACATTTTCTGCCAATTCTTTCTTTCTCCACTAAGCCCAGATTTACAAGCTGGTTTAGATATACGCTTTCTATTGCGCGTGTCCTTTTAGTTTGGTCAGCGACTTGGAGGGCGGTGGCTTTACCCAAAATTCTGAGCGCCTGATATGTCTTGTCTAAATGTGTGGGAAGAGAACGTTGTATCGGTTTTTCGGTGCCTCTTTCAACATACGGAGATATGGACTCCTGTTGATAGACTCTCCTAGCGTAATTGTTTAAAACTTCTTCCATTTTTTCGAGGAATCTTTCTAGAGTTGCTTTAAGATCCTTCGTCAGCGCATCAGAGAGGCGGAGCCTGCCTGATACTTCTATTTCATGCGTCGAGTCATCAATTACGTCTCTCTCTTCAGTAATTAGATATGAGTATAGGGGCCTCGTCCTTACCTGGCTTGCGTCAAAAGATCTGTCACATCTTTTACATACTAGCATTATCGTTGAGCTGGTAATGATTGATGAGCAGGATTCACAACGCAGTACCTCATTTATCTTTGATATCTCTTTCGAGCCACATCTTGGACAAACCTCCTCTACATCTATCAATGGTGATCCGCAGTGGGGGCATGTCTTTATCACGTCTAAAAGGAGTTTATTGTATACACCCATAGCTGCCAGACTTTCAAGAATTTTCTGCGTGTATTCGCTCTTAGTCTCGAAGAACTCGTCAGCGTTTTGATAAACTACTCCCTCCGGTATGTGAGGATCAATGGTTGGTCTGACGTAGGTGAGTCCAGCAGATCTGAGAATCCTCCTAATTATTGATGCCTTTAACATGGTTGACTGAAGTTGTTCACCAAAGTCATTTTTACTACTATTAATCAACCCGCTCCTCCTCATGACTGTGATGTGGTACTGGATTACGCGACTAACAGTTACTATTACCCCTTATATTGATTATCTTGCTGAAAATTGCTACTTTTTCCGTTTGGCAAGAAATATAGGAGGTTTGCTTGGGAATAGGAATATTTTCTCAGGCATTACTTGTCTGCTTGTCCGTTTTAGCAAGCAGTAAAAGCATTGCCGTCAACACAACCATATATGTCAGGTGAATGTATAGTGTATTTGTTGGTCCCAATGCGTCCCATATCAAGCCGCCAAGATATGTCACGCCCATAGTTGCTAGGGTCATGATTGACTGCTGCACTCCCCAAACTGCGCCTCTGTGAAATTTCTCTGAGATAGCCGAGATTCTTGAATCGATGGATGGCATAAAAAAGATTGCAAACCCAGAATCCATTAGAAGTGCAAGCAATACACCAGTCATGTCGAAAGAATTGGCCAGGACTAAAAGAGCGCCAGATCTAATGAGCAATTCTATCAATGACAGTAAAAACCAGTGACTGCCTTCTACTAGTCTTCCTCCAATGGGTGCTAAAATTGTATAAACTACTCCCTCTATAGCGAAAACTAGTGACAAGTCCATCTCACTCATATTTGCTAAGTCTCTCGCCCAGAGCGGAATCAAGACTGACCCCACCACGCCGGCAGTTGCCAGATATATGGACCTTGATGAAATCAGCAGCAAAAGGTATGGTCGGCGCAACTGAGTATAAGAGTCGAGTAATTGTTGTCTAATAGATAGGTCTGGCCGTCTTTTTATCGTTTCTTTAAGATATATTCTCGTCAGGCCCGATGCTATTGTTGCGATGCCTACAAGAGCTATGCTAAACTCGTAGCCAAATACCTCGATGGAGCTACCCATTATCACGTATCCTACAACAGCCCCAAGGTTCATGCATGCAAAATATATCCCAAACGCTCTCCCATAGCTGTAGCTTGAAGCCACATCAGCGATATAAGCAAGGATTGAAGGAGCAGTGAAGGCCGTTGGTAGCATTGAAAACGCAAGGGGCAGAACAGCGTCTTCCCATTTATTGACTTGTGATAACACAACATAAGATGCGCCCGTTATCGCTGGGCCCAGGATGAGTAGCTTCTTTCTACCAACGATGTCCGCAATAAAGCCGCCGACAGGCACCAACAATACATAAAAAACTCTAGAAGACGCTAGGACTATCCCGATTTCCTTTGCCTC
>CAYTRT010000013.1:10818-34685 GCA_964440295.1 uncultured Nitrososphaeria archaeon
ACAATACATAAAAAACTCTAGAAGACGCTAGGACTATCCCGATTTCCTTTGCCTCTGCACCAATGTTTCTTAAGAAGTATGGAATGAATGGGCTGAATCCAAGTATGAACATATTACTAATAATTAACGAAAGCATTAGGATCCAGAAATCAGGAGGAAGACCCGCAAAGCCTCGCTGATTCTCAATACTCATTCTCTTCACAACTTTTTAGCACTCTCGATAAAAGCATTAGTGATGCATCAGTATGATGGAGTGAATCTCTGGACAAAAATTGGTAAAGGATTTTGCTTTATGGCCAAACATCCAAGTAATTAAGTTATAATTGAATTAGTATTTTTCCGTTTTCCCAAACTTTTAACTAAAAAATTTACGAAAAGGAAAAAGCTTATTAGCCAATATTTATACATAATTCTCACTGGTGAAGAATATGGGACCCAAGACCGGCAGGGACCCAACCTAAATTTCACAAATATCTACACAATATCTTAATGTTTTGCAATATTATTAATTATGTTAAGTAGTGGTATATTTGGTGGTTTTAGCCATCCAGTAGCGTTTGTGAACAATTCCCTCGTTATTGTGAAGTTTGTGCCGTCTTGCTCCAATATGGGTTCGCCGAATATACCCTCCTCCTCAAGCTTCTTAGAGAGATTGTTGATTGCACCCATTAGTTGTTTGTCTGCTATCATGTAAGCTATGAATGAGCCGTCGTCTGCAACTTGGTAAAATTTACAGAAGGGTGAAGACGAGACCACCTTTCTTAGTTTAGTCAATTCCTTCTCGCTCCTAGGACCGAAACCAATCCACCATCTCGCGATGTCTAGGCTCCTCTCGCCTTTGGGATACCATGTCAGCAAGTATCCTGCAATCAATCCCTTTCTCACTATATGTTCTTGGAAGTGATACCTCAGTAGTCTTGGGTCTCTGCCATGTTGTGCTGCGACGTCGGTTAAGGGCTTGAATGCATCTACGTGGAGCTCAGCGATTATGGCTAAATCTAAAGAATCAACGACGTAGTTAGCTGCCTCACACTGTGATATTCTTTGAAGCGTGATTGTATCAGTGTCATGATCAAGATTGGTATCAAGTCTCCACTCACATTTTTTGAAGTCAAATAACCTATATGATACGTGCGGATAGCCGACTTCTACTATCTCCTTGAATTCGTATTCAGCTATTATGTCCCTCGTTGCTAGCTCTTCAAACATGTCGATAAACTCGCTGGCCCATTTCGTGGGTGGGCTAAGCATAACTAGATACTTGTTGCTGAATGCGATTTTTCCGTAATATGATAAATACGAGTTTATTCCAATCCAGTCGAGAATATCTTGAGCAAATCTTGCACCGTTTTTGGTGAATGATACGGTTCCGAAGAACCTCGAAAGACCCATTCTATAATAATGCGGAATAGTCTTTATTGTGAAGCCCATCTCTTTAAGTTGCTTCTTAACCTTGTATCTTACGGTCTCTTTTGGAAGTCCGGTTAACATTGCGATTAACGAGAGATTTCTTGGCCCGTATTTTTTTAATGCGTCTAATATCCTAACAAACTCAGAGTCTTTACCTTCCGTGGATGGACTTGGTGTTCTTTCATCAATATATTGTTGTTCTGATTGATTGTTAATCTTGTTAATCATCACAGCTACACACTTAATAATATCAATAGGTTTTATATAAAGTTTTCTATTTAATGCGTGTCTACTGTAAATCTGGTCAAGAAAAGTTAATTAACTACCTATTATTTGTTAATCACATGGAAAAATTGTGGGTAAAACGGAAAGAAGATTCAGATACTGCTGAGAGTGATATCCTGAGACTCCGACGGTGGTACTTTCCGATGAGTTTGCCGCTGATTAACATTAGTGACGATCGATCGGTTGCTGAAGTTTCGATCGTGTCTAAAGATGTGCCGGGAGTTATGGCCCTCGTGTCCTCTATACTGGCCAGCAAAAACATCAATATTATGAGTGGATTGATAACGAGTGCGGGCCAGCCCGGCAAGTCTGTTTTGACGCTCTTCATAGATTATACTGGTACTGGGCAGACTATAGAATCCATCAGGAATACACTTCTCTCTTTGAAGGTTATAGAGGACGTTAACATAAACACCCCGATATATGAGGGATTATTGATCGAGCAGTTTGGATTCCCACTGCTACTAGCCGGTAGGCGATACGTTCTGATGTCTCTTGAGTGCTTCAACATGATGATAAAACGAATGCAGAGCATACTGGGAACCTCCGGTCTAGTTCTCTTTTACGAGATGGGAAAATATGCGGGTGAGAAGAGAGCTAGGCATCTCAAGGAAGTCTTCGATCTTCACGGTTGGCAATTAGTAATGGTCGCGCTATCTGAGGTTCAACCGACAGGCTGGGGAATCGCCGAGCTGACCGTGATTAATGAGGAAGAAAGAGAATGGCGCGTAACTGTAAAGGACTTGTTTGAGTGCACTCCGTTCAGAGATAGTTCAAAAGAGTGTAGAAGTCACTTCTTCAGAGGATACCTAGAGGGAGTCTTTAAGGAGGCCTACGAGCTAGAAAAGTCATCATGTATTGAGGAGAAATGCGTCGCGAGTGGATCTGAAGCCTGCGAATTCGTAATTACAGGCGTTAAGTCATAGATTCGAATTCGAAATCCGATCTTAATCATTTAAGCTAGGTTTAGGTATGCATATCCATTTCTTATGGCTGATACCTAAATACAAGCGTGACTGTAGTTGGAGACGATGGCCGCGGTGAGGTAATTGGTAGCCTCCCGGCCTGTGGAGGACTACGCAGTAAGCCGGAAAGGAAGTATTTCCCCGGAAGTCGGGGTTCGAGTCCCCGCCGCGGCCCTACTAGGAAAATCAAAATTATTTTCTCCAGACTAACCATCACTAATTGCTTGGATAAACTCAGACTTGGTTACTCATCTAGGATTTAATAGATAGGAGATTCCTAAGAAATTTTTGACGTTTATGAAGGCAAGAGCTGTCTGGGTTTCTGGTTTTAGGAGCGTAGTTGATAATGGTAGGGGCCACAGCGTTGTCGTGGACCTGCCGAGGCAGGATAAGGGCGAGGATTCCGGACCTACTGCGCTGGAGCTTGCAGCTATGAGCTACGTAGGATGCGTGGCAACTATATTCAAGATCATTGCAGATAAGAGAGGACTAAAATTCGATGGCTTGGAGATAGAGCTAGATGCCTCGAAGGGGGAGAAAACAATAGAGAGGGGGACGGCTAAGCTAGTTGTTAAAAGTTTGGCCAAGAAGGAGGAGGTGGAAAACGCATTACGATTGACACTGCAGACATGTCCTGTTGGAGTCATATTTGATAATGGTGGAGTTAAAATTGATTGGCAAGTCGAAGTACTTCCATAATTTCAGAGGATCTATTTAATTTAGGCTTTTCTGCCAAGGGTTGGGCATATTTTAAGCTTATATCCTATTATATCTGAATCAATGTTCATATACTTGCTATAGTTATTGCTTCTGATGACGATGGCGAAGAAGAAGTGTTCAGATAAGAAAATCACAAGCGTTGCGATTCAAGACCCTATGGAGACCGTCAAAAACATGATCAGAGATACAGGTGAGATGTCAGAAGAGTTAGGTGGATTTCTAATTCAGGTGAAGGATCCTGACAAGTTTCCCTGGGGAGACGTATTTCAGTATCTGCTTAGTCTTAATCATAATGTATGGATAGACAGTAGAGATGGACGTTTATGTATAGTTACTTGTCCTAAGACTGATTAGGACATCAATAACGGCAGCTGAACATATATCAATAGTAACGACAACGCAAAGGTTGAGATACTTACCAGTGCTCCTGGAACTATCCATTCTCTCAGAGTTATGTGTCCGATCTTCTGCCTTTCAACCAGACCCACGGCCACGATGTTTGCAGTACTACCAATTATTGTTAAATTACCCATAAGCGTCCCAGCAAACAACAGCACCCACCAGAGCGGAGCAATATTTACTCCAAACTGAGAAAACTGCGTAACTATTGATGACCACAGCGTCACTGCCAATACATTGTCCATTAATGCCGACATAAATCCAGCAAGCCAGCCAACACTCACCAATAACGTGGTTAAATCAGTCCCAATCGATGACATTACAGTGTTAGCAATCAGGGTCGTGGCCCCAGTGTATGTTAGTGTGCCGACAGAAGCAAAGAACATTAAGAAGAACGAGAGCGTCCACCAATCAACTCTTTTCTCAACTAATTCTCTAGCTCTGGCTCCCTCAATTAGTATAACTATACCAGCTGATATGAGCGGTACACCTATCAGCATGACGTTTTTATCAAGTCCCAGCAGATTCTCTATAAAAGTATGAAAGACTAATCCCAACAAAGTTCCACCAAAGATCAAAGTTGCGACTATCATGTCCATCCTGTTAATTACTGCAGGATCCTTCACCATAAGTTTAGCCGCTATCTCTTCTTTAGCAGACTTCATACGCTCATTCATCGCATTTATGTAATCTTTATAATAATAAGTAGATGCAAAATACGCCACGAACAAGCATAAGAGAGATATTGGTGCGGCCCATCTTAGAAAGTCAGCAAATCCATAACCAGATCTTAGTGCAACTATGACACCGACGGGGTTGCCGACTACTGTTGCGCTGCTACCTATATTCGTAGCAAAAACTGTGATGATAATGAGGGGTATAGGAGAAATTTTTAATCTTGCTGAAAGATGTATGACGAGAGCAGTCATGAATAGTATTGAAGTCACTTCGTCGACGAGTGCCGCCGATAGAGCGGCCATGAACATTAAGAGGAATACTGTCGTGTTTGCGCTCCTACCTCCGTACTTCATCACTCTGTCAAGTAGGGCTTCGAAGAAACGACGCTCTTCTAAGAATCCAATAACTATCATCATTCCAATTAAGAAGATTATTATGTCTAGGCCAGCAAATTCTATTAAATGAGATACATCAAGTAGCCCGGAGCCTAACAATACGCCTATACCTAAAAAAGTAAATGCCAGCCTAAACCTCCAGTAAAAAAGCGCACCCATAATTATGGACGAAAAAACCCATATCGATAACGACTGCGTAAATGGAACTCCCAAAACCATCGAGATAAAAAACACTAAGATACTAGCCGCAATGAAGACGAGGGGTTTTATCCTCGGCCACTCGATGCTCATACTAATCACCCGTCATCCCCGACATGAGCATTAGCTATACATATTCAATTTTTGTATAGCTAATGGCTCAAACTATAATTACCCAGCCATAATTTAACCTTACACTCGATTGAGACTAACCATGCAAGTCTGTCCATACAAGTTTTTGTAAATCGATCATACAATAATTAACATTGCCCAGTTTTTCAATTGAGGCGTATGCGAGGTCGATAAGTCTATTCGCTCGAGCCATTATGGGCGCATCGCTCGTAGCCACGGTCCATCCAGTTCTAACAAGCTCAGAGTCTACCGACCTACTCGTCGATGCTGTCCCGTCAATAGAAAAAGTCCTTAACCTCCTTCTAATAAATTCCGAGATCTCACCACTATAGCTCACATTCTCCTCTAGTAGAAAAATTACCTTTGAAGGAGTTAGCGATGCGACCGTCTCTAAGATGATGGTGGTGGCCTCGTAAATTCTGGGTTGTTTAAGGATTGATGCATGTAACTCGGATATATCTCTGATAAAGCCGTCGAGAGACTTTACAATCATTCCGCCAGACATAGCTGAGAGTACTGTTCCCAAAACATTAAGAAAATCAATCGCTATACACTTACCTCTTAGCCAACGCGGCTCAACGTACTTATTCTTGACTATGGATATCCAGCCCGCTGGGTGGACACAACGATAAATCAGGCTTCTTAATCTCCTGTCTAGGCTATACTTGTCGCCGACAACGTCTCTCACGGTCTCTCGACGATAACCTCTCTCAAGAAGCCAAACCGCATCAAGAACTGCCTCCCTCAGGGACGCTAAATCAACGCTGAAATTCTCCCCCCTAATCGACAACCAGCACCGATGATAACAAGTAATGAACGAGATAATAACGTTGCTAGAACTAGAGAGATGAATATTTTTACCAGAATATAGCTATTTCAGATATATTCCTGGCCTGAGCGGAGCCGCTTGACCCGCTTTTCCTAAAGGATCTTCAACGGCCTCCTCTGCGCGGACGATCTCTACTCTGCAGCCGAGCTCAGTCAGGATGTAGTCTTTCGCGCCTGCGTATACATTGAACTCTTCACTGACTACTCTCATAATTGTCTCAGAATCATAGCGAGGAGATAGCTCCCTCAAAGCGGAGGAGATTTTCTCCACAAGGCCATGAAGACGCCTAGCCTCTGCGGGGAACTCTTTAGCCAGCTTCTTAATAATCTGCCCGGGACTGGATACTGCGGCCTGCACACCCACAGAGAGTATCTCCTCCACGACCCGGCCCATCCATCTAGGAGCAACAAATATCCTCACTTCTTGTGGATGCCTTCCAGTTGCCTCAACTATCTCCCTCACGTCTTCTATAATCTTCTCAATCAGCTCCTCCCTCAAGATGATGTCGTTAGAGATTTCCTCCTTTACCGTCGGCCAAGCACTAGTTGAGACTAATCCGTCTCCACCGAGGGTGCCCCACGCTTCCTCCGCCGTAAAAGGAGCAAAGGGCGCTAGCACCTTGATCCACGACTCAATAAAGATCCTAGAGGCTGGACCCGGCCTACCGCCTCTACGCTTGAGGTATCTTCTCCAGTCATTAGCCATCAAGTACAAGGCAGTCGCTGCTGCACTCCTAGTCTTTAGCTCCTCAAGATACTCCTCGATCTCCACCAGCCACTTCTTCAACCTAGCAACCAACCACGCATCTATGTCCATGAATACATCGTCTTTCTGACCATTAACATAGTCAGTTACTGTTTTAATGATTGTGTCGAGGGTTCTTCTAACTTCCTCAGCGTTCTTTGACCTCCAGTCAGGATCATTCATCTCCTCAGCCGACAATAAGAGAGCGAGCCTAGTGGCGTCTGCGCCGTACCTCGAGATGGCAGTCTTCAGAGGCACAAAGTTCCCCTTGCTCTTACTCATCTTCTCGCCCTCGACCTGGACCATCCCATTTATCCCTACAGCCCTAGGCCACTTCTCGGGACTGAATATCGCTACGTGATGAAAGATGAAGAAGGTGAGGTGATTTGGCAAAAGCTCCTTGGCAGATATCCTCAGATCAACTGGGTACCAATACTCAAATTCACTCCTCATCTGCTCTAGCACTTCCTGAGGAACGCCTGTTGAGTCGGAAATCTTCTTAGATTCTCCCTCACCTAGAAAGATGTAATTTAACACGTCTATTGTGAGTTGCTCAGGTAGGACTATTCCCAAGTTGAGGTACTTGCTTACGGTGTAGAGAGCTTGGTAAATGGTCGAGTCGCTCAGCGTCTCGACAATCCATGAATTATCAAAGGGCAGCCTTGTGCCGAGACCTGTCTTTCTAGCGCATGGCCAGTCCCTTAGCCAATCAACCACGTTTTGAAACCACTGCCTAGCCGTCTCAGGGTAAATCCTCATCTGGCTCAGATGCTCCTTAACTGCTTCTTTCCAATCACTGTCAGAGTAGGTTAAGAACCACTGATCGTGAACAATTTTAACAATGCATTCATCGCCAGACCTACATACAACTTTTTCTGGTAGGTCATACATTAATCCTCCCAGACCCTCCATGATTAGTCTTTCCCTGACGATGTCTCTGGCAGACGCGACTGGAGTGCCACTATACTCGCCACACTTCTCATTCAGCCTACCAGCATAAAACTCCCTCGCATAAACTTCCTTAGTGAGCTCATCCAATCTAGGATCAAGAGAATCCTCAATGCCTGCTCTGTCAACTAGCTCCACTGCCGGATGCGCGGGATACCCCTCCGTATTAATGATAGATATCGGCTCTATTCCCTCGACTACTGAGCGGTCGATACCAAATCTTTCGAGCAGCTCTGGCTTCAGTCTAAGTTCTTTTAGACCAGCGTAGTCATAGGGAGCGTGGCTGGGAACGCTGTAAACTACCCCTGAGCCGAGCGATGGATTAACGAACCTAGCTGGGAGTATCGGTAATGGCTTATTCGTTAAGGGCGCGTAGGCAGTCTTTCCCAACAATTCGTGCCCACGAATCTCTCCATCAACCTCTATGTCGAGGACCTGTTCTTTCAGCTTGCTAGCGGCCTCCCTGCTAACTATTAATTGCTTTCCACCGGTCCTGACATAGGTATACACTGCGTCTGGATTAACCCAGATATTTGTGGCTCCAAAAATTGTTTCCGGCCTAAAAGTAGCCGCCGCAAGGTATGCGTCTCCAATTCTGAAATAAACTAAGACGAACTCCTCGGGCGAGATTCCCTCTCCGATTAGTCTATCATGATCGCCAGTCGGACTCTGGCAGACTGGACACCAGACCACTGGGTGGGAGCCTTTCCTCACCCTTCCTTTTTTCTCAAGGACGCTGTATTGCCACTGGATAAACTTGCTGTAGTATGGATGAAGATCAGTTGTGTAAAACTCTCGTCTCCAGTCCACTGAGAAGCCCATCGCCCGCACAACTTCACGGTTTTCACGAGTATAGTACTCACATATGAATGCGGGGTCGGTGAATTTTTCAAGAATCTCCTCAGGTACGCCGTCAATCTCTCTGAGCATTCTTATGATTGACTGGTCGCCCCTCTTCAATCTCTCGCTGGTTCCTGCTACTGCTTCTCCGGTCCAGTGCCATGCCCAGGGGAATAATACATTGTATCCCTTCATTCTCTTGTATCTGGCGATGACGTCGACTCTTGAGGCAGTGAATCCATGACCCACATGTAGTGGGCCGTTCTGATAGGAGTATGGAAACGTTATAAAGAATTTGGGTCTAGACGGGTCTGGGTCGGCCTCGAATATTCTTTTTTCTTCCCAGACCTTCAACCACTTCTCTTCGTATTTCACCGCTGTGCTAACCATCACTACTATTTTCAGGCAGTGAGGCATTATATATAACTGCACATCGCAAGATTTTTACAATGATCCATCGATGGAAAGGAAATATTCATTTATAAAGCATGTATAATGCATAGTTTTGGAGGCGCATTGTCTTGGCCCATGAAAGTGTTTATGACGTAATAGTTATTGGGTCCGGACCGGCCGGATACACCTCAGCTCTATATGCAGCGAGGGCAAATCTAAAAGTAATAATCATCGCAGGCGCAACTCCCGGAGGCCAACTGATGTTGACTGGCCAAGTCGAGAATTTTCCAGGCTTCCCCGAAGGAATACTTGGGCCCGAATTGATGGAGAGAATGAAAGAACAGGCATTAAAGTTTGGCGCAGAGATAGTCTACGACGACGCAGTCGACGTGGATTTTAACGGCCATCCCTACAGAGTCATGACTAGCGGTGGGGAGTATTTAGGATACTCGATAATAATCGCGACTGGAGCCGCCTCGCGCTGGCTCGGCCTCGAATCAGAGAAGCGGTTAATTGGTAGAGGAGTCTCGAGCTGCGCTACCTGCGACGCTCCGCTCTTTAAGGGCGCTGAAAACGTAGTAATAGTAGGCGGCGGCGACTCTGCCATTGAATACGCGCTCTTTACCGCTAACCTAGTAAAGAAAGTCACGGTTATTCATAGAAGAGATAGGCTTAGAGCGTCTAAAATAATGCAGGAAAGAGCCTTCTCCAACCCTAAGATCACGTTTGTCTGGAACAGCATCGTTACCGATATCTTGGGCGAGGAAAAAGTTCAAGGCGTCAAAGTAAAGAACCTACTTACGGGTGAAGAAACGATCATTCACTGCAACGCAGTTTTTGTAGCCATCGGTCATAAGCCATCTACAGAGATCTTTAAAAACAAGATAGAGTTGGACGAGGAGGGATACATCATCACTAAGGATATCGTGAAGACTAATATTCCTGGAGTATTTGCAGCGGGAGATGTCCACGACAAAAAGTATAGACAGGCGATAACTGCCGCCGGTCTCGGATGCATGGCCGCACTCGAAGCAATAAGATATGTAGAGGAGATTAAGTTAAAGGCTCAGCGGGCACAAGCATAGTTGCTTCTTGATTACTGTTCCATCAATTTACTCCTAGCTTCTCGATGTGCCAATGATATTGGGAGTGGTTCTTCGTATTTATAACAAGAGATAATCGTGCCCACGGCTTGAATATCTACCAGATGTCCTATACTTGCATAAAGCATTCTCCCCTTGCTGTTCTTGTAAGACATGCCAACACACTCACCACCTACCTCGAGCCTCCCAACAGTATCGTCTTCCCACTTTACACTACCCGCTAGCAGCCTTTTCGCAATTCCTATCGATGGAATATCTGTCAGGACGCCTACAATGGAGGCCAGCCCGCCGCGCCTAGGATGAGCTAGCCCATGACCATCCACCAGTAACAGATCCGGCTTTACTGGTAATTTGCAAAGCGCCCCGAGAAGCAGTGGGGCCTCTCTGACATAGAGCAGCCCAGGCACATACTCATAGAAAACTTTTCCGCGAAACAATGATTTAGAGACTGGCGAACTCTCACCAAGCCTCACTACGATCGCAGCAGCCACACCCTCACCATCTTTATACGCAGCATCGAGCCCACACACAAGCATACCTTCAACCACATCAAATTTACTTATCTTAACAAGCGTCGATAATTTCTCTTGCATCTTTTCAAAGAATAGCGATAAGTGCTCTTCAGACATACGATACAGAATTGCTGAAGCTGTTATTCAGTCTTTAGTATGGACAAGCCTTCCTTAATCTTATCTAATGATTTCCTCTTATGTTCTTCTAAGACATCTCTGAGCATGCTGATCGAATGGACGATTCTATTATCTCCGAGGTGATTATCTATATGGTTGTCTCGGGCATAGTAAATTATGGGCAGTCCCAAAGCATGTCCGGCGGAAAGGAGGTCGAGATTTCTCTGATTTAGCCTTCCTATTGGCGGTGAGGTGTATATTAGTAGATTAGCCTCCTGAAGCTTCTTCAATGCCTCGCTGAATGATTCTTCTGATATTTCTCTAAACGGTTCTTCAGCGATTATTCTTGCCCCAACGCTTCTGGCGACGGTATAATCGATGTCGCCCTTATGCAGCACCCCAGTCGCGAAACAGTATCCCAACCTACTAAGCAATCTATAGACAAGTAGCCCGCTCCCTCCACCTGCGATGACGAAGATTCTAAAATCACCACCATCCCTAATGACTGGCTCTGCTACGAGGGTTTCTTTGCAGAAAGTTAACTCCCCGTTAAATCCGTAAAGTTCCTCGACTCCACCCTCCTCAACAAGTTGTTCAGGAACGTCATAGACCTTGACGGCTCCCTCATTACACACTATTAATTTATCGCATAGTCTTATGGCGAGCTCGACGTCGTGAGTGGATGCAATTATGGCTATTCTCTTATCCCTGCTCAATTTTCTTAGAAGCAACATGATCTCGACCCGCCCCTTTGCGTCTAGGTGCGTAGTGGGCTCGTCGAGTATTAGTATCGAGGGCTCCTGCGCTAGAGCCCTAGCTATCATGACCCTCTGCTTCTCACCGTCACTCAGCTCGCTAAACCTTCTGTCAGACAGGGATAGTGCACCGGTAGATCTAAGCGAGTCCTCTATGACCATTCTATCACGAGCCGTAAGCCGGCCGAAGGGATCTGTATACTGATATCTCCCAATCGCGACTATCTCAAAGCTACTCAACAGTCCTGGCTGAATTCTCTCAGTAAGCACGACGCCTATTCTTCTAGCCACCTCTTGCCCCGTCATCTTACTCATGTCTTTCCCATCTATGTATATGACCCCACCCAACGGTTTCAACAATCTTGCCAAAGTCTTTAGCAGTGTTGACTTTCCAGACGCGTTGGGACCTACCACTCCTATGAACTCTCCAGGCTTGATCTCTAGCGAGACATCCTTCAGCACGACTCTATGCCCATATCCAACTGAGACTCGGTCCGTCGATAGCAATTTTAGGTCGTACCTCCTCTCAAGAGTAGTATAATCACGAGTGGAGCCCCGAAGATTGCAGTTATGGCTGTTATCGGTAAGTCCCTCGGCATCATTAGCGTCCTAGCAGCTAGATCAGCGATGGCCGTGATGATTGAGCCGACAATTGCCGAGAGGGGCAGAACGACTCGATTGTCTGACGAGCTGGACAGATACCTAGATATGTGTGGAGCCACGAGTCCGATGAAGCCAACTGGGCCGGCGACGACAGTAACAACAGAGGTCAAAAAAGACGCTAGTGCAATCGTGCCGACCTTGACGACTCGTATGTTTATCCCCATGCTTTGGGCGTAGTTCTCGCTGAGCATAAACGCGTTAAGAGGCTTCGCAAGAACTAGTGAAAAAACAAATCCTGCGATAAGGGCTATTATCAAGAAATTAACGAATATCCATTTGGCTCCTGAGAAGCTACCCATGACCCAGAAGATGAAGATGTGTAGCCTCTCTATATCTGATATGACTTGCAGTATGCTTGTTAGAGCAGATGCTAGGTAGCTTATGGCCACTCCTATTATTAGGAGCGTTGTTATTCCTCTGATAATGCCTGAGGCAAAAATCATGAATAGAGATACAGTCAACGCGCCTATGAAGCCTGCCAGATACAATGTGTATGGGTTAAATGGATTACCGATGCCTAGGCTTGTACCCATGAAAACGGCGAAAGCTATGAACAGGGCCGACCCGGAAGAGACCCCTATAACGTATGGGTCAGCGATGGGGTTTCTGAAAAAGATTTGGAGAATTGCGCCGGATATTCCTAGCGCGGCTCCACCTGCTAGTGCTGCGAGTACTCTTGGAAGTCTTATCGTATTTATTATTATGGCCGAGACGTCTTGACCGCCTAGCCCCATGAGGGCTGTTATTGATTTCTCGAGCGGTACGCTTACGCTGCCTATAGAAATAGACAATAAGACGATTAGCGGTATTATGGGCAGGAGGAGCGCCATCCAAAAAATGCTTCTATGCCTAAAAAAATTATTGGCCATCTCCATCACTCGGATATTTTTACGAAGTATCTTAACTCGTGGTCTGGGAAGTCTTCTGGATGCAGTATAGATGCGAGGTCTAGGTACCATCCCTCGACGTCGTAGAATCCGAGCTGATAGATAGTCGGCGCGTATGTATAGACTCTTCCGAGCCTGACGGCTTTCGTCTCAGACATTCCCGGCGCCTCTGAAAGCAGATCTGAAATGCTATTTAGAATGCCTGGATAGACGATGATGTCTATTTCCTCAGCGTGCCCGAGTAGTTCCTCGATGGTCGTTAAGAAGCTGCTCGTCTCTTTCACCTCACTGAAAATGTACTTAGCGTTTAGCTGTCTCAACGCCCTCGCGACGTATGACTCGCCACCCGCGGCATAAACAGTGCCCTTATAGATGCTGAACCACGCGACACTCGGGGGCTCATTATCCGCGACTTTTTTAGCCACAGTTTTTATAGCTAGTTCTGCCCTACTAAAGATGACGTCGGCCTCAGCGTCCATGTCGTAAAAAGCAGCCATGAATTTTATCCATTCGAACCTTCCGAGATAGTCGTTTTCAAGGTATTCATTTATGACGGCGTATTTTATTCCCAGTTCGTCAAGCTTTGAGAGCGTCTCCATTCCAGGGAAGGCGTAGACAAAAACTATGTCTGGATTAAGCGTGAGTATTTCTTCGTAGTTAGGAGATTCAGGGCTTCCCACATCCTTGATTCTACCCTCTTGAAGCGCTTCTTTTACGTCCTCGAAGTACCACTCGTACTGTCCGCCCCACATTATTCCTACTACTGAGCCCAAGATGTTTGGCTTGTATTCCTTTAGTCGCTCTAAGAGCGCTATATGGGTTGCTGACATTGCTATGACGCGCTCGACGGGAACATAGATTACTATGCCGTCTATGCCTGGGGGTGGAGATTTGTTTCTCGGCACCAGTATGAACGTTCTTTCAAGGGCGTCCTTAACGATCTTGTAGTCATCGCTCACTGTAATATCAAAGAGTCGGGCATACTTGACTCCAGAAACGCCCTTAGTGATTGTCGTCGTCTCTGTTCGGCTAACCGTCGTCGCGTATGTTGTCTGAATAGTTTGTACAGAAGTGACCTTCTCAGTGATCGTGACTGGCTTGACGATTATGGCAGATAGGGAAAGCCCGGCCAGAAAACCGATGAGCAGCACCGTTACGAGCATTAATGATGTTGCTAAGATTCTCCTACTTGTCATGGATGGATAATCCATCCAACTGACCTTAATTTAAACATTACATCACGTCTTGACTCCTAACGTTACTAATATTTAATATTTTCGCTTGAGTACACACTGCATCAGAAGATTCATGTAATTGGTCGTGTGTTTTTTAGGAGCATCCTCAACGGCAGTTATGAGGAGTGTTTATTTTTTACTCTTCTTTCTATTGGTATCGTTGCTGCATGTTGTTTAGGAGCGGGTTAATGCGCGTCTTCAGATTCCTCAAGCAAAGACGTAGAGAGATCCGTCCATCTGAAGAAGAGATGAGCAACGCCAGAATAATCATGTCTAAAGTAAGCTCGAGCAACGAGTTAGACATCGCTGATAGGGCCGCCAAGCTTAAGTCAATAATCGAGGGCTACATCCATGGAGATAGAGAAAGCTAGGGAAAGAGCCAGAGTCGCAGCGGTGAACGCGGCGATAAAAATCGTAGCAAACATGGGTAGAGACATCACGCTGGGTTTAGGTACTGGGTCGACTTCTGCAATGTTCATCCAGGCACTGTCAAAGACCGCCGGTACTGACGCCGTGAAAGCCGTCGTTCCGACCTCTTATCAATCAGAAGAGGCAGCAGCCGAAGCGGGATTCAGGATTGCGTATCTGAGAGAAGTGAGGAGACCGGACGTCTATGTGGATAGCTTTGATCAGTGCGACTCTCAGGGAAACCTCATCAAGGGAGGCGGAGGCGCTGTTACACGTGAGAAACTACTCATGACGCTATCACGCAGAGTAATTCTGATAGGTGAGGAGCAAAAACTCGTGGATAGGCTTAGACTGCCAGTGCCAGTTGAGGTTGTTCCCTTCGCTCTACATGGGTTATTAATAATCATTTCAGAGATGGGGTGGCACCCGATTATTAGGCCGGCATCGGGGAAGGCCGGCCCTGTCGTCACGGATAACGGCAACTTAATGCTTGACGTCGATGTAGGCGTGATCGAAAATCCATCAGAAATTGAGGTAAGGCTGAGACTAATCCCCGGAGTCGTTGAAGTTGGAGTATGTCCACGCAGAGGATACCAAGTCATTATAGGGATGAGTGATGGAACAACCAAATCAATTTAATTACTACTCGTTAATTAGTTCTGGTGGAAACGTTTCAAAAGGGTGACGAGAGCTGAGTTTCAGGGAGGGGAGATTGAGACGGAAAATGACCCGAGAAGCAGCAGAATATACATCGTCACTTCCGTTTGACAGCGAGATCTATAGAGAAACAATTCTGATTAATGCAGTACACTTAAAAATGCTCTGCAAACTCGGATACATCAGCAAAACCGATGCAGAAGAGGCATTAAAAATCCTTAAAGAAATGATCGAGAAGCCAATCAGCCTAGATAACACCTCACTAGAAGATGTCCACATAGTCATTGAGGATTATTTATCAAGGCATGTACCAAACGCGGGCATGAATCTCGCACTCGGAAAAAGCAGAAACGACACTGTCTCAACTGCTATTAGAATGCGTGTAAAGGAAAAAATCGTGGAGTTAGTTGATGAGGGAGTCCAATTTTTGGATGCCTTGCTTAAGAAGGCAGAAGAAGAAGTATTCACTATATTCCCCGTATATACCCATATGCAGGTTGCTGCTCCGGCCACGTTCGGATTTGTGATGACGTCCTATGCCTCGAGGATTATAGGCGCCTTGGAGTCTCTGAGTAATGCATATATGTCGGCAGACCGATGCCCTCTCGGCGCTGGAGCAGTCTGTGGATCATCCGTAAAGCTAGACAGGGAGTGGATGGCCTCGCAGCTTGGATTCTCGTACGTCTTGGAGAACGCGCTTGAGGCTTCCTCTTCGCGAGACTTTTTAATTGATTTGCAATCGTCGCTTCTCAGATTAGTTTTACCAATATCTGACCTATCTGAGGAGCTAGTCGTGTACTCTAGTGTGGAGTATGGATTGATCGACTTGCCTGATGAGTTTGCTTCAACTAGCAGCATCATGCCCCACAAGAAAA
This sequence comes from uncultured Nitrososphaeria archaeon, assembly GCA_964440295.1. Classification (GTDB taxonomy): domain Archaea; phylum Thermoproteota; class Nitrososphaeria_A; order Caldarchaeales; family Calditenuaceae; genus CALIKS01. Next base: position 26,967 of record CAYTRT010000013.1, read on the forward strand.
ACCCAGTAGTGGCAGAGATTGGGAGAACAAAGGTATCAGAAGTTGCATCAGAATTTTTACGAACAATTATGATTCTGCAAAGAAGGATGGGAGGCTACGTTCTCGACCTACAGCAGGTTACACCATCTGTCTGGAGAGCAATCAACCAAGTACTTACAACTTTGAGGGTATATAAAGAATTGATTCCCCGTCTCTCGATTAATCAGAAGAGAGCCTACGAGCTGTGCGGGCCTCCTAGCGCTATGACTGAACTAGCTAACTATCTAACGACTAGGTGGAGAATACCATATAGGACGGCGCATAAGATTTGCGGTGAGTTGTCATCATTGATAGTCGAGGAGAAAATTAGCGACGATGCGATAAGAGAAACTCTAAGAAAACACGATATAGACATAAACTTAACTTTACAGGATGTCTTATCACTGTTAGAGCCTAAAACAGTCGTGAACTCCTACGCGACGCTTGGTTCTGCAAATCCCTACGAGGTCTCAAGAATGATTTCTCGCATGCGTGAAGAAGTAGAAGAGTTAAGAGCCTGGCTAGAGAGCAGGAAAGAGACTCTCGCCGAGATTGAGAAAACAGTATTCGAAAATTATGAGTGACTAACCCTCTTTTTTGAGAGCTCCTCGATGGCTTTAATGTATATAGAGGACGATAGGCTTAGTTCCTCGACTGAGATCTTCTCGTTTGGTGTGTGGGCTAGTAGTGAGTTTCCCGGACCACAGGCCGCTATGTCGCTACTCATCTTGAATAGGATATTCATATCGCTTGTTCCTGTCTTTTTTAGTATCTTTGGCTTTAGTCCATGTTTGATTATTGATCGGATTAATGCTCTTGGAACAGGCGATGATAAGCTGGTGCTGAATGGCTCTGTTGAGTCTATGATCGAGAGTTTACATTCATGGAGCGAGGCTATCACTTCTACCTTTTCTAAGATGGATGATGTGTCTATGCCTGGTGGGAATCTTATGTTTATTGTGGCCTCGGCCCTCTCCGGGAGCTTAGTGGGCCAATCGCCCGCCCTAATCATCGTTACTGCTGAAGTTGTCTCTTCGTAGCTACTACCGGAGAAGACTGCCTTTACCTCATTTATTGCGTTGAGGAGCTTATCTAGAGCTGAGTCGCCTACGTATGGAGCTGAGCTATGTCCTCCTCTACCACTCGCCGTTAATGTAAACGTTAGGCTTCCACGATAGCTTATCGCGATGCCTATTACTCCGGTCGGCTCTCCTACGATTATATGGTCTGCAGTGAATCCACTTTCAAGCAATCCGAGCGCCCCCGTCCCGGCGCCCTCTTCGTCAACCAGTCCAGCCACGACTACTCTGTAATCTGGCCCTATTGGCGCTTTGGCCCCTGCATAGATCATAGCAGCTAATGGACCCTTAGCGTCGACTGCGCCTCTCCCAATAATTACTCCGGACCTCTGGCTGACGGCTAGTTCTCCCGGAACGGTGTCTACGTGGCTCGCGAGGAGTATTGTCTTCTCTCCGCTGCCCCTAATCAATAGGTAGTTTCCAGTCTTGTCGATGATTAGCTCGTCGTAGCCGAGCTCCTTCTGGAGCCTTTTCATATCTGGCTCGAGCTTTCGCTCCTCTCCACTCGGCGTATATGTCCTTAGTAATGTGAGTAATATCTCTTCTACCTCCAAATTCTTGTCACCCCTTTTTCTTCAAGGACTCTTGGTACAGCTCCATCGCCTCTCCTATTACCCTGATACTCCACTCAATATCCTCGTCAGTTATTAAGTATGGCGGGAGGAATCTAAGCACAGTTGAGCCAGCCTTCAGTGCTAGCAACCCCCTCGACTGGAGGAGTCGAATTATTTCCGCTGGATTAAAACGGATGTCAAGCCCCACCATGAGACCTTTGCCCTTTATACCCCTAACTACTGATGGATATGTCTTCACTATTTCAGATAAGCCATCCAAGAGTAGCTTGCCCTTCTCGCCTGCCTTCGAAGGGACCGCGTCGCTGATCAATACTTTAACTCCGCCCGTTACTGCCGCCAGTGCTAGAGGGTTTCCACCATGGGTAGAGCCATGCTCAGCCTCCTCGACCTTTGACGCTATCTCGTCAGTTATGGCGACAAAGCTCACGGGAAATCCGCCGCCTATGGACTTCCCCGCCACCAGTATGTCTGGACTCACTCCATAATCTAAGTGTGCCCAGACGCTACCCGTCCTACCAAACCCTGACTGTACCTCATCGATAATCAGCATTGCGCCGACTCTTCTGCACCGCTCTACCAGTGCCCTCATGAACTCCTCGCTGGACACGCTGAGCCCGCCCTCTCCCTGAACTGGCTCGACTATAACTGCAGCGAACGACTCGTCTATCTTCTCTAAACCAGAGACGTCATTGAACGGTAGAAATGTGTGTTCCCATGGGAATGGATCATACCCCGCCCGGTATTTTGGGTTGTGGGTCATTCCGAGGGCGCCCATTGTTCGACCGTGGAAGCCGCCGGTAAACGAGGCAAACTTACGTCTACCTGTTCTCTTCCTCGATAGTTTCAGTGCGAGCTCCACTGCTTCGCTCCCACTGTTCATGAAGTATACGTTCCTAAGAGTTCTTGGGAGAATCTTTCCGAGAACTGCTAGGCAGTCATCGAGGATCTGCGAGTCAAATATCGGTGGGCATGTCATCATCCTAGATGCTTGCTCAGAAATCATCTGCACTATCACGGGGTTGTTATGTCCTAAAAATGCAGCTCCATTACCAGTGTGATAGTCGAGGTATCTTCTCCCCTCGCTGTCCCAGACATATTGTCCCCGAGCTCCGACTAGTCTTATTCCCCTACTGGGAAAAAACCTGATGAGCCTGGCGGACTCAGATTCTCCCATCATCTCTTAAACACTTCGACTGTAGACTTAATGATGTCGCCCGCCAAGTCATAGCCAGTGACTTGCACAGTGTTTCTAAACTCAATCACTGCGTTTATCTCGCCGACGAGGCTCTCACCACTCTTAGTCTCCATCAAATCGATGCCAAGCACTCCGCCACCGACGGCGTCGCCGGCCTTGGTTATCAGCTCGACCTGCTCATCCGTGAGGTCTGCCCTTACTGCTCTTCCTCCAAGCGCTGTATTCGTCTTCCATCGCTTACTATATCTATATATCGCTACTGGGACTCTTCCCCAGACGTAGAATGCCCGAATATCGCGATCCGGCTTGTCGATATACTGCTGGATATAATGAATCTTGAAGTGGGGTGAGTTCATCGATTCTCTAAAGTCAAGAATGTCTAGGAGGTCGTCCTCGGTTGTTGCCCTAGCAATAAATCGGCCCCAACTTCCGAGAATTGGCTTAACCACGACTGGGTATCCTAATTCACGAGCCGCCTCAACGGCCTTATCCCTGCTATAAGCTATGACCGTCTTCGGGACAGGTATGCCTCTACTCGCAAGAATGGTCGTAGTCACTAATTTATCACCACAGTCCCTGATTGTTCTATAGGGATTTACAACCGCTACGCCCTTCCCCTCAAGTATTATGGCTGATGACAACGCTCTATAATGGCTGACACATCTCTCCAACACGAAACCTAAATCACTAAATTCACTACTCGAGGTATTGTTTAGCCACTCTATTCTTTTAGGAACAAAAATAGGCCTTATCGTGTGTCCTAGACGCCTAGCAGCATCGATTAGAAGCTTTTCTTCAGTCCTGAGTAAGTCATACGCGAGCCCGATTATCACAATAAGGCTCCCCTATTCACCCCAGTCCTCGGCTACCTCTTCTGCTAGCTTTAGCATAAACTGTCCATTCTCAATTACGAGCTCTAACTGAGCACCACATTCTTGATGCTCGAACAACTCGCCTTCTAATGCATCATCAGGAATGTCGACCAAGCCCTCACATACAGGACATTTTAGCTTCGGCACTACGCAACCACCACTTTGAATTCGAAGTGCATCCCTTCATCGCTACTTATAAACATATCGTATTCAAGAATCTATATTACAAATTTTAACTCTCATGCTCTGATTAGCGTTCCCCTCATAGTGTTTATGTTCTCTAACGGGTCATCGCCTAAGCCGCTGCATATTAATGCTTGCTTGGTACCGTTCTGCACGGCATCAGCCGCCAACATAAGCTTCCTATTCATACCTGGGCCTATCCTCGCCGATAGTTCCGCTGCCTCCTGAGGAGTAAGCCTCTCAACCAACTTCTCATGATACAACACGCCTTCGACATCAGTCATCAAGACTAGCAAGTCAGCGGCCAAAGCCTTCGCTATCGCGGCCGCCGCCTGGTCACCGTCAACGTTAAGCAGCTCTCCCTCGAGTCCAAGAGCAATCGGCGAAACCACAACAATGTAGCCGTTACCAGTCAAGAGCCCTAATACCTCGTGGTTGACCTGTTTTACCTGGCCCGTATAGCCGCCATCAATCACTCGCTTACGCCCATGCTCATCCATAACCACTATCTTTTTCTTACGCTCGGCTAGCAGAAGCCCCGCATCGGCTCCGCTCAGACCAATCGCACACCCACCCAGCCTCTGAATTGCTGAGACTATCTTCTTGTTAATCTTGCCTGCCATGACTTGCACATACACGTCGAGCTCAGCCTCATCAGTGTAGCGACTCCTAATGCCGCTGGGAGAGACGACAAACTTCGGCTCTATTCCAAGCCTCTTGCACATGTCAGATACTATGTCTCCTCCACCGTGGACAAAGACAATTCTGTGATTTAGCTGCCACAACTTTACTATGCTTTTAGCGATGTTATCCATGTTTGAAGCCAGAACTCTCCCACCGGCCTTAACCACGAGCATAAACTCTCACCTATGCAGGACTAAGAGGAGGCGCGTCAAGCCCAGCCTTCTCGTCAAACCCACACATGATGTTCATACACTGAACTGCCTGGCCGGCAGCTCCCTTGATCAAATTATCAATAGCCCCGAACAGGGCGGCTCTCCTCCTACTTTCTTCCACCGCAAACCCGACATCGCAGTAATTACTGCCTATAGTGTACTTTGGGTCAGGATACTTTACGGGGCCAGTCCTCACAATTCTTATGAAGGGCTCCTTTCCATACATCTGAGCGTAGGCTCTCCAGATCTCATTGCTCCCAACACCATCGACGATCCACACGTGACAAGTAGCCAACGCGCCCCTGACGCTACCTACGGCATGAGGCACCATCGCCACGCTTATCTTCTTACCCACGAGTAGCCCTAGCTCCTGCTCTACCTCTGCCACGTGTCTATGACCCTCAGCCTCGTATGGCCGCATGACGTTTGCCCTCTCCGGGTGATGAGTACCGTGACTTGGCTCTCTACCCGCCTCGCTGCTCCCAACCTTCACGTCGACAGCTATGTGTTCAAGATCAACTAGCCTGTTCTTTACTGCCGGCGCTAGGGCTAGAATGGCTGCAGTAGAATTGCATCCTGGACAAGCAACAATGCTTGCGTTCTTTATTTCTTCTCTATGCAGCTCTGGTAAACCATAAACACTTCGTGAAAGTAGGTCAGGAAGTGGGTGCTTGAATTCATACCACTCCTCATATAGTGATGGATCCTTGAGCCTGAAATCCGGGCTCAGATCAATCACTCTAAGCCCAACCTCTAGGAGACGCCCCACAATCCCGACTGAGACACCAGCAGGAACACTGAGAAACACTAAGTCAGCACTACTAGCAATCTTATCAATGTTAAGCTCGCTGAACTTGAGGTGGATGTAGAAGCCCCTAAGGTTTAGATGAACCGATGAGAGGGGCTTACCTGCATATTCACGCGAAGTTGCAGCAACGACCTCAACTCCTTTATGAGTTGCCAAGATTCTCAAGAGTTCTCCGCCAGTGTATCCACTCGCGCCTATGACGGCGACCCTAACAGTCACCTCTTCGACACCTCTATGAGGAACTTCACCAACTCAGACGCTACATCTATTCCTGTAGCCTCCATAAATCCCTTAAACTCAGGCACACCGTTAACCTCATTGACATAAAGCGTGCCCGTGCTGTCTTCTAAAATATCGACAGAGATAAAGTCTCCCTTCACGGACTCCGCCGCCTTCAGCGTCACTTCCTCCAATACTGGGTCTAGTCTTCTTTGTACGGGCTTACCGCCTAGGGCTATATTAGTCCGCCACTCGTCGCCGACGCTGACCCTATACATCGCTCCCAACACTTCACCACCAACGACTATGACCCTAATATCGCGGTTATTTACCTCAATGTAGTCCTGCATGATGTGTATCTTGAGCTGCTGGCTGGGAAGCATCTGTCTATGCTCGAGGAGGCTCCTCCAACTAACAGTATCTGTGACGAGTGAGACGAGGCGGCCCCAGCTCCCTATCGGTGGCTTATCCACAAAGGGCTTCTTCAAAGTCCTGTAGGCCGCCTGCGCTGACTCTGCATCCATCGCTATTATGCTTTTTGGGACGTTCAGGCCAGCATTCTTAATCTTGCTTAACGTGAGTATCTTGTCACCGCATATCGAGATTGTGTAAGACGAGTTTACCGCGATTCCGCCTCCGGACTCCCTCACAGCGGCGGCGTAGAGTGCCTTGTACATTGACACTGACCTTACGAGGGAAACGTCGGCGACCTTCTCTCCGAGTGGTAGGGGCTTGTTGTTGATGTTTGTTAGGATTACCTCGCAGTTGCTGGCTTTTAGCTTGTCTATTATTAGTTTCTCTTCAAGTCTGGGATAGTCGTAGAGCATCTCAATCTTCAACTATTTTTTCCACCCTTGTAGACCTCATCATCCGGCGTATCTGTTTTTCGGAAGACTTGTGCTAGGATAAAAACCCGATTCGTTAGTTAAGATTCCTAGCGTTCGGACCTAGTAGAGTTTTTTAGGTTGTCTTGTGTGGTCTTTTTGTGAGTAGTTTCCGTATTCCTACTTTTAGGGATATATGCATCGCGAGAAGAGTGGTTTCTAAATATCTTAAGCCCACGCCCCTCGTTTATTCTAGGAAGGTCTCGAGGATGCTTGGCTGTGATGTCTACTTTAAGCTTGAGAATCTCCAGCCGATTCGAGCCTTTAAGGTTAGGGGCGGCGTCTACTACATGTCCGTGATGAGGGACGAGGCTGCTAAGAGGGGCGTCGTGACCGCATCTACCGGAAATCACGCACAGTCAATCGCGTATGCCGGCGCGCTTTTCGGCGTAGAGGTGAAGATCGTGATGCCCCAAGGAGTCCCTCAGGTCAAGATCGATGCCGTCAAGGAGTTGGGCGCTAAGGTTATTATTCATGGGTCCTATTTTGAGGAGTCTCGGATGTATGCTGAGAAGCTGGCAAAGGAGAGGGGCTACTTGTTTGTACACTCGATTAATGAGCCGCTTCTCTACATGGGCGTTGGCTCGATGCATCTAGAGGTACTGGAGGAGCTGCCGGACGTGGACGTCGTGATTAATCCGCTGGGAGGCGGTTCTGGAGTTGCTAGTGGATGCATAGTGTATAAGACGGTTGATCCCTCGATCAAGGTCTTTGCGGTGCAGGCAGAGGGCGCTCCCGCGTTCTACGAGTCCTGGAGGCGAGGCGAAATAGTCGATCTGGGCAGAGTCTCTACGAGGGCTGAGGGCCTAGCCTCTGGAAGGGCCTACGAACTACCATTCACGATCTTGAGGGGAAGGCTGGACGACGTCTTACTCGTAAGTGACGAGGAGATGGAGAAAGCTGTTAGGCTAATCTTTGACGCGATTCGCCAGGTTGCTGAGCTGAGCGGCGCAGCCTCAACTGCAGCAGCCCTCAAGATAGCGGACTCGC
>CAYTRT010000014.1:0-32743 GCA_964440295.1 uncultured Nitrososphaeria archaeon
ACGCCGCTGATCTTCGTGACGGCGCCTTCGGGCGCGATATTTCCCCTAAGGATTACTATTGATCCACGCCTAGAGATTGGGCTGGATGGGTCCCTTACGACTTGTCCTACCATTGATACGGGCGGCCTGTAGTTCCTCAGGTTCTCGCTGACGGACTTTCCAGTCACAGTTAATGCCTCTCCATGTATGAGCCCCATCTCGAGCAGCTTCTTCATCACGAGTGGGACGCCGCCAACCCTGTCTAAATCCTCCACAGCGTACCTGCCGCCTGGAATCAGGTCGACGAAGTACGGTGTCCTTTTACTGACTCTATCAAAATCGTCAAGCGTGAGCTTTACTCCAGCCTCCCTCGCTATTGCGAGCAGGTGGAGGACGGCGTTTGTCGATCCACCCATCGCGGCGTCGACGGTGATCGCGTTGATGAAGGCTTCATAACTCATAATGTCTCTAGGCCTGAGCCCGTTCTCTACAAGCTCCATGATTGTCAGTCCTGTCTTGTAGGCGGCGTCAAGCCTCCTCGAGTCTACTGCGGGGATCGTTGAGGATCCAGGAATCATTAGTCCTAGCGCCTCCGAGATTATCGCCATCGTGTTGGCCGTGTAGAGCCCTGCACAAGAGCCCGGCCCTGGACAGGCATGCATCTCGATCAATTTTAGCTCTTCTAGAGTTAGTTTGCCGGCGGAGTATTGTCCGACTGCCTCAAACGTATCTCCGGTGCTAAGCCTCTTATCTCCCAGCCTACCCATGCACATTGGCCCGCCGTTTAGGAATATCGAGGGCACGTTGAGCCTCGCCATCGCCATGAGCATTCCCGGCTCAATCTTATCGCAGCTAGCCAGTCCCACGAATGCGTCGAAGCCGTGTGCCTGAACCATAATCTCTATGCTGTCAGCAATTATCTCCCTGCTGACTAGGCTAAACTTCATTCCCTCGTGTCCCATGGCCAGCCCGTCGCAGACAGCTATTGTGTCAAACTCAAGCGGCACGCCGCCGCTAGTCCTTATGCCATCCTTCACCTTCTTTCCGACTTTATCCAGATGTATATGTCCCGGAACGATCTCGTTCCACGAGTTTGCAATGGCCACCATCGGCTTACCGAAGTCCGTATCAGATAGGCCTATCGCCCTCAGCAATGCCCTATGTGGGGTGCGTTCCACTCCTTCAACAATGACAGAGCTTCTATACCTCAACTTCTGTTTACCAATCATCTTGATGCTCTTGATAATTGGCTTAAATTAAGCCTTTCTTAGCCGAACTATTTCTCAATCAGACACCCTCTACTTCCTCATTCCCTAAGAAAAATTTCTTTTCTACTCAGCATTCGCAGCTGTCATCAACATGTAAGACACTTTTTTAAGCTGAAGCTTCAGAATTTTTCTTCAAAAATGCTCTAATAGATAAAAAGATTTTTTAAACATGCAGCATATTATATATGAAAAATTAAGAATTGATGTGAATCTTTATATACTTTTTTAACCTAGGATAGGATTGAGGAAAAATTATGGGTCTTGAGCCAGTTGGGACCGTGATGATGTTTTATGGTCTAGTACTCTACGTAGTTGGATGGATGTGTTTAGGCAAGGCAGATGCTAAATCAGCTGGATTCGTGGCCCTACTAGGCGGGCTTGTCGGCTTCATCATGGGGTTTTACGTATACCTCTCCATCATGCTGGCTGCAACTTTACTCCTGATTTTTGCCACCACATTCATAACATCCGGCGTGCACCTCATGTTTGGGCTCGACGTAAAGGGTCTAGGATGGCTATGCGTAATTTGGGGCATCGCAGTCGCTATCTACGCTGGGTATTTCGCGTTGGTTAACATGCCTATTTTCTCAGCGTTTTGCGCATCTTGGTTCATAGTGTTCGTATTTTTCGCTTTTTGGTGTCTTACAGGCAAAGGCATATACGCAAAGTATGGTGGATATTGGTGTCTCTTCAACTCTTTTGCCACACTGCTGATTCCAGGCTTCCTCCTCGTTACAGGAATGGTATTTGCGTAAAAACACGACCACCCAAATGTAACCCTTTTTTATCATATAACAGGACTAAGCGCAGTATTCCTTTAAATCCAATCAGCGAAAGAAGGGACGACACATCAAGAGTTGTCAGTTCCAATAAAAATGGAAGATTTCACCAAAGGAATCAACGCATAGGTGTTAAGCCACTCTTATAAAATGTAATGCTCAGCTAATTAATTGTACGATTCTAATAGTGTGGATTGGCTTATCGAGGAGTCCATACGTCAGAATCAGCGTATCTCCCTTTTCCACGAGGTTTTGTTCCTTTAATTTCTGCTCGAGCTCTTCGAGTCCCTTGTCGTATTCTTTTGACTCTACGTGGATTGGCTCGACTCCCCAGAGCATCATGAGTCTACAAATAGTTTTTGGGTCATTGCTTGCGGCGAATACTTGGGTCCTCGGTTTGAACCTCGAGATCCTCCTAGCAGTATTGCCCCTCTTCGTGTATATGCCGATCTTAGCGTTAAGTGCCTCAGCGAGCTCTACGACTCCTATGGCAAACCTATCGACCAGCTGGCCCTGCGATATTTCGCGTCTGATCCTCACGTTTCCCTCGTATGTCTCTATGATTCGCCTCAGCCAATTCACTGCCTCTACTGGATAACTACCTATGGCTGTCTCTCCCGTCAACATCAATACATCTACTCCGTCGGCGACGCAGTTCATTACGTCTACTATCTCGCTCCTCGAAGGTACGGACTCGGAAATCATGCTCCCTAATAGTTGCGTAGCGACTATGACAGGCTTACCGATGGCAGTAACCGTACCAACTATTTTCTCCTGCAGGCGCGGCACCTCCTCTAGTGGGAACTGCATCCCTAAGTCGCCACGTGCAACGAGCACCGCGTCTGATACTTTTGCTATTTCTTCCACGTTGGCTACTGCGGATATGGTTTCTATCTTTGCTATTAGGCCAATATCCGATCCATTTTTATCTAGGAACTCCCTCACAGCTACTATGTCTCTGGGAGAGGTGACGAAGCTGAGGCCTAAGTAATCGGCGCCGAGCCTAACGGCATCTAGTATCTGGTCTACGCAATGTGAGAGATAATTCGTTATGGGTATCTCCTTATTCCGTATGACGAGTGATTTTCCCCTCCTAACTGTCAGTTTGCTGAGTGCCTGCACTAGAATTTTATCGTTCTCTTTCCTCAAGACTCTCATTAAGCAACGTCCATCGTCACTGACGAGAACATCATTCTCAGAGACGGCGTCAAAAAATTCTGAGCTATCAACTGAAGGCATGTCACCCTCATGCCCATCATGCCTAACTATGTAGAATGTCTGTCCAGCCGAGTAAGTCTTCGCATCGATGGGTGAAGTAAAGCGTATCGATCGTCCCCTCAAGTCAGCGATCAATACGCAGTCCACTCCAAGGTTGCTTGAGACTTGTCTGAGATTATAGGCCCACTCCTTCCAAAGCTCTAGATTACCGTGACTAAAATTAATTCTGAATATTCTGCATCCCGCGTTTACCAGTTCACTAATTGTTTCTCGATTACCTGAAGAGGGGCCTACCGTACACGCAATTTTAGTCTTCAATTAATTCTCTTAATAGTAATACATGCTTCCACTTAGCCATTTTTCTAGGCTATGTCCGACCTCCTACTCGATGAACTAAAAATAGAAAGGATCTCTGTATGTGTTTTTTACTAGCTTACCGGAGAGCCAACGTCGATTGGCGACTCTGGGGCTATCGGCACGATCTTTTCATCGCTTGCGACTGCTGCCAGTATCATGCAGTCTGAAAGCAGGCCTCTCATCTTCCTAGGCTTGAGATTCACGACGAAGACGTACTCCTTATCTAGAAAGTGCTCCGGTCCGTATAGGTGTCCTAGGCCTGTGATAGCTTGCTTCTTAAAATCCTTGAAGTCAACCTCGAGCCTGATCAGCCTATCGGTTCCGGGGACTCTCTCAGCCTTCACGACTCTGCCTACGCGCATGTCTATCCGCTTAAACTCCGAGATATCTATCTCTGAGAACTCAACCACCCCAATAGACAAGAACCGCGCAGTATTTGTAATTAACGCCGCATCACTATACAACAAGTAGAACAATTCTAGAATCAATAAGTATAAAGTCGACTAGTACTCACTATAATCGAAGAAGTATGCCAGCAAAGAAAGCAAAAAGTTCAAAGGCAAAGAAGAAGTCTAAGAGCAAGTCAAGCAGACGCGCATGCTGAGAAGCTAGGTCCTCCAAGAAAAGAGAGGCTCATGCTTACGGGCAGATTGAGCCGTCTCCTCGGTAAACATACTTGTAGCTATCGATGCCACGATTGGAAAACCGAAGAGTGCGGGAATCTCAAGTGGTCTCAAGTATAGCATCATTGTGTAGACCTTGTCGAGCTCGAGCATCCATGCATAGTTCGGAGCGAGGACGGGTATTAGCTGAAGTCCGATCAGCTGCCACCCAACAAATATGAAGGAGGACCCTATGAATGATGCCGCGATGGCTGAGCCTACGCTCCTGCTCAGGAGTCCAGCCACGGCTCCCGCAAGTATGAGTATTAGGATTGGCCAGAACCCAGCGCCGGACGAGATAGTGAAAGTGCCGCCGTCGATGACTACTCGCTCACCCATGAGGCTGGAGATCGGCGCGATAAAGTAAGTCAGGGCCTTGTATATCTCGCCGATTATTGCTAGTTGGGCGTCTCTCACAGGTAGCTGATTACCTGCCGAGAGATAAGACCCAGCACACAGTATTATGGCTATGAAGGTTACTCCGCCCTTAACTGCTCCACTCATCCATCCCTGGTCTACCGGCTCCTACTAATATTTAGCCAGTGACTAATAATCCGCTAAATTCTCCCAGAATGACCTATGTATGGCCCGGGGATAATCTCGCTAATAGTTACTGCCTCCTAAATTATCGACGGTTTGACGTACTTGGATGGATCAACTGGCTTCTTCTTCCTCGGAGAGTTTCTTAAGAGTATCCCACAGTATGGGCACCTGACGCTATCAGTCAAGTGGTAGGTACGACACCTGCTGCAGTACTTGTAGCCAGCGGCGTAGCTCCTCCTCGCAGAGACCTTCTGTACTAGGACCTGCTTTGACATTCTTTAATTCACCTCTTTACGTTTAATACATCCTTAATAGTTGATATAAGCATTATGCATAAATAGTATATACGTGACATATACCACAGAACAAGGATGCATGTAAGAAAGCTTCAGAGGCTAGGGACGACGACGATAGTCGTATCCCTACCTAGGAAATGGGTCAAGGAGAGGGGACTCAAGCAGGGAGACGTGGTCTACATAGAGGAGGGAATAGACAGCATAACCCTACACACATCAAACAAGGCCAAGCAGTCACTAAGAGTGACGATAAACGCGGAGCTAGAGCCGAACCCAGAGTCGTTGGCCAGACTGGTGACTGCCAGCTACCTACAGGGATACGACGAGGTCAGAGTAGTCTCACAGTCAGGTCTCCTACAAGAACAAATAGACGAGATACTTGCAGCATTGGAGCGGCTCCCGGGATTCGAGGTCTTAGAACAGACTCCTAACCAGCTGACCATACAGGGAATAGTCGACCCGGCAAGGTTCACCGTCGACTCCATAATAAAGAGGATGCAGGTCATGATCTCCGCGATGATCAGCGCGTCTATAGATGCGGTCATTGAGGGTATGCCTGAGAAGGCAGCCGAGGTCTCGAGGGTTGAGACCAAGGTCGACGAGCTCTACTTCCTCGTCGTCAGGCAACTCCTGCTCTCGATTAGGAATCCTAGCCTAGCTAAACTCATAGGAATCGACTCCGTGCCCGCGGTGACCGGCTACAGGATGGTCTCCAAGTCGCTCGAGGAGATAGGCGATTATGCTCTAGCAATATCTAGGGAAAGTCTAAACATAAAGAGGAGAGGTAGAAGCATAGATAGAGAAATCCTAGCACAGATAATGACGATGGGTGAGGAAGTCTCGACGATATTTGGGAGAGCTGTAAATGCATTCCTGACCCTAGACTTCAAGCTGATCAGCTCTGTATTTCAGGAGATCCCCACGCTGTCAGAGAAGATAGTCAAGCTCGAGGCCGAACTACTGGAGAAGATTAAGGACCCGCAGACCGTCGTATCGTTCAGACTAGTATTGCGATACATATCCGAGATGCTTGACCAGTGCAGAATCATCGCGGAAGTCGCGGTCAATAAGTTTGTCAGGATTGACTCGAAGATCTGCGTGACAGAAGTCCTATAGACGTTACGGCTAGGCCAGCTGCTATGCAGAGCGTCATCGAGAAGATAATCATCGCCGCGGCTCCGTAGCTGTCAGCTATTACTCCCGCAATTATTGGTGTTATGAAGAAACCTATCCCAATGTTAAACTCATATCTGCTTATGAGGTAGATTGGGTCTCCGCCAAGACTATTGGTCATGTATAGATAGGTCATGGAGTTGAACAGGCTCACCAGTATTCCTAAAAACGAGAGTACGGCTGGGAGGAGTATCCATTTCTCCACGTTGATCATTACTGAGAGAGGCAGAGCTGAGCCTAGCGCCGTTAAGGAGATTCCTCCGAGCGTGGGCCGTATGTTCGCTCTACTCACTAAGAGAAACCCGACCAGCCTAGAGAATGAGAAGAGGGAGTATGAGTATCCGATGAAGGAGGCTCCGTATCCAGCACCTTTGGCTATGCCTGGAAGGACCGAAATGATGATGGCTGTCATGCCTGAGAATATTAGGGACGCGACTAGGAATAAGTAGAGGCCTCTGAATATTCTTCTCTCCGAATCGCCGTTATCCATGCCTATGTCTGCCTTGAAGAAGAATAGTGAAAGAAACGATGATAGGGATAACAAGAATAGGACGTTGAGCGTTGTCTGGATTCCTGCCGAATCTAGCAGGACTCCTGAGAGAGATGGCCCAACTAGATATCCAATTGACCAAGAGGCGCCAAATAGTCCGTAGATTCTCGCCCTAGTATTAGGCGGGTAGAGCTTCGCTATGATTATCTCGGCTACTGGATAATAGATTGCTAACGAGGCTCCTAGGATTATCTGTGCGAGATATATCGCTGGCAGGGACTTATTGAGTAGGATTATCAATACGGCTGAGCTGGTGAGGAGCGCCGACGAAGAGTATACTCGCGTATTCCTAAATTTAGAATAGGCCGGATACAACAGGAATGTTATCAATATGTAGGGAACGGCCATAAGTGTGCCTCCTAGACCTATCTCTGACCCACCGTACCCAAGAAGCTTGAGGTATACCGGTATCAAGTAGCCGAGCCCTGAGACAACCACACCACCAATTACTACTCCCGCGTAGAAGGGTGCTAGAAAAGCTGTCGTTCTTTTCTCGCGGTTCCCCAATTAGATCTATACTGTCTCGAGGGAAGCCATAATATTTACTCATTGCGAACTTTGACGCAAAGCCGGGCCGCCATTTTGAATACTCGATTAATCATTGACTGGGTCAGTCGCCCCGTCTGCGTGTTCTGTCTGCTTGGATGGTAGGAGCAGATCAGATAGACTAGACGAGATGCATCATTCTCCTCGAAGATGTACTTCGCACCATGCTTGAACTTAGGCTTATTCACCCTGCAAGAGTAGTCATAATCTCTTAGTAGCCTAATACAGATGTTGAATGCGATTGAACCAAGCGCAACTATTACTCTTACATTTGGTAGGAGTCTAAACTCTTCGAAGAGATATTGATAGCAATTATCAAGCTCGCTCCTCGTGGGCTTATTTTCGGGAGGCGCACACCTGACAGCTGCAGTGAGGTAGCAATTGAACAGCCTCAGCCCATCGTCAATGCTGATCGAGTATGATTGATTCGCGAGTCCCGCCGAGTATAGTGCATGCATGAGTGTATCTGCGGATCCATCGCCGGTAAACATCCTCCCCGTCCTATTTCCCCCGTGGGCTGCAGGTGCTAGTCCGACTACGAGTATCTGAGCAGTGGGGTCTCCGAAGCCGGGAAGAGGCTTCGCCCAGTATTTTTGCCCCGAGTACCTTTTGGGCGGATTATCGGCAACGCTAGCTCTATGCTTGACTAGGCGTGGGCAGAGTGAGCAATTGATGAGGTGCTCGTTGAGTTCTTCGAGTGTGCTGAACCTAATCATGCCTAAGCGATGCCCTGACGAATGGGTTATAGAGCTTTTCGACGCCAATCCTCGTAGACTCGCCGTGCCCAGGCATAACCCTGGTATCATCGTTCAGTACACATAACTTCTCCCTAATCGATCTCAAAAGCTGGTCGTAGTCTCCTCCGTAGAAGTCGGTTCTGCCGACGGAGCCGGCGAAGAGCGTATCGCCTGAGAACAACACATCTTCAACGAGTAGACAAACACTTCCCGGACTATGGCCAGGAGTGTGGAGGACCCTGACCCTACTGTTGCCTAGGACGATTTCTTCGTCTTCACTTATGTAGCCGTCGGGGTTGGGCGCGTCGAATGCTATTCCTATCCACTCAAGCGCCCTTCTCGGAGCCTCCTCAAGAATCGGCAGGTCATCCTTATGGATTAGGAACTTTGCGCCCAGCGCCTCCCTTACATAATCGGCTGCGAGGATGTGGTCAAAATGACAGTGGGTAGCTATGATTGCCTCAACGGATAATCCCGGCTCAAGCATTCCGAGTATCTTCGCTGGCTCGTCTCCCGGATCAATTATCAACGCCTCTCCACTATCGCTATTAATCAGGAGATAGCAGTTCGTCAATAGCTCTCCAACTACGCATTTCTTGACGCGTATCATTCAGCAACAATCCTCAGCATTATGCATAATAATATGCCGATATTCCTCATGAGGTCTCACTCGGCAATTTCTCAACTATCATTCCTATTCTCTTCTCGGCTTCATGCACGAAGTCTAAGGGCTCTAGCGCCCCGATCTCTGAGACAAACTCCGATAAAAGCCTAGGAGGCGTGGTCTCAAAGAGTCTATAACTGAGCTCGAAGCCGCACTGTAGATGGGCAGTCGTCTCGGGCCTCCAGGCATTTAGGCGATCAAGCTTAAATGAGTCCACGATGCTTATCACTGGTCTTTCACCCTCAGCGGCCAGGGCCGCGAGAAGCGTGCCAGACCTATTTACGAGTGAGCCGTCTCTTAATACAGCATCGCATCCAACTAAAACGGCTTCTGAGAGATGAACAGCCTCGGCCAACGCGGCGTCTGGATAGACATGAACATTCACTCCTGAGTCCCTGAGCTTTTCCGCCGCCCTGAGACCGTCAAACAGCGGCCATCCGACCGTCATATAGACAGAGACGTCTCTGAGACTTGTAAGGGTCCTCAATACCTGTGAGCTATAGCTCAGCGTGAAGATTCTGTCAAAGCCCCTCATCCTCTTGACGGCATTTGAAACAGCCACGCTCAGTGACTCGCTATAAATTTCTAGGAGCCTGCTAGACAGTCTGCTGATGTTGATGTCTAGACGTGGAGACCGCAGTAGTGCTTCATGAATCACTGATAGGAGATTGACCGGGAGGACCAGTGAGGGCCTCTCAAGAGCAGTCTTGATCAAGGAGTCTAGGAGCTTAACCGCCTCCGTCGATTGATACGACATGAATCCAGGCTCCTCGGAGAGAAGTCTGAGAATCCTGAGTGCTATCTCTGATGACCCCGATTCGCGGTCAGTTATTATGGCCTTTAGCCTTGACTGTAGCTCAGCTGCTCCGGCCATCCGGGATCAACAGGATCTTGCCAAAATGCTTGTTCGACTCTAGCTTAAGGTGTGCTTGGGTCGCCTGGCTCAGCTTAAACACGCTATCAATGACGACCCTTAGTCTACGCTTAGAGAATAGTTCAAGTATCTTCATGAGTTCTGCCTTTGTCCCTAGCCCCGAGCCCACTACTCTCTGCCTCTTTCTGTACAGGTCTCTGATGTTTATCGAGATGTCCTGCCCAGTAGTTGCGCCCACTGTAACTATCGTGCCGCCAGGAGCGAGGCACTTAAGAGCAGTTGGAAAGAAGGCAGAGCCAGCATGCTCGAGGACAACGTCTACGCCTCTATTACTCGTCGCTCTCATCACTTCTCCATAGACATCGCTCTTTAGCCTGTTGATCACTAGGTCTGCGCCCAGCTGATAGGCCTTCTCAGCCTTAGAATCATCACTAACAGTTGTTATCACGTATGCACCGCTGAGCTTCGCTATCTGAATCGCAGCGTAGCCAACGCCGCTTCCACCACCAACGACGAGTACAGACATGCCGGGACCAATGTTTGCAGAGGACATAAGCGCGCTCCACGCGGTCGTAAAGTTCACTGGAATAGCCGCGGCCTCCTGAAACGTCAGCGGTTCCGGAATCTTTAGCAGGCTCTTAGAGGGGACCACCACTTTCTCAGCATAGCCTCCCCAGATGTTCTGCCCGATCCTCTTCATGTCCTGGCAGAGGTTCTCCCTGCCTGAAAGGCAGTAAACGCATCTGCCGCACCCAACCTCTGGATAAACAACCACTCTATCACCCACCGATAGCGAGGGGTCACCGGCCACCTCCACGATGCCGGCTATGTCACATCCAATCACGGCCGGCAAGGAAACCTTGTAGAGCCCCGTCCTGATCCATACGTCTATCCTATTAACGCCCGCCGCCTCGACGCGGACAACCGAGTCTCCAGGGCCCGGCGCGGGGTCAGGCACATCTTTATAAACAAAGACCTCCGGCCCACCCACCTTCTCGATCAGCGCGGCCTTCATGAGTGAGGAATGCTGGATGTTAGATTATAAATTTTGCAGTCCTTCCCAGTAATTTACGAAGAGAAAATAGTTAAATTTAATGACTTCCAATAAAACACGAGGGTGTGCGTGAATTGAAGACAACTTTGTCCGTCATCAAGGCCGACGTAGGCAGTGTTGCAGGACACTACAAGCCGCATGAAGAGATGCTGAGGCTCGCCAAGAGAAGACTAAGCGAGGCAAAAGAGACCGGACTCATAAACTCAGGATACGTACAGTCAATAGGGGACGACATACTGCTAATAATGACCCACTCAAAGGGCGAGAATAACCCAGAAATACACGGACTAGCATGGAACGTCTTCAAAGAAATAACAGAAAAAGTAGCCAAGCCACTAAAGCTATACGCGGCTGGACAGGACCTTCTCAGCGATGCGTTCAGCGGGACCGTCAAGGGGCTCGGGCCCGGAGTCGCGGAACTCGAATTCGAGGAGAGGCGCTCAGATCCAGTCGTGGTCTTCGCCGCAGACAAGACAGAGCCCGGAGCCTGGAACCTTCCACTCTACAGGATCTTCGCCTCTCCAGACAATACTGCTGGGCTGGTGATTGACCCAATACTGCATAAGGGCTTCATCTTCCAAGTGCTAGACCTACACGAGGACAAGGCAGTAGACCTAAAGATGCCATGCGAGCTCTACAAGCTACTCGGACTCATAGGGACGCCCGGACGATACGTAATCAACAGAATATGGCGGGCACACGACGGAGAGCCAGCAGCAGCGACAAGCACGACGCGACTAAGCTTGATAGCTGGAAAATACGTGGGGAAGGACGACCCAGTCATGATTGTCAGAGCACAGGCAGGATTTCCGGCAGTAGGCGAGATACTCAGCGCATTCACACCTCCGATAATCGTTAGTGGCTGGATGAGAGGCTCGCACAGGGGTCCACTCATGCCAGTATCCTTCAAAGCTGGGCACAACGTCGTATCATACTTCGACGGTCCCCCAAGAGTAATAGCGATGGGATGGCAGATAAGCAACGGTAAACTCATAGGCGTTGACGGCGAAGAGCCGGCAGACCTATTCGCAGACCCGTTCTGGGACTACACGAGAATGAAGTGCGCCGAGCTCGCAGTCTATCTAAGAAGCATGGGCGAGTTTGAGCCAGCCCGACTGGGAGAAGAAGAGATGGAATACACGACGCTCCCAACCATCCTTGAGGAACTTAAGGATAGATTTAGAAAAATGTAGCGTAGACTCGACGAGAAGTTTTATATTTACAAAATTTTTTCAAAATCCAAAATAATACTTGTCGATATGGCGTTGCCTGAGTCGGCTCCGGTCTTCTTAGAAGTCTTCTTTAATAATTGTCTTCCTGTTGTTTGCCTTGCATCTCTCAACTGCCTTCTCGATAGCTTGTCTCACGAGTGCGTCGAGTCCCTGTAATGCGTCGCTGCTTAGCCTGATGCCTTCTGGAAGCAGTTCTCTAACCTTTGACTCCACTACAACTAGTTCTCTCGGCATTTCTTATCACTCCTACTTGATAAATAGAGATTTTTTAGGTTTTCTCGGGCTTTTATGCCGATTATTGGGAGGTAATACGTAAGTATTACCATTAGGGATCGAGATTATAAACGCAGCTCGGAAAGCCTAGGCGTCTCAATTATCTTGCACTCTACACCGGCCTCCTTTATGAGTTCATTAAAGACTGAGGGCTTCTCTGAATGGATAGGTATCAGCTTTTTGGGAGAAGCTTCTCTTAGAATCTCGATAAGCTCCGACCTGCTTGCGTGTCCAGAGGCATGGACTTGCACACTACGCATGCCTAATATTCTGAGCCAATTCTCAACTCTCTGCCGATCTATTTCCTGCTCCTCGTTGTGAGGCTCGCTCGATGAAAACACAAAGATCGAGCCATCTATGGGCCTCACGAAGGCTAGCTCAAGAACATCGTCTGGAGCGTTTATCACCATGACATAGCGGCTCTGCTGTCTAGACAGGTCTACATCAAAGACGGGCTCGCTTCCCTTATCGCGTAGTTGATTCACGTAATTCCTCTCCCACCTGTCGTAGTCTTTTTCTAAGTCTACGCTCCCACTTCCCTTCCTCTCTACGTATGCTACGACGTTGCCAGCGCCTGGCAGAAGTTCTTTTGGAAGCATTCCCAACTCGTGGAAGACCTCTAGCATCGCCGCCATTCTCAGAGAAACAGCTGTTATCCTCGAGTTCTCCATCGCTGCTCTTGCTATAGAGATGAACCTGTCGTAGTCGGTTATTCCTGTCAAGACCACCACTAGTCCATGCGTGGCTTTCTGGAAGATATCTGAGAGTCTTAAGTATACGTCATGCTCAGTTGTGTCATCCTCCTCATCTACTCTCGTGCCCTCGAGCATCAAGGTGTCTATGCCCTCTCGCCGTATAGCCTCAGTAAATTCACGGGTAAATTGGCTCTTTGGGCCATGAAGTCTAAGGTCTCCTGAATAGGCAATGTCGCCCTCGCTGGTATGAATGACGAAGCCGTAGGAACCCGGAACGGAATGATCTACATGTATGGGAACAACCCTAATAGAGCCGACATTGACCTTCAAGCCTGTCCTGAAAGTGTTTACCACTCTCTCACGGTCTAGGAATATGCGTTCCTCAACGGTCCTAGAAGATTTGGTTCTCTCGCGTGTCTGCGCAATCCTAAGCGAGCTCTCGCCAATGAATATTGGGAGATCATCCCTAATCAGCGATAAATGTCCATAGTGATCTATATGCGGATGGCTGATAATAATTCCGAGAACATTGAGGCTTAACGATGACTTAAGACTTTCCTCAACGAGTCCCAAGGGGTCAAAGAGGTTCTCGTCATATATGTTCGAGACGGCGGGTACTGAGCCACACTTCAGCAGCGAGGCTAGAACGGCATATTTTTTCGGACGAAGATATCCGCCGAAATATTCATGCTTAGAGGCAAAGCTTACGCCGAAGTCTATAAGCAGTCCCTCTCCTCCCGCCTCTATGTAGAACTTGTTTCCGCCTATCTCGTTAACGCCGCCCAGCGGTATCAGCTTCAAGCAAGCCCGCCCTCACTAATGCATCCATAGTCATTCTTCTTATGTCTCCTTGAACCTCCTCGATGCTCCGCTCACCGTCTATGATGATAAGCAGTCCCTCGTTGCACATCTTTAAGTATAGCTCCCGCACCCTTGACAGCGTCTCCATTCTTTCATACTTAGTTTTCTCGCTTATTTTTCTGCTGCTTAGGCGTGCGAGTCCCACCTCGGGCGAGATATCTATGTATATCGCGACGTCAGGGGCAGGCGCCCACTTATTTATTGCCCAGACCCAGTCGACGTCTCCGGTTAAAGCTCCCTGATAGGCTATTGATGAGTAGACATACCTATCTGAAACTACTACTTGTCCCTTCCTAATTCTGGGCTCGATGAATCCATAGTAGTGTTCGAGTCTATCAGCAGCGAATAGTAAGGCGTCGAGCCTGTGATCTGAATCTTTGCTTCTCAACCTCTTCTTGATTAATCTTCCCAACGCGCTGTTCGTGGGCTCCGAGGTATAGCACGCATTTACGCCTTCGCTTTTTAGCCATCTTACAAGCCTTTTCGCCTGCGTGGTCTTTCCAGCCCCATCTATACCCTCAATCGCTATCAGCAAACCACTAATTTATCAGTACAGCCGGAATAATAGACTATCTTTCCATCATCGCTGCTCTCTGGAATAGATACTTCTTTATAAACTGCCCATAAGCAATAATTTTATGAGATTTCATGAGTAGTCCGGAGCCCCGCAAGAAACTCGTCCTGCCCGGAGATAGGCTATGCATAATAGAGGAATTCATACCGAAGAAAGGCGCCAGGGCCCTCCCGACGGGAGACGTAGTATCCACCACGATTGGATGCCCAGAATACGATCACAAAAAACACGAAGTCACTGTCATGCCCATAAAAGAAGTCGAGAAACTGAACGTCGGAGACATAGTCTTATGCGAGGTTCAGGACGCGCAGGAAAAATTAGCTGGATGTAGCATAATCGCTAGAAATGGCAGGAGGCTGAAGAATGTATGGAGCGGCGTAATCATTCGCGCCCCATCCACGCTTACCGTTGGAGACCTAGTGATCGCGAAGATAATAGACGAATTAGCTGGAATCTACACGCTCACAATAAATGAGCGAGGACTAGGAATTGCATTGGCATTCTGCGATAAATGCGGATCACAGCTAATCCGAGGGAGGACGGGGCTCTATTGTACTCGTTGCAGAAAAATATACAGGAAGAAGGTGGTTCCCTACTATGGAAACATAAATAAGATCGCAGATATCTTTGGACTACAATTAATGTCCAGGACTGGTGAAAAGTAATGGAGGTCAAACTTGCAGCAAAGGGACCAAACTACATCGAGCTTGAACTCACTGGGATAGACTTCGGAATCGTCGGAAGCCTACAAGAAATACTGAACAACTATAACGAAGTAGAATACGCGGGCGCAAACCTAACACATCCGCTGCTAAACAAGATTAGATTCGTGCTGAGAACGAGGGGCGACTCAAGCCCTGAAGAAGTCTTGGAGAGAGGCTTGTCAGAGCTTTCACAGACAGCTAAAAACCTCAGAGCAGTAATAGAAGAGCTCCTAAGGTAGGACAAACCACCATATAGACGTAATACTTCTCGATGCCCTAAAAAGGTTTAATTCTGGGTTAGTCCCTAGCCAGACGGAGAAGAAGCTTGGCGATGGAGTTCTGCCCCAACTGCGGAAGCATACTCACATTAGCTAAAAAATCGAAAAAGGCAGTCTTAGTCTGTAAGAAATGCGGCTATACAAAGCAGACAGCAGAACTAGTAATAACAGTGAAGCAAAACAGGAAGGAGAAGAAATCAGTAGCCATGGTTGAAGAGGACGAGGAATCAAATATACATCCAAAGACAACAGACGTCCAATGTCCATCATGCGGTAACAGGGAGGCATACTGGTGGAGTGTACAGACGAGGTCGGCGGACGAGCCGATGACGCAGTTCTTCAGATGCACAAAATGCGGATACACGTGGAGAGAATACGCATAAAATTATTCAGATCTTTCATAAATAAGCAATGCGATTCTTCTGCATCCCGGAGTTACTGAGAGTCTATCCCACGTATCTTTAACAGTGACAAGCGTGAAAAGCCCAGCCACGTGAATTTTATGCCTCTCAAGCGTCCTGAGGACCTCTCTTATAGGGCTCGGGCTCAGAATAAACGACGTGAAGACAATCATGCTTGAGCCCTTCTTGACAGAGTCCGAGGGAAACCAGAGCCTCTCAGTCCTGGTTGTCCCCGGAGACCTGTAAGAAACCTCTAAATACTCACCATCATGCCAGATAGGCTTGTCAAGAGCAAAGTAGAGCATACCGCCTATAAGGGATGAGAAACAAGCAGCAAGAGGAATACTCGGAATATCTAGGGCGAGTGAAGAGTTAACACGCGTGCCCATAAATGCATTCAACGCGTACGAAGCAAGTATCTTAAGGGTCTGGACATCGTGAGAGATATGGACACCCCCTTCGATGTCAAGATCATTCCCGAAATACTCCTTAACAATCTCTCTCGGATTAACTATTTCTAGACTCCTCTCAAGAATTTTCTTCGCATTTTTAGCCCTAGGCATCGTTTTGCCAGTAACATATCTCGAGAGCGTCGACGCAGATATAGATGTTATCGACGACAGTCTCCGATAATCATAGCGCCTCTTCAAATATCTCAAAACATCGACTGCAGCCTGACTTAAACCAACGCTAAGGGATCCTCCATGCTTACTCATCGAATCACCTCACTCGCTAATAATTTGTACAGAATTAGCGAGGAACTAGTGATATAAAGATTTTATCTGAAAAATTGAGAAAGATAATACCCAATGATAGATCAGCAAAGAATGCTTTAATACAAATAGTTTGAAAGTAATCCTCAGGGCCCGTGGCCTAGCTTGGATAAGGCGCCGGCCTCCGGAGCCGGAGAACGCGGGTTCAAGTCCCGCCGGGCCCGATTTATTGTTATATATATTTTAAAACAATATATTTTTATAATCGATAACTTAAGCGAATTAATCAAATAAATTTAATACTGCTATTCATAGTTAGAGACACACGTTTCTTATAAACTCGGAATAGATTTTTACTGCGTCTTGTAACTGTTTTATTTCTACATATTCGTTAGGTGCATGAATGTTATTCTCTACTTTTCCCGGCCCTAGTATAATAGTTGGTATTCCAATTTCTTGATACATTGGCCCCTCTGTGCCGTATGGCGCTACTTCTGACTTCTGTCCAACAATTCTCTCAGCCATAACTACTAGTGGATGATCTCTCGGGACGCTTAGTGCGTCCCAGTTGAACTTCACGTCAATCGTTACGTCGAAGGTGGGTACGGCTTTCTTTATTTTCTGGACTATTTTATCGAGCTCAGATTTTATGTATGTATCGCTGTGGCTAGGGATTCTGCGGCAATCAACAATTATTTGGCATTTTTCTGGAATGACATTTTCCTTCGTCCCACCATTAATCATCGTTGTCGAGATGACTGATGGTCCTAGGTCTGGGTCAACTATCTCTCTTAATCTCTCCCTAAGTCCAGCTACTTCGAGAATAAATCTCGAGGCATTCTCTATTGCGTTTATTCCAAGCTCTGGGCGGCTTGAATGGGCGCTCTTTCCGTGAAAAGTGATCCTGAAGACCGTGCCTCCCTTATGCGCCCTAACAACCTTAAGGTCCGTCGGCTCGCCAATTATTCCATACAAGGCATCGCGTTCCTTGATCTTTCCATCGCTTATCAATGCCCTGAGCCCGTCGCATCCAATCTCTTCGCCCGCCGTCGCGGCGAAAATTATCCCCCTCTTAAGCTTAGAGGACTTGTAGTTCTCTATTGCCTTTATGAGCGCTGCAACTGCCGACTTCATGTCTGAGGCTCCGCGTCCATACAGTTTTCCTTCACATATCCTAGGCTCGAAGGGCGGACTCTCCCATAGAGATAGATCGCCGGCTGGAACGACGTCTATGTGTCCAGAAAGCAGCAATCCTGCCTGACCCGGAGGCCCAATCCTCACCAATAGGTTGGCGCGTTTCTCAGCGAAGCGGTGAAGAATAACTTCAGACTGCTCTAGCCTTAGGTCTAAGAAATAGTCCCGAAGGAATGCGGCACAAGCCTCTTCGTTCCCAGGTGGTACCTCAGTATTAAATCTGATAAGCTCGACAGCAAGTTCCTCAACATTCATGAATCATCAAATATCATTGATGTATATATAGGTAAGTCAGAAATTAGTGTTGAGCTCGTCTCTCTTAAAAATATTTTTAAACAACGCTTCTCAACTAATCTCTATGACCTCTACTAAGTTTTCGAGGTCTATGAAGCTGTTTGAAATCTCAAGCGAGTACGTTGTCGGCGGTGTGCACTCAAATTTTAGGTATAGGGAGCCTCACCCGATCTATTTTAGTAGGGCGAAGGGCTCGAGGCTCTGGGACGCGGATGGGAATGAATACATCGACTGCGTGATAAACATGGGCGCTTGCATCCTAGGGCATGGGCATCCTAAAGTTGTGGATGCCGTGAAGGCTGCGCTGGACGATGGCCTGACCGTCGGTCTTGAGCCTGAGATTAGCGCAGAGGTTTCGAGAATGCTCTCCCGTATGGTTCCGTCCGCAGAGTCTGTCAGGTTCTCAAACACGGGCACCGAGGCCGTTATACATGCGATACATATTGCTCGTGGCTTTACGGGCAGATACAAGATCGCTAAGCTCGAGGGAGGATACAACGGCTGGTATGACTACGTATCAGTCAGTAGTCATCCACCGCTAGATAAGGCGGGCCCTCCAGACGAGCCACTACCAGTCCCAAGCAGTGCTGGACTAGCTAGAGATGTAGTGGATAGCACAGTGATTATTCCGTTCAACAACATCGAAGCAACCGAGAAGATAATCTCTAAACATAGAAATGATCTAGCAGCCGTCATCGTTGAGCCAGTAATGTTTAACGTCGGCTGCGTATTGCCAAAGAAAGGATACCTAGAAGGCCTACGAAAACTTACGGATGAATACGGCATAGTCCTGATCTTTGACGAGGTCATAACTGGCTTCAGAAGCGCTCCAGGCGGTGCTCAAGAATACTTCGGAATCACTCCTGACATGTCGGTCTTCGGGAAGGCTATAGCCAATGGCTTCGCTCTAAGCGCAGTCGTGGGTAAGAGAGAGGTCATGGAGACTATTCATCCGAGGAGGGGAAAAGTATCCTACGCCGGCACCTACAACTCAAACTATATCTCCCTAGCAGCCGCTAGAGTCGTACTGGAGGAGCTGCGCGACGGAAAGATACAGAAATACTTACACGATGTTGGGGCAAGGCTTGCAAAAGAGTTCAGCGAGATGGTCGATGAGATAGGCGTCCAGGCAAGGCTCCAACACTTTGCGGGCAAATTCCAAGTATACTTTACTGATAAGGAGGTTGTTGACTATAGATCAGCGGTCGGCTGCGATGCGAAGAAGTATAGCGTATTCTATGAGTCGATGCTAGGGTCAGGAATATTCATGCTTCCGTCACACACAATACATCACGGAGTAACCGCCGCGCATACGCATGAAGACATAGAAGCGATACTCTCAGCCATGAGGAATGCGTTAAAAGAGGTTAAGAAACGTTTTCCAGACTAATTCTTAACAAGTGGCTGCCAAGAGAATTCTTCATCAAGCGGGTAGAGAGGTCGTGGTGCTCTCACATAGCTTAGAGATTTTAACTTATGCGTCGTTGCACCAGTCGTATCGGCATATATTATCTTCTTAGCGAATGATTCATAGTTAGCCTTAAAGCCCGTTATGGACTTGACGAACACGGCCTTAGCCCTCTGCGGGTCTAGGCCGACGCATCTATACTGCTCGGGCTCAAATGGATTTCCCGGTAGCTCGCTGATGAGTATTCTTAGGTCGCCGGCTGCTAGGACGATTGCCCTCCCCATGTTTACGGCTAGTCCCTTACCTACTTCGCCCACCGCAGTGTATTTCGCTTCTCCCTTCCATAGAATTCTCCCAGATACTCTTACTGGCTTGCTGAAAGGGTCGATCTTTCCACCAACATCCAGCTCAACTGTGTCATTTATCGAGGCGCTCCAGGCAGCCTCGACCGCCCATGGATCAACAATGTTTAGTAGCACTTCGCCTCCTAGGTTCTTGCCGAGCAGGTTGTTGAGGACGCATGTGCTGTCTCCAGGTGCACCGCCAGTCGTCGCGTCGCCGCCATCCGATACGACGATTGGGCCCTCACTAGCCTTCCTTATAGTCTCGACGACTTCACTCATCGGTGTCTTCTCCACCATGAATTCTCGCCTCATCTCCCAGCACGTGGACGCCACCCTCTTAGCTGCCTCTGCTGCTGACGCCTGATCGTTGTCGGATATGGCGACTACGCTCCATCCGAGCTCCTCTACGTCGAGCCACGGCTGGACTGGAAAGATTGACAACTCAAGAACCCCTAGTTCTTGTATAGTCTTATTTGCGTATTCGAGGAGGGTCTTCATGGGGTGAAACCTGTGATCATGCTTCTCGGCCGGCGTTATCATAGGTATCTTGACCCAATTAATGACTGGACTTATCAGTCCTCGGGCAGTCTGAAACGTGAGTTCAGCCGCTCGGTATCCAGTGTCATACATGTCGATATGTGGCTCGGTCTTATAGCCAACGATTATGCTGCTCTCTGATATCTTTCTCTCAGTAATGTTTGCATGCATGTCGAGCGATACTCCTAGAGGGATATCATAACCAACAACACGTCTCACCTTACTGAGGATGTATCCGTCAGCATCGTCAAGCCCCTCAGCAGCCATGGCTCCGTGAAGTGAGAGAACAACAGCGTCAACTCCTCTCGATGACTCCTTCTCGAGAATCTCGAGTAGCTCGTTTAGAAGCCTCTCAAGACTCTCCCTCAGAATCCTTCCAAGCGGCGGAGCGGTGGTCCAGATCAATGGTACTAGCTCGACGTTATTTTTCTTGGCTGCGTCGATAACTCCGCCGGCCTCGCTTAGGCTTCCACTAAGCCTACTAATGATTTCTTCGTTCTTGAGTAGGCCGTTTGTCTTCAAGAAGTATTCAAGCGTCGTGTTGATGGGTGTGAATGTGTTTGTCTCCTGCATTATTAAGCCATAAAGAACTCTAAGCCTCTTTTCCGTCATAGGTCTTTAATGCGTCACGGCTTATTTAAGCTTGGCCAGATTCTCATTGGCCAATCCTCCATCTTGTATGCTCTGTCCCAGAAAAGATACTCGTACATCGTTGATGTCCTGAACGCCCTCCTGACTCTTAGGCTCGCCTCCTCGTCAAGTCTATTGAATGCTTCTTCAGCCACGTTTAACACATCGTTGACGACTCTGCCATATTCCTCCGAGCCATAGGTATCTATCCATCTTTGATATGCTGGCACAGGTGAGCCCTTCCTAAGCATTTCTAGCCCGACTTCCCTGTATATCCAGAAGCATGGAAGCAGCGCGGCTAGGCCCTCCTCGAATGGTCTCACCGACGAGGTAGCGAGAAGATAACTCGTGTAAGCAAGGTTGATCGGCGTCATGGGTAGCTGTGAAAGCTCCTGAGGCCTTATGCCCCACTCGGATAAGAGGTACTCATGTAGCCATCGCCTCTCAATCGTCATCGCGGCACCAGCGTTGCTTAGAATTATGGCGGCCCAATCGTCGTTAGGCGCCCTAGCTCCGACGATAGCGACTGCCCTCGCAAAATCAATCAAGTAGAGATAGTCCTGAAGAACGTAATGCTTGAATGTGTCTAGTGGAAGCGTGCCGGCAATCATGCCCTTGATAAACTCATGGTTAATTATCGCTTCGTAGATATCTGATATGTCGTTCCAGAGTTTTTCGATAAACCTTCTGGGCATACCTTCTCAAATATAAGTCACTAATTAATTAGCTTATATAATTCTTTATCGCCTGATCTTCAAGAATAGTCTTGAGAAGTTATATAGACGTCCTAGACGGCTCGGCTTGGACCCGAAGTCACTGGAACATCTTCACAATCATCTCGCTAAACTACCTATTGGACGGCGTAATGTTCTCCATTGCTCCACTCCTTGCAGGGCTGCTAGCTCCAAAGCACTACTCGCTAATATTTGCGGCAAACCTACTCTCAGAGACGATAGGAGCCATAGCTTTTGGCGTCCTCGCAGATCGCCTTGGGAGGCGGAAGATCTTCCTCATCTCGCTTACAATCGAGGGCATAGCGCTCATACTGCTATCCTTCACCTACAGATACGAATTGGCCCTTGCTGTGCTGACTTCTGCTATGACGTTCGGAATAGGCGGAGAGTTTGGATCCGCATACTCAGCATTGGCAGAACTAATGCCGAAGAGGCATAGAGGAAAGGCTATAACGCTCTCGACGAATTTTTGGAACATCGGCTCCGCCGCAATAGCCGGCCTAGCGCTCATATTCAAATCGATATATGGCGAACCTGAGACTCAGCTTCAATACCTGCTCTTCTCATCCCTGGCAATGCTTGTAGTGGCTGGGCTTGGCCGATTCTCACTCCCAGAATCGCCCAGATGGCTCGCCCTCAGGAGTAGGCAACGAGAAGCAGAGCTAGTTGTGTGTAGTTTAACGGGTGTCCGTGAGGATTTTTCTATCGAGATGAAGGTAGAGGAGGCTTCATTCAGCATTGCGCTTCCACGCTACATCTTCAGACTCATCATACTAGCGATAATAACCGTGGTCCAATACGTGACTTACAGCATGATGGCCTACTACGCTCCATATGCCCCCGACTTTGCTTTCGGAGTCGAGTCAGCCCCCCTAATAATATTCACTGCCAACCTAGGCGCATCGACAGGCGGAATTCTACTTATTCCGCTAATTGACAAGACGCGTCGATGGACAACGCTGCTATCATTTCTCGGAGGAACCGTTGGTGCTTTTTCAGTATGGAGCCTACATTCCATCTCGTCTTCCTACGGATCAGGCGTCGCGTCAACATTCTTGGCGGCTCTATTTATTACGCTCGTATTTTCCGAGTGGGCATGGGCCTCCCTCAGCACCCTTCAGAGCGAGCTGTTCCCCACTGGGGTTAGAGCCTCGGTGGTCGGGCTTCTCACAGGACTTACGGGAATCTCATCAGCCATAATGGTACTCATACAGCCTGCAATCTCAGCATATCTCTTCCTCTTAGCATCTTCTACTCTGTGGCTCATAGGTCTCATTGCGGCCTTGACGTGGCATGTTAAGGGAGTAGAGAGTGCCGATAAGTCCGTGGAGGAACTCGTAGCTCGCTAGCACTGTTTAAGTTGTGGCTATTCAATAAGACTGAGGGGGTCCGTGGGGATTGGCTAAGGGACCATCTAGCGTCGAGCTAATCGTGGTAGGAAACGAAATATTGAATGGCGCGGTTCTAGACACTAATAGTCACTGGCTAGCAGATAGGCTTTACAACCTCGGCCTGTATCTAAGAAGAATAACAAAGGTGAGAGACGACTTGAAAGAGATCTCATCGGCCATCAAGGATGCAGTTAAGAGGAGGACGGAATGGATCATAACGAGCGGCGGACTCGGCCCCACGTTCGACGATAAGACGCTGCAGGGAGTAGCCATAGCGACTAAGAAGTCTCTGACCCTAAACAAGGAGGCTGTAGAGATGCTGAGGGAAAGATACGAGAAATTAAAAGAGATGGGCGTCGTAGAAACCGCTGAACTGACACCTCCGAGGCTTAAGATGGCAAAGCTCCCTAGAGGCGCTAAGCCTCTGAGAAATAGGGCGGGCTCGGCGCCGGGCGTTCTTTTGAAGTATAGGAAATCTTGGATAGTTTGTCTTCCAGGAGTCCCAGCTGAGCTGAAGGACATATTCATCAACGAGGTTGAGCCGCTGATTCTTCAAAAGTCAGTAACAGTGAAGAGACGGCGTGTCTGGGTAACTGTGAGAGGAGTGCCTGAGTCTACGCTCTCACCCCACATCGATGAAATCCTAGCGAGGCATAGAAACGTCTACATCAAGTCGCACCCTCAGGGAATAGAGGATGGAGTATCCAAAGTCGTTCTTGAAATTTTAGGCGAAGACATATCTGAGCAGAGAGTTAATGAGTTTGTTGAGAACGCAGCAGCAGACATGATAGATAAGCTGAGGAACCTAGGAGCAAGAGAGATAGTAAGAAACGAGGAGAAGCCTATATGACGAGAGACATAACGTTACTTGACAAAATTTACACTATTCCAAAGTTTTCAGAAATGACAAGAATGATAGACGAGCAGCCAACATACTACAAGAAAGGCATCGAGCTTGGATGGAAAATAAAGAAAGAAGAAGTGGAATGTCCAAGGACTGTTTATTTCTACGGGCTAGGAGGATCTGGGATTGTTGGCCAGCTTTTCTCCGTAGCCTTCACGTCATATACTAAAGTGCCAATTATCGCGTCAAACGGCGTAAAGATTGCTGAGTGGCTCGGACCAGACGACCTACTTATAGTTGTCAGTTATTCGGGAGAGACTTTCGAGGCTTTAAGAGCCTTTAACGAGGCGTGCAGGAAAAATGTGAGGGTCGTCGCGATGACCTCTGGTGGAAGCTTGGCAGAAATGGCCAAGAAGAACGGCGTGCAGCTCATAGAGCTCAGTAAGGGATTCCCGCCCAGGATGTCGCTGCCAGAAATGGCCGGAGCAGCCGCCTCAATGCTCGACAACATAGACGTGACGAGAAATGCAGCCAAAGCACTACTCGAATCTGCTGAGATGCTTATTGAAGTAGTTAAAGAAAACAACCCTAACAATCCATTTGAAAACAATACAGCAAAAAAGGCAGCCACTCATCTTTATGGCAGCATTCCGGGAGTCTTCTGTTCCGGGCACCTATACGTCAGCGGAATAAGACTGAAGAATCAGCTAAACGAGAACGCGAAGTATCCCTGCATTGTCCACGAGATTCCAGAATCCATGCATAACACGCTGGAGGCATTACCATACTCGGAAAAGGACAAATACCTACTTTTTAGGAGTAGTAATGAGACGGTAGACGTCTCGTCTCAGATGAAATTCATCTCGTCTATTCTTGGTGATGCATCGATGGAGGTTAGGTTTAAAGGCAGCGTAGTATACGAAGCCATAGCGTCGATAATGTGGTCAGACTACGTCAGCATATATCTAGCAGCGCTTAGAGAAGTGGACCCAATAACCGTGGCCCGTATAGCTGCGCTGAGGAAAGAACTAGAAAGGTCGATTAAAAAGACATAAATTATCCTAACCATATATTCAGCTCAGAAGATGAAGTCTATTTACTCGATAAAGACAAGAATTCTGACAGCTCTAATCTGCACTATAATTCTATACGCTATTTTCGTTATCGGGTCTATAACGCCAGTCGATATAAACACTGCTCAGGACATGATTAAAGAGTTCAGAGACTTAGTAGCCGGAATAAACTCGGCCTTCGACATCTTCCTGAACAACTTTACAATTTCCTTACTAATGGCCATACCCGCCATAGGAGCCATAATCGGTGGATGGATAGTCTACAACACTGGATTAATAATATCCTCCTTTGCAAGCCTAGAGGGAATAAGCGTAGCCCTATTACTGATCCTCCCAATAATAACGATATACGGAGTCTTAGAATTCATTGGGTATGGAGCAATGATGTCCGAAGGTATACTGCTTATCTATGCTATCCGTAGAAAAGGACTGAGAGCCGAGCTAAAAATTCTGCCAATAATAATCCTCATAAGCGCTGGAATTCTAGGACTGGCCGCGGTTATAGAATTCTCACTGCTAGAATTCGCCCAATCAATCAGTATATAGGAAAAAAATTATTGTTATTGATTTATTTTTTGGCAAATTTTGAAAGAGTCAGATATAAAATTTATATATAACTAAAATTACGGTATATTAGTGAAATAAATGGCTAGAATGCCTAAAGGATATTCTGAGCCACTGATACTAAAGACACTGCTAAATGCATCACTAACCGTTTCGCAGATAGAACGTAAAACAAGAATAAAAAAACCAACGATTTATCTCTCGGTGAACAGGCTGAGGCGAAAAGGTCTCATTAAGGCTGGAAGAGAAAAGAGAAACAAGAGATGGATGCTGACACAAAAGGGGAGAATTGCTGCTAAGAATAGAATCTTGGGTGAACGCATAGTTAGCAGAATAATTAACCAACTACGTAAGGCGTTATCACTTGGAATCAGCATGAGAGAGATAGAAAGAATGGTGCTGTCTAAGAAATAAATAGTTTAACTACATGAGAGAAGATATCGCC
This sequence comes from uncultured Nitrososphaeria archaeon, assembly GCA_964440295.1. GTDB lineage: Archaea > Thermoproteota > Nitrososphaeria_A > Caldarchaeales > Calditenuaceae > CALIKS01. The sequence continues at coordinate 25,890 of CAYTRT010000014.1, forward strand.
GAAGAGCAGATCAATGACGAATCCAACGGTGATAAAAACGACTAGGGGGATGGAGGGAGTTGCCCATTCCCCACTAGATAGTGGAGACCAGAAACTCTCTATTGAGGGTGAGAAATTAAATCTTCGTCTCCCATTCTCCGTACGCGTTTCCATCGGCCCCCAAAACTTATGCTTATCCGGGTTCCTTATCTTCGTGCCTAATAGCAAAGCAATAGCTTTCCTTACAAAATGTTCATTAATTCCTTCAAAAAGATTCTCCTTTTTTATCAATATTCTATAAAGATTCAGTGGCAACATGACGAGCGGGATTGATAGAGAAGATATGAGTCCATTTAGCAACGTAGATATTGGTAAGAATGGATGAATTCTAACACCATTAAATGCGAGTGGCAAGAGGAGCGCTATCATTATTAGTGCCTTTGCATCTGCCCCTCCATAAAGTCCCGCCTTGTAGAACCCGATGGCGAGAGCGATGGTAAGTATTATTGAGATTATCAATAAATAAGAATGGGCTGCGCCCTGAATAACCAGCTGGTCATATAGCATTATTGGGAACCCAACGAGGACTGCGGCAATCCATACCCAGTCATCTATCTCACGCTTTTTCAGGTCGAGATAAGAAGCGTAAATTAGGGCTAAGAGAACAATTACTACGTCTACTGTGTATAGCGTAGAGGGCATAATAATTTTTAAAAAATACCTACTAATTAGGCTAGTCCAGACTACGGCCAGACTCCAAGCGTCTTTAGGGCTAGCCCAACTCTGTCAACGGCAAGGCATAGAGCGGCTGAACGCATATCTACCTCGAACTTCTTAGTGTAAGACAATGTATCCTTAAACGAAGCAACGAGCTTGTTCTCAAGCTTAGTCAATACTTCTTCCCTGCTCCATTTCTCTCTCTTCAAGTTCTGCACCCACTCAAAGTAGCTCGTGGTTACGCCTCCAGCGTTTGCTAGGACATCAGGAACAATGAATACTCCTTTTTCTCTAAGTATCTTGTCTGCTTCTGGCGTCGTTGGGCCATTAGCTCCCTCCGATATGATCTTTGCCTTTATCGACTCTGCGTTATCCTTGTTAATCGCTCTCTCAAGCGCTGCAGGTATGAGAATATCGACGTTGAGCGCGAGTAGTTCCTCATTCGTGATTGTCTTAGAGCCGGGGAAGCCTATGACGCTTCCAGTCTTCTTCTTGTACTCTAGTAGTGCTTGGACGTTTATTCCTTCGGGCTTGTATATCCCGCCCTTAGAATCGCTGGCAGCAACTATCTTTCCTCCCCACTCAGCTAGGTATTTGGCCGCATAGTAGCCTACGTTTCCGTAACCTTGTACAGCAACTGTGAGGTTGGACATGTTTAGTCCTAAGTGCTTGACGGCCTCTCTGGCGCCTACAGCTGTTCCGAATCCTGTCGCCTCTTCTCTACCCTCACTTCCCCCTAGGTATACCGGCTTCCCTGTAACTACTTCTGGCGTTAGGTATCCTCTAATCTGGCTGTAAGTATCCATTATCCACGCCATTGTCTGTGCATCTGTATAGACATCAGGGGCAGGAATGTCGACGTAGGGACCGATGATGTCGTAAATCATGTATGTATACCTACGGGTCAGGCGCTCCAGCTCGTTTTTTGATAGAACTTTAGGATTACACGCAACTCCGCCTTTTGCTCCTCCGTAGGGGAGGTCCACGACTGCGCATTTGTAAGTCATCAACATGGCTAATGCGATGACCTCGTCTAGGTCGACGTTAGGATGATACCTGATTCCGCCCTTGTAAGGCCCGCGTGCATTGTTATGCTGAACTCTATACCCAACGAAGACCTTAACTTCTCCGTTATCCATCTTTACGGGAATGGAGACTGTCAGCGTCCTCTTAGGAACTCTTAGGACCTCATATACATCATCACCGACATTGGTTATCTCGACAGCCTCTTTGACTTGTCTAAGAACCATCTCAAGGAAAGCGGCGCCTCCTTTAGACTCATTCTTAGCTGAAGATGGTTGGGACATATCCGGGCAAGAATTAAATATGCAGCCAATAATAAAAGGATATTTTTTGCTGAAAAACTACTCACAAACTATAAGAATGTTGACGTCGTAATCTAAATATGCATACAATTGAGTTTAAATTCATACATATATGTACCACATCAATAAAAGATATTTAGTCAAGTCGAGCTTTACCTCTGTATAGTAGCTGGGCCGGTGAAGCATTTGGGCAGAGAAGTCACATTTGAGGGAAACAAATTCCTAGTTTTAACTTGGGAAGACATCATGTCTCACGTCGAGACGCTAGCCAAAAATATCAAGGATACCTATATCTTCGACGCAATAATAGGAATACTTAGGGGCGGGCTATTCGTAGCTAACTTGCTGTCCGATATACTCGCCATAGATGAGGTCCATCCGCTCGGAATAAGAAGCTACACCGACATAGAGCATAGAGGCGAGGTTAAGATCTATCACTGGCCAAACCTTCCATCAATGGTCAACAAGAAGCTACTGATAGTTGACGACGTCTCAGACCAGGGAAAAACATTAAGGGCGGCGGTCGAAAAAGTGGTGAAGCCTCTTGGGGCATCAGAAGTAAAGACGGCGGTCCTACACGTGAAGCCGTGGACAAGCTTCATGCCTGACTATCACGTAGTCACGACATCCTGCTGGATACTATATCCGTGGAGCAGGTACGAAAGTGTCAGGCACCTTGGTAAGCGATTAATACAGAAAATGGGACTTGAGGGCGCGACTCGAGCCCTCTCAACACTACTCAACCTTGACTATGAAAAGGTAAGTAGCACGCTAAAAGAATCCTCTTATTAGACGCATGCCTGATAAGTAGTATCACGTTAATATCAAGCCGAGGAGATTTATGATTAGATGCCTAGAATCTACGTGGAGAGCTATGGCTGCTCAGCGAACCTCCAAGACTCACAGATAATGATGGGCCTCTTACTGAGGGCTGGATACGAGTTAGCGTCAAGCCCCAACGACGCAGATGTCTCGTTGATTAATACCTGCATCGTCAAGACGCCGACAGAGCATAGAATGATCCATAGAATTAGGCAGCTAAGCATGATTGGAAAGCCCCTGATAGTGGCGGGATGCATGGCTAAGGCTGAACCCGACGTTGTAGGCAGGATAAATCCCCAAGCCAGCCTAATTGGGCCCAACTCGATAGACCGAGTAGTCGATGTCGCAAACAATGCCCTCAGAGGAATAAGGACAAGCATACTGGAGGACTCACTTGCCGAAAAGCCGGAGCTGCCTCACGTAAGGCTGAACCCAGTTATAGAGATAGTCGAGATAAGCACGGGCTGTCTCTTGAACTGTTCTTTCTGCCAGACAAAACTAGCAAGGGGAAATCTCAGAAGTTATAGGCCCGAGACGATCAGAAGACAGATTGAAGTTGCTGTAAATGATGGTTGCAGGGAGATCTGGCTGACGTCTCAGGACAACTCTGCATACGGGTTAGACATTGGGACAAACCTCGCAGAACTGTTGTCAAGCATCTGTAGATACATCAATGGAGAATATTTAATCAGGGTCGGGATGATGAATCCACTTCACTTAAAGAAAGGGCTGCTCAATAAACTTGTAAAGGCATATGGCGACCAACACCTATTCAAGTTTTTGCATCTATGCGCACAAAGCGGAAGCGACGACGTATTAAGAGACATGAGGAGGGGATATACAGTAAGCGATTTTTATGAGTGCGTTAAGGCCTTTAGAGAAGTACATCCAGACCTAACGCTAATGACCGACATAATAGTAGGATACCCAACTGAGGACGAAAAGGATTTCGATGCCTCCGTCAAACTAGTAATAAACGTAAAGCCAGACTTCGTCAACATATCGAGATTTTATCCGCGCCCCGGAACGGCTGCTGCTAGACTTAAGCCACTGCCGCCCAACGTGTTGAATGAAAGAAGCAAAATGCTCACAGAGATATGCAGGAAGATTGCGCTTGAAAAAAGTGAGCGATGGATCGGCTGGGAGGGGCCGGTACTAATAGATGAGATCGGAGAGCACGGCGAATTAATTGCGAGGAATATCTATTATCGCCCAATAGTAATCAATGGTCAGGATAGATCGTTGTTGGGAAGGATCGTTAACGTCGAGGTAGTCGAGGCAAGGCCTTACTGCCTAATTGGAAAGATTAGGTCGGCCTCCTCTAATTGATGTAGGTAACGTTGTCCATGTCAAACTCCTTTACGATCTCAAAGTCTTCACTAAGCATTGTGGGATTAATAGTTGCTATTTCGGGAAAAACTTTTAGTATTTCCTCGTTGGCGACTGAGTATGCTGGGTGGGCCGTGCCCAAGGTCTCCCTCGTCAAGCTTCTAACCAGCATTCTTACGGTTTTCTCGTCGAAAAATCCAAGAGAATGAAGATATTCGTGTAAGAGAACTGTAAAGATATAGCCGTTCACCTCTCTCTTGGGCCTGTTTATTCTTTGCAGTGCCTTCAGTACTAGTTTGTTTAGGACAATGCTGTTGGAGCCCACTTCGTGGTAGGCCAATATGAATGAAGGTGCTTCGCTTAGTATAAGCATAAGCCCAGCGCGTCTAAGTCCCAGTTTTGACTCTACAACGTGCTTAACGAGCCTGAATATCTCGTCGAAGCCCATAGCCTCATCTAATTTTTCCCTTAAGTCTTGGATGGTCATAACTTAACGATAATAAGCCGACTCGATATAAAAACTAGAGCGAAATAGCCAATCCGTTGTATAATGGGTATACACGAGGCTCGGAGAATATATATTAGGGATACATACATTTTTGAAAGGGCAGCTAAGAACCCTGAGGTGATGACGAGTTGTCAACAAGTAGTTGGGAGCAAAAAAGACAGCAGATCGTCCAAATACTTGAAACCATCTCGAATGATACCAGCACCCCGAGGAACGTCAGAAGAGTAGCTAAGTCTGCCGCCGATGAGCTCTTCAACGAGAAGTACTCGCCGCCCGTTAGGGCAGCCAACGCGATAGAGATGATAGAGGAGATAATATCTGACACTAATATCCCGACATTTACTCGAACTCAGTTATGGCTTGCCATCTCTTTATTAGAGACGATTAAGTCTGGACAAGTATGAAAAATTCGCGTCCCGAGAAAGCCAGTGAGGTCAGACGCGAATCCACGAGCATGAGCTATCTATCTTCTCAGACTAATTATTGAGATGGCTTTTCTTCACGCGCCTTAGACTCTTTCTCATACTCCTCAACGAATACGACTTTCTCAACGTTGGGTATTAGATCCATCACTTCGCGTGCAACAACTTGCTTGACCATCTGTAACCCAGATAATAGATACAGGTCTTTCGGGAGCTTAATAGTGACGGTTGGTTTTTCAAGTATTATCGTCGTATTTTCTCTGTTTGCTTCAGGTATCCTCGAATGTAGCAGTGAGTAGATCTTCTCTATGTCGTCAGTAATTATTTTCCTGACCCACACATCGCAGAGAAGGGTTTTACCAGCCAAGTAGTGGTTGAAGTCTACTTGGACTCTACCGGAGCCGATGCTCCTAATGTATCCCTCACGGCCATTTATTATGACCTTTGACCCCACACCGATGGGCTGTTCCACATCCTTAAACTTCCTAAGGGGAATCACCTTTACCTTCGAGGGGTCACGCTCGCCAAAAGCCTTCTCAGGGGGAATCTCAAATGACTTGTATCCGCCTACCGGCATTCCGACCAGCTCGTCCTCGATGGCCTTCAGAATGAATCCTCTTCCCACGATTGATAACCTGGGCTCGTAGGTCCGCATGGTGTCGGTTATTCCGGCTTTTCTTGCCTCCTCCTCTATTGAGGTATCCACGAGCTCGCCTGACTCCTTTGTCTTAATGACGTAGTCTATCAAGACAAAGCTCCCCGCGCTTACAGTCTCAGCAGTGGCAGTCTCTTGATTCTGTTTTTCCTCGCCTCGACTCTCTTCGGCAACCATGGATATTGGATTAACAATCGATGCTTTAAATATTAATTATTCGCACCAGCCCTAAGGAGACCACCGTGACTATTAAGAGAAATGCTAGCCCAAATAAGGCTAGACACCTCTTAGGCGTCCTGTGGTCCTTAAAAATACGTATTTCGGCCCTAGACAGTTAACTTATGATGGCTGCTCTCCTTGAGGAGGACAAAAATTTATTACTAAAACACGACAAATAGGGACTTGGAGCCCGGTCGTCTAGCGGTCAATCCTGGCCAGAGGGACCATGGATGCGGGGCTTTGGATCTCTGAGAAGAGACCCCGTGACGCCGGTTCGAATCCGGCCCGGGCTAGACCTTTGGTATAAATTATTGTTGCTAGTCTTAATCGGTATTTTGTGGGAAGAGTCGGGCCACAGACAACAAAACAACAAGAGTTCTCTCATAACTATTGGTGGGAAGTTAAGCGGATGATATGAGAAGGGGGAAAAAGTGGAGGGGGAGGGGCTTTGGCTTGTCGTTTTCTAATGTAGTTTTCGAGACGTCTCTGCTTTCTCCTGATGGTGAAGCCGATGTTTTCGTGGAAGTCCATGTTACTGCCGAGTCTGATGCGAATGTAGTAACAATCCCTGTTGTGTGTATATCTTTTCATTATCTTAGGATTGTAGAATGTTTTTCCCTTCAGTCTAATAGGCCTTAACCCTGTCGATTCTATTCTTAGGCGTTTCAGAAACTCTTTGACGTATATGAGTAGTTCATAGTCGGTGTTTGAGATAATTATGTATCCACTCTTGTCAACGCAGCCTTCCGAGTCGGCGAATCCTCTAAGGAATGCCGCCATGCATCTCCCGCAGTGCTCAATGTATTTCCTGAGTCTGTCGAGGTCTACTGGCTTTCTGAGGAGCTCGTAGAGCGTCTTCGACTCAACTTCGACGACAT
>CAYTRT010000015.1:0-31713 GCA_964440295.1 uncultured Nitrososphaeria archaeon
GCAATCAGGGCTGTCATCATCAGTTTTAAGCCAGAAACACATTTATTGACAGGTCGAGCTCTATATGCTGGGTGGATCAGTCACGGAGTGGGACGCCCGCGACTTCAAGAAGCTCTTCCCGAGGCTCTACCGAGAGATCCTGAGGCGAGACATGGCTCTTAGCGTGGACTCCGTACGCGCGGACTCCGAGGAGGCCGAGAAGGAGGCTCAGGAGCTACCCGTTGGCTATGACCCGACGCCCATCGACTACCTGAGAAGATGCAGCAACGACGACGAGGCACTAGAAGTCATCAAATACTTAGAGGAGAGAGGCGAGATCGATGGCAAGCTCTCTGAGGAGCTGAGAGAGCAGGTGAGGAGCCTCGGCGTGAGGAGTTTCGGGCCACTCAAGGAGGAAGGCTACTATCTGAGGAAGTATGGCTGCAGGTCCAACCGCTGAATAAATAACTCTAGGACTCCCTTGCTTGCCCTGCTACTTCTTGAGGTGCAGGCGAAGCCACCTCACGGGGCAGGGAGAGGACCTTTGACTTAACAATCCCGACGTGCCTCGGCAGGAGTATCTTCTTGACCGAGTTGTATATGTCTGAGGCTGTCTTTCCGAGCACCAGCTCTTGGGCGAGCTGGTCGAGCGTGAGCTTAGAGGCAGAGGACTCGAGTACCTCCTTCATTATGCGTCTTATCAGCCGCTTCTTTCCCGTGGTCTCTCTCTTGAGCGTGAAGACCGTTGCCTGAACCCTCATAGCCACGTTGTCCAGCGTCTTGAGGTTGTAGAATCCGTCTATCCTAGATGTCCCCCTCCTCACTAGGCTCCTGAGAAACTCCCTTCCATACTCGTGCCCATAGAAGACCGTGTATGCCTGGTTTCCATCCACCCTCACTATCTTAAACCTAATTATCATATATTGCTTGCTGAAGTCGTCGGTCAGGTTGTATAGGCTGACCTTCACGGTCCTTCCTATCAGCTTCGATGGATCATCGCTGACCGTCGTGCCTATCTCGCGGTTGCCAAAGTAGCTCGGCGCCCTAATCACGTACTCCGACTTCGGCGCCCTGCCTCGCTCAGGCTTCCTCGACAATTTCTATTCAAGAATCTTCTATCTGGGGATGCTTTATACCTTAGCAGCCCTCTTACAGATGGTCTTCTCGGCGAGCTGAATGGATGACAACAAGTCATCGATCGTTGAGAGCAGGGACTCTGGGCCCCTATCGCAGAGGACCTCGAACGAGAGTGTCGAGCCATCCAGCGTAGCCTCGATCGAGAGACCGGGAGGCAGAGGCGCGTTATCCGGCTCGACTGCCCTGAGAATCGACCTCGCCTCCTCCTCGCTGCAGAACTTTATCCTTATTGAAGCGGACGCTCTCATCCCTGATCGAGCGTTGACTGTGCCGGCAGGCCCGCCATCCTCAGGTAAGTCCCCACGAGCTTGTCAACCTCGAGTAGGAAGAGTGTGAGCCTCTCGGCGGCTATCTCTGCGCCCGCCGCTACTCTGTGCCCACCACCCTTCCCGCCATACATCTCCGCGGCCCTCCTCAACACTTCTCCCAAGTCGAGGCCAACGTCGACGAGCCTACTGCTTGCCCTCGCCGAGACCTTGACCAGTCCTCCCTCCTGCGCTATGGCGATCAACGGCTTGTCTTGTGGGAGAAGCTGCGAGGATGAGAGGATCGATGCGATCGAGCTGATCTGCTTTGGATCAATCTCGGTCCCTCCCCGCAGGATGACTATGTGGTGCATCTGCTCGAGTGCTCCCTGACTGGTCGCATAGCTGATCGCCCTAGCTATTGACCTCCTGTACTCTTCGAGAAGCTTGCTCGCCTCCTCGAGCACCCATCCCCTGACGCCCATCGCCAGGGCAACTCCCACCCAAGCCTTACTTGTCTTGCCCGCAGAGTTTAGAAGCGTCGCGAACTCCCTAGCGTCACGCGTATATGTCCACGCATCTTCGCCGTTTATCTCGTAGACGGCCCCGACCAGCTCTGATGCTATTGATGATGGATATCCATGCGTTGTTAGGTGCCCTATTATTCCGTTGTAGAGCCTCTTCTTCTCCTCCTCCGATAAGTCGGCTAGTGTCCTCCAAGTGTCTCCCTTCCTGACCTCTATTCCGCAAGAGACTACGAGGCTTAGACAGGCGGCCTCGTCGCCCGAGAGCCCAGGAATGAATGGGCTGTAAGTACTGGCTAACGCGCTGTGAATTCCGCGGAAGCTCCTTCCGTAAAGAATCAGATCCTCACTCACGCTTACCATGCCCGCCTCTACTGCCTCCTTGACGATCACCTCGTTTAGACCCCTAAGCCTCCTCTCGCCGTTCTTGTCCTGCAGGTCGCCGAGCGCTCCCACGATAGCCATCGCAGAATACTTCACCGCGTCTGGATGCAAGTGCCTAGCAACTAGGTAAGAGACGCCCGAGGCGCTTATCTCAGTCATTCCATCTATGCCGAAGAGATGTGGGTTGACCTGAAAACAGTTGGGCGGCGTCTCAGAGACGCTTGGCCTATGATGATCAATTATCACTACGTCACCTCTAGAAACCTTGTTGAGCAACTCTGATAGATACCCACTCCCGATATCTACAAAGATTATCAAGTCGTAGTTATCGATGCTTGATTCTAGGAACTCCTCCATCCTTGAGATGCTCCTCGCAGTGACGTGGGCGTCAAGCATGCTGAGAGAGCCGCAGACTATTCCGAGGGAGGAGAGGGCATCAGCATCGTTATGCCCAACGACAAGTATGTTTGAGCCTTCCTGCACGTGTCTCTTAATTACTCCCGCGGCTCTCTCAGCAGCTGAAAACAACTGTGAAGCATTATCGCTCATTTACTAACTAAAATCACGGCTCGGCGTATTTGAGTGTTTATCTAGGTTTAGTATTTATCGAGGGGGTCTGCGGCTAACTGTGGGATGAAGATTAGTGGATGCCACTTGGCTGGCCTCTATCCGAGGTCTGACCGGCTATTCACAACTATGAAGAAGTACGTGAGGGGAGCAGCAAGTAGGGACGAACTACTTGCGGTTGTCAGAGATGAGTCTAAGGAGATTGTCATGATTCAGAAGGAGGCAGGCATGACGGTTCTGACCGAGGGCCAGCTACTCTGGCACGACCACTTCAGGCCATTCTCAGAGACAATTCCTGGAATGAAGCCTGGACCGCTTACTAGGTGGTTTGACAACAACGTGTTTTATAAGAAGCCAGTCATCGTCGGAGAACTGAGCTGGAACAAGCCAGTAACTACTGACTACTTGGTCCTAGAAGTGGTCGGTGAGGAAGGGTGGAAGGTAGTCATGCCTGAGCCCTTCACCTTCGCATCTCTCAGCGATAATAGGTACTATGATAGGTTCGAGGACCTCGTCATCGATATAGCGGGCATCATCGCAAAGGAGCTTTCATACCTCGAGGACATCAGTAGGCTCGTAATGGTCCAGCTTAGCGGCCCTGTCCTTGTTCAGAAGAGGCTTGACGGAGACTCGGTTGAGCTCGTGAGGCAGGGAATAGAAATTATCAAGAAGTCGTTCAGCGGAGAGGTCTTCCTACACACCTTCTTCAGCGATTTCTCAAACGCGCTTCCATGGATACTTGACTCGGGCGCAGACCTGATCGGGATCGACATGACCTCCACAAGCATGGACAGCCTGTCCAACTACGACATCGATAGGTCAATATACGTTGGGATCGTTGACTCGCGGAACAGCTATGTTGAACCGATTGAGGAGCTTGTCAGCACGGCTCAGACACTGCTCGATAGGCTTGATCCACCATCAATGCACATCGGCACCTCAGCCGATCTAGACTTTCTCCCAAGACCCATCGCCGACAGGAAAGTGATGAGTCTCGGCGAGGCCTACAGGCAGTTGAGAGGTGAATAGTTATGAAGAAGCTCTTCCCAACGCAGGAGGTTGGAAGCCTACTCCGCGCGCCATTCCTCAAAAAAACGATAACCGAGAGAGAAATACTCGAGACTGAGTATTGGGGAAGGCTGCTTGGCGTGGATGGCTACGAGAGGCTCGTCGAAGCTCTCAGGTCTGGGAGATACGTTAGGGAGGAGCTCTACGATTGGGCATCGATCTTCGGGATTAGGTTCTTTGAGTCAGCTGGGCTTGACGTCGTGTGGGACGGCGAGCAGAGAAGAGTAGAGATGTATGAACACCCCATGAGGAACATTGAGGGCGCGGTCTTCTACGGCAGGGTCAAGGTCTGGGACACCGAGACTTACAACAAGGCAGCAATAACCTCGGAGCCGAGGCTTACTAGGCCGATATATCTCGACGAGTTCCTGTTCGCTAAGAAGCATGCTTCTAGGGAGCTGAAGGTCCCGGTGACCGGGCCGTACACACTTGCTGACTGGAGCTTCCCGGAGTATCACTACGCTGTCCATAGGGAGGCTAAGAGCATCATGGAGAGGAAGAGGCTTGCGAGGCGAGACCTAGTACTAGATCTTGCCGAGAAGGTTCTCCGCCCAGTCGTGAAGAGCCTCAGCGAGGCGGGAGCCAAGAGGATACAGATAGACGAGCCGGCCGCGACGACGAAGCCGGAGGAAATGGAGCTCTTCGTAGAGGCCTTCAACGAGGTTGTCTCCGGGATAGACGCCAAGTTCACAGTACACATCTGCTACAGCGACTACGCGAAGCTCTTTCCCCAAATACTTGAACTAAAGATAGACGAGATCTCGATTGAGTGTGCAAACCGCGACACACCCTACCTTGGACAGGATGACGAGAAGAGGAGGGGATACTTGATACTGAAGATGTTCAGAGAGTACGGTGCTAGATTCAAGGTAGCGCCAGGAGTGATCGACGTCCATACGGACTTCATCGAGAGTCCTGAACTAGTCCGTGACAGACTGGTCTATGCCGCGAAGCTACTCGAAGATCCATCTCTAGTAATTGCATGTAACGACTGCGGACTCAGGACTAGGAGATGGGAAGTAGCGTACAAGAAGGAGCTCAACTTAGTGGAGGGAGCGAGACTAGCCAGGGAGGTCTGGTAGAAGAAGTAGTCTACTACTTTGACTCTTTTGAGCCGCCCGCCTCGGCCACTGCTCTCCTCGCTACTCCCACCGGCCCGCCTTTTCTGCCAGTGGTTCTAGTTCTCTGTCCCCTGACCTTGAGTCCAAGAGAATGCCTGACACCTCTCCAAGACTTGATCCTCATCTCTCTCTGAATGTCCTCCTTGATCTTAAGCTCTAGGTCTGGGCCGACTAGGTGTAGGTCGCGGCCAGACAATAGTTCCTTCCTATTGTTGTACAGCCATGCTGGAATTCCGTACTTCGATGGATTCTTTATTCCATCCTCGAGCAGCGATATCTGGTGCTCCGTGAGTTGGCCGAGCCTAAGCGTCGGGTCAACTCCCACGGCCCGAGCGACGGCGTAGCCAAAGTTGATTCCGACGCCGAAGATCTTTGCGAGGGCGTATGGTACCTGCTTGGTGCCGTCTAAGTCGGTCCCAAGCATCCTGACGATCATTCGGGCTTCTCGCTGCTGAGTCTCCATTCTTATCATTGCTAATTGTTGCTCGACTTATTAATCTTTAGCCTTCGGGAGTGTTTGAAAAGAACACTTAAAACATGCCTCTAACATTTTTAGTTAGGCATCAAAATGAGCACTCAGTTTCCATTCCCAGGCGCAACCACTCTAGGCATTAAGGGAAAGAACAGCGTTGTCCTAGCATCTGAAAAGAGGCTATCCTACGGCTACTTCGTCGTCTCGAAGAACGTGAGGAAGGTCTTCAAGATCACGCCCACCATCGGTGCGGCCTGCGCAGGACTCGTCTCAGACATGCAGAACCTGCTGAGGGAGGTGAAGGCCATGGTCAATCTATACCAGATCGAGAACCAAAAACAGGCATCTGTCAACGCGGTCGCAAAGATTCTCTCAAACTATCTCTTCGGGAGCAGGTACTTCCCCTACATTACTGAGACGATCGTCGGAGGATTTGACAGCACGGGCGCGCATATCTATGTTCTAGACCCCTTGGGCTCGCTCATTGAGGACGACTTCGCCGTCGTCGGCTCTGGTGCAGAGATTGCTGTCGGCGTGCTGGAGAGTAGCTATAGGCCAGAGCTAGATGGGTCTGAACTTTACGAGTTGGCGCTCAAGTCTATGAAGGCCGCGATGGCGAGGGACGCGGGGAGCGGAAACGGTATAGACATACTTCTAATTGGGCCAAAGGGCGTAGAGAAGGACGACACAATAACTCTGAGCTGAATAAAGACTTATTATTTATTTGTTGCTACTCGTTAATGGGTAAATTAAAATAGTAGTATAACACTGTAATAATTGATGAATCTAAATAAGCTACACCTTAAAACACTGTTATTATTAGCGGAGAAGGAAGCACACGTAAAAAGTGTTAAGTTCACCACACCGCTATTGGCCCAGATTCTCGGCACCTCCCAGCAGTCTGCCTCCAGAATTCTGATAAAGATGGAGAACGAGGGATTGATCGAGAGAAGAATAGTCGGCCGCCTCAGCTACATCAAGCTCACGGAGAAAGGAATAGAGGAGCTGAAAAACCTATACATAGAGCTAAAATCGTTTATTGAAAGGCCGATGGAGGTAACGCTAGAGGGAAGAGTATTCACAGGGCTGGGCGAGGGAGCCTACTACCTATCACAGGACCACTACCGCAGGCAGATAAGAGAGAAGTTCGGCTTCGACCCATACCCGGGTACGCTCAACGTGAACCTACTCTCGAGAGACGCCATAGAGAATAGGGAGCTCATCAAGCGATACGCTGACATCCAGATTAATGGTTATAGGAACGCGGTAAGAAGCTACGGCCAAGTTAGGGGAATAACAGGCACTTTCAATGACAGAGACATCTGTGCGATACTGTTCATCGAGAGGACACATTACGGCGGAAACGTAATCGAGATAATCTCTCCCATCTACCTCAGAGGAAAGTATGGACTGAAGGATGGAGACAAGGTCAAGGTCACTGTGAGCCTGCCGCCAGCCGCCATAAGGAGCATCGACAGCTCCGTCAAGATAGGCATGGAGAAGTAAAGACTAAAATTAGCCCAGATAAGTGTTGTGCTAGGTTTGGCTGGAGCGTTTGAAGAGGCGATAGAGTGGATTAGAAAGGAGATGGAGGGAGGAAAGCCACTATCAACAGTCATGCTCTCCATGCCAACATTCGAAGATGGTGAACTCGTGATTAACAAAATCTTTTCCTTCAGTCCCCTCATCATCGGCTACGCTAATCCGGAGCAGAGCATAGAGCTTGACCGAGAGCTTGTCCTCGAGGTTAGCTGGATAGCTAAGAACCTAGGAATGAAGACCGTCGTCGCGCCTCCAGACATCCACATCCTAAGAGACTCAGAGCCGGTGGGAATCATCAGGAGAAACGGCTACGGAGCATCTGACCCAGCCCTCCTAAAAGAGCTTGCACGACGAATCGGTGTTGGGAAGACTAGGCAGTCAGCCAGCATAGGCGTCAAAGACAGCTGGATGAACTCGCTGAAGATGCTGCTCAGGGACCGACAGGCTAGGAAGATGATCCTCTCACTGATATTCTTCATCATTCTGCCGACGGTCGTGGTCTTCTACATATCTATGACGTATCCCTTCCTGCTCGGCGGAGAAATGATCAGCTTCGCGATGCCGATAATTGTTTTCTTCGCGACGGCTATAATTACCTATCTATACCTCAAGAAATAGCCTGTGTCGTAGAAAAAATTCTATGACTAGAATGTAACGTCGGGTGGACGTGTGTAGGCAGAGTAGTCTTCCCTTTTAGGCGTGAAGACGTCTAGCGCCACTGCCTCCTCTGCTGTGAGGTTGTATACCTCATGATGCTCCATCGACTCGATGTAGTATGACTCTCCCTCAGAGACCTCTAGCCCTCCCCTATCGGTCTTGAAGAGTAGCCTGCCCTTGATCACTAGTCCAGCCTGGACGTTCCTGTGATTATGCTTCGGGACGATTGAGCCCGGCATAATCCTGACGATCATGAGCATGATGTTGTCGTCGAACGCTAGTATCTGCCTGTAGACGCCTGGGCTGATTGTGTCCCACTCATTCCTGAGCCTCCAGACCTTCATGGAATGGTACTGAGGTGGATTCTTGATTAAGCTTTCGATTGGTTAGGAATGGTTAATTAGCAGGACGATGGATTTATTCATCGAGAATGTATTACACCTGTCCTCAGTACTGTGGTGCTAGGATTAAGACGGGTAGCTTCGGGCTGGCCACCCTCCAGTCTAGGAAGGTGGTCGAGACCTTTGAGGAGTCAGTTGTGCCGGAGGAGGAGAGGGAAGACGCAATCAAGAGGTATGGAGTGGGCAGGGTAAACAGGGTCGAGGACAAGAAGGGCATAAACTTCATCATCCAGTGGATCAGGAGGAGGTCGCTCGTAAGGTACTTGGTAAACTGGGGCAGATTGTCTTCTCTCTTCCCTGTCCATCTCACGACTGCCTGCTGCTCAGTCGAGTTTGCGGGCAGCGTCAGTCCTCGTTATGATCCTGAGAGGTTTGGATTCCTAAACGCGGTCGGATCGCTCAGGCAGTCAGACGTCATAGTCGTCGAGGGGACAGTCACGACCAAGATGGCCCAACGCGTAAGGGTGATCTATGACCAGATGCCGGACCCGAAGTGGGTCGTGGCGATGGGTGCATGCGCAATATCTGGTGGACTGTACGCCAAGGACTCTTACAACGTGATTCAGGGAATAGACGACATAGTTCCCGTGGATGTCTACATTCCCGGCTGCCCGCCGAGACCTGAGGCCGTCATACAGGGACTACTCCTGCTGCGAGACAAAATCCTAGGCGAGTATCTCTGACCTGACGGCGAGAAATATCTCTATATCCAACCTGAGTTTTAGGATTGTTGAAGTTGAGCGAGTCTAAAATCATGAGGATTATAAGCGAGCTCAGAGAGAGGCTGGGATCCTCGATAAAGGAGGAGAAGATCGATAAGAAGATCATCAAGATAGCGGTCGAGAAGGATGCACTGCTAAGGGCCGCTAGGCTCCTAAAGGAGCTTGGCTACGACCACGTGAAGGGCGTGACTGGAGTTGACCTATCTGCACTCAAGCCCCCTGAGAATGCCTTCGAAGTCATGTACCACGCGGGCTCATACCTTGATCCAGAGCTGGCTGGCTCCGTCATAACAGTCGCGACGAAGATTCCTAGGGACTCTCCTGAGCTTCCTTCACTTACGCAGGTATGGCCTAGCTGCGAGTATCACGAGCGCGAGACCTACGAGATGTTTGGCATCACTTTTACTGGGCATCCGAGACTCAGGAGGTTGCTACTCCCGGAGTGGTGGTCAGACATTCCGCCGCTGAGGAAGGATTATAAGCCCCCTGGCCGCTGAGAGTACTAGCCTTGAATCCCAAGTCAATGATGATACTGCTGATAATCCTAGTGACGTTTGTAAGTGCTTTTAGCGTATTTACTTGGGGAGTGCTCACCGGCATTAGAGCAGTCCTCGGAATATTTCTAAGACTGGGTCTCGTGATATTCATAATTTTGTTGCTGCTCGGACTGGTTGTCTTCAGGATGGGCAGGATGAAGGAGGAGAAATGATATATTAAAGGCTGATTCATCAGATTAATCGGTAAGTCATGGATTCTCAGGAGGAGGTCAAGGAAGTATCAATCTATGACACAGGCGAGGGGCTCGCATTCTCTTATGGTCCCCAGCATCCAGGCACTGGGCACTGCAGGTTCATCGTCAGGGTCATTGGAGACACGGTCCTCTCACTCGAGCCAGACATAGGCTTCGTGCATAGGGGAGAAGAGAAGCTCTGCGAATACAAGACTTGGATCACAAACATACCCCACCTCGAGAGGCCCGCGATACTGGACGCTGGCGGGCTCATCTATCCATACTGCCTAGCAGTGGAGAAGTTGATGAACGTCGAGCCGCCTCCGAGGGCAAAATACATCAGACCAATAGTGGCAGAGCTGAACAGGATAGGTAGCCACTTCTACTACTTCGCACTCTACGGCGTCTTCCTCGGACTCACGACGCCCTTCATGTGGGCATTCGGAGACCGAGAATACGTCGTCGATCTCGTCCAGTTCATAGGAGGGCAGAGGATAACGCACTCATACTTTGTTCCCGGAGGAGTTAGGAACGACATGCCGAAGAAGGTGCCCGGCGAGTTGGTGAAGCAGTTCAGAGCCTGGTACCGAGACGCTACTGGGAAGTCTCCGAGCAGCGACGAGCTCACTGACGACTTCCAGAAATACGTGTTGAGAGTTATGGAGTTCCTAGACGGTAGGCTCGACCACTACTGGGACCTCATGCTTGACAACGCGCTTTTCATGGATAGGACAGTAAACGTGGGCAAGCTAACACCAGAGGAGGCAGTCAATCTAGGAGCGGTGGGCGTAACTCTACGCGCATGCGGAATAAAGCGAGACGTCAGGATAGACGAGCCATATGACGCTTACCGCGAGTTTAAGTTCGAGGTGCCGACCAGGAGTGAGGGAGACTCCTACGCAAGGGCGGTCGTGGCATTTGAGGAGATGCGTCAAAGCATCAGGATAATCAGCCAGGCCGTAGAGGCGCTTCCAGACGGCCCCGTTAAGAACAAGCAACACCCAGTAAACATCAGGGTCCCAGCAGGCGAGGCAGTCGCTAGGACAGAAGCGGCTCACGGGGAGCTCATATACTACGTCAGGTCAGACGGGACAGATAGGCCATACAGGGTCCGCATACTATCCCCCTCGTTCAGAAACCTTATCGTCATTCCATATCTAGCGAAGGGGGCCAAGATAGCTGAGATACCCGCGATATACTGGAGCCAAAACGTATGGCCAGTAGAGTGGGATAGATAGCAACAAATCGATTCGAAGAAATTCTTCCAGAACTGTTACGCATACGTGTACAGCGTCTTAACCTTGAAGTCCTTCGGTATTCTCCCAATCCTCGAGTAGTATTTGACAAGTCTATGTATCTTCGCCTCGACGAGCTGGAGCCTCTTCCTGTTATACCTATCAGACCTGTGGGTAGAGAGGTGTAGCTGCATGCGTCTCGCCCTCTCGATCAGGTTTGCCAAGTCCTCTGGAATCTCGGGCAGGAGATTGTTCTCCTCAAGTATCTCTGTTATTGATTTTCCAGTTATTTGCTTGACGAGCGGCACTCCGTAGACGTCTCTCAGAATTACTCCGATCCTACTTGGTGGCGTGCCCTCCTTGGCAAGCCTCACCACGAGCGCCTCCACCTCCTCAGGCGTTGCTTTGACCCAGTCCGGCGGCTCCTTGCTCAGCGGCCTGTCGGACCTCGACTTCCCCCTCTTCCTAGCATGCATCCTTGCCAATTCTTACGTCCAGCATTAAAACCAATCAAGGGGGCGATTTAAGGATATACTCATCACGAGAGCCCACTCAGGGCTATCCTCTCCAGTATCAGTAGCTCCGCAGGCCTCGCTCCCCTAGAGGGCGCCAGACACTCAAGCTCCTGCCGCTGGACTCCGTATAGGCTCAAAACATGCTCAAGGCTCCCAACCTCAAGATTGTCTGAGAGCGAGCCGCCGAGAAATGCAGCAATCTTACTGACTGCCTCGTCTGGCCTGCCACCACTCCTCGTGATAGCGCAGACGCATACGCTTCTCTCTCCTTGCTTGTATCCAACGGCCTCGATGGCCTCGCTGATCTGCCTCTTCCCAGAAAGTCGGAGGAGAAACTCGACCTCGATTCTTCTAGCTCTCTGGGCATTGACCAAGTAGGCGTCGACAGCGCTCATGAAGCCGACGAGTAGCTGTCGATGAGAATAGATGCATCTGGGATCGACGAACTGGACGGCGCAGTCCTCGAGGAGATCATAGTCCTCGAACAGCTCGAAGGGGTCCCTCACTATGTTCTCGACTACCGCGGCGGCGAAGCAGTAGCCCTGATAGCTAGACACTATCATTTAAGATGCTCCTCCGTGGATTGTCGGTATTAGCGTGATTCTGTCCTCGTTCCTAACCTTAAGGCTTAGACCATATACGCTCCGGGCATCAACGTCGTTGACGAGTATCAGTATGCCGGGCCTGATTTTCCCCTCCTCATCCAATACTAATTCCCTGACCCGATCAGGAAGCAGCCTCAGCGCGTCGAGCAGGCTGACCTCCTCCTTAACCTCGACCGAGTAGGACTTAAGGCCAGACTGCGCTCTCAGCGGTCCATAAAACTCAAAAAACATGCATATTCACCGACCAGCAATCAGCGAGGAGACATGCTCTTCAAAGAGCCAGGGGCTCTCAGGGCAGGTCGGTATCATCATCACGAAGAAGAATGAGGTAGGGATTAGATATATCTTGCCCCACCTAAAGGGCTTGGCGTTCTCTTGAATCAACGCTTGAGAGATGTGATGCGAGATAGTAGAGTTTTTGTCTCGCATCCCTCAGCAGGGGCTTCTTAGCCACGAGTCGCCGAGAAATGAGGACACTCAGTGCGTGGCGTATCGTCCTCTCAGGCATCATCGTCCTCCTAATTAGATCTCGATAAGTCAACGGCCCCTCATACTCGAGGATCTTGATGATTAGCTTTGCCGAGGGAGGTATTCTTAGAAGCTCCTCAGCCAAGTGGATCTTCTTCTCGATCTTGCTGAGGATTGAGGATGGCCCGTCCACTCGTAAAAACTTGCATGGCACTTCGTTTCTCGTGATGACTATTCTCTCTTTGACTGGGATCCTCGCGAGGCCGTCAATTATCACCTCGACGCCATGCCTAGAGGACACTCCGTCAATCGTTATCTGGGAGCTGTCTGGAACAATGAGCGGCCTCCTGGTAACGTCTATGGAGTTGACTGGAACTATCTCGAAGACGGACGCGTCGTGATGTATCAACGACCCGCCGGCCGAGAGTGAGTAAGCACTAGACCCAAGAGGCGTCGCGACTATCACGCCGTCCGCATAATCCCTCCAGATCATCTCGTCGTTGATCGAGAGGGTGTACTCCATCAGCGTCGCGCTTCTGTGTGGAAAGATCGCCGCTTCGTTGACGGCTGGGACTGGCTGCTCATCGTCGACCTTGACTGCGAGTCTAGTATTTTCCTCTACTTTATACATGCCCTTCATTATGGTCTTGATTGCGCTCCTAAGCTCATTGATCGTGCATTGGGACAAGAAGCCTCTCGTGGGGTCTTCGCTTACTCCGAGGATTGGGTTCCCCCTGTTGCCCAGCTCAAAAATCGACTTCAGAATCATCTTATCGTCTCCAATCACTACAACTATGTCCGACCCGCCTATGTTGTAGGCCTCCAGCGAAGTCACGACTGGGCACTCAATACCCAGCTCGTCGAGTATCTTCTTCAATTCTCTAGCAACGGCGCCGGTGCTGGAGGCAACCCTGAAGACTAGCCCCATCCCCATTGACTATTAGAGATTCTTGAGAATTATAAAGATAGTTAGGCATAAACAAGTTAATGAATTGAGGCAATCTTTTGCATCAAACACAAATTATACGACAATAATTGCCATTAATCCCATCTATAATAAATCCTGGAGTAATAATTCAAGTCCGTGGAAGCCGCAAGGATCAGCAGAAGGAAAATGATTATGGGTACTGTTGGAGCATTCATACTCGGCGGAGCGGTGGGCTACCTAGCAGGCAACATGAGGCTGGAGTCGGAGACGCAAAAAGTAGGCGAGAAAAGCCCAATAAGGATAGGCTTTCAGGTACATAGGACGGGCATAGGCGCCGACTATGGATACTGGTATGAGAGGACGGCAAAGGCAGCGGTCTCGCTGATCAATGAGAGAGGCGGCATCGACGGCAGGCCCGTCCAGCTAATCATCGAGGACGATGGAACCGACCCGCAGAGGGGTGGGCAGGTCGTCCAGAAGCTCGCAACCGAGCACAATGTAGACTTCATAATCGGCGCGCTCTTCTCTAACGTTGTCCTAGCCTCGGGGCCTGTGGCTGGAGAGTTGAAGAAGCCCTACTTCGCGGTCAGCGAGGGAACACACGTCCCGCTCGGCCTGCTGAACAGGTGGTGCTTCCAGCCGGGCATAACCGACGTTCCAGGCCAGATAACCGCAGTCTCGAAGTGGATATTCGATAACCTAGGTAGGAGGATCGCCATCATATACCCTGACTACGCGTTTGGATATGATCACAGGGACTGGCTCAGCAAGGCGGCCGAGAAGGAGGGAGCAGTCATAGTCGAGAAAATTCCAATACCACCCGCAGAGACATCCTTCACAAAATACTTCTCGAAGATTCCTCAGAGCATCGACGTCATCTACCACGTCATGGTCGGCCCATCCATCCTGACATTCATGAGAGAGCTCGGAGAGTATCTAGGCAGTAGGAGACCTGAGCTTTTTGGGTTTATTGATTCGCTTGAGGGAATACCCCTAAGCAGCCCCGGCCTCGAGTACCTAGACGGCACATACTTCTGGGAGGCCTTTCCGAGATACCTAGATGGCTACGACACGCCATACAACAGGTACTATAGGGGGCGGGTGGGAGTCAACGAGGAGGGAGCGGCAGTCGAAGACCCCAAGAAAGTCTCAACATTCAGCCACATGTTCAGCACTTGGGAGACGTTATTCGTGATTAAAGAGGCAGTGGAGCAGAGCGGGTATCAGAGACCGACCCCCGAAGATTATAAGCTATTCATAACCACGCTGGAAGGAATGGAGTGGTTCAACGAGGGCATCAATCATCCTCAGGGACCGAAAAGATTCGACGGGAAGACGCATCAGGCATTTGGACAGCAGTTCATATCGATGGTCAAAAACACCAGACTAGTAACTATCCACCGGACTAAGATTGAGGACTCATACTATGAAAATGAACACGACTATACTAAGATGAGTCTGTAGGGAAGCTGAGGCTCATGGACCCAGTGGGTGCTTTCTTTCTCGGCGTCCTCGACGGACTTACCGAGGGACTGATATTCGCCCTCGTAGCAATTGGATTCACACTATCGTACGGAGTCCTGAGAATAGTGAATCTCACGCACGGCGAATTCTACATGATAGGAGCGGTCATGACTTGGGCATTGTACGAAGCAGCGAAGAACACGCTCTACTCACTGATCATCGCGCCCCTATTTTCAGCGTTCCTCGCAATAATAATTGAGAGGACCGTTCTCTCGAGGATCAAATATGCTCCAGAGCCAACAATCATCGCCACGGCTGGTCTGCTATACATAATTCAGCAGTCAACACTCATGGTTATCGGCCCGTACAGCAGGTCAGTACCTCCACCCTTCTCCACAGTCATCTCTACGCCATGGTTCGGCTACTCCTCCTACAAAATAGTAATCGCACTTGCCTCCATCATAATAGCGGCTATACTATGGATATTCTTGAAGAGGACAAACCTAGGACTCCACATGAGGTGCGTCCAGCAAGACGCTGAGCTGGCTAAAAACTTCGGAATAAACGTTAGGAAGATTTACTCACTGGGATTCGGCTTGAGCGCAGCTTTAGCAGCGGTCGCTGGAGTGCTCATAGTGCCGATCAGGCAGGCCCACTACCTAATGGGCTTCGACGCGCTCCTAATGTCCCTCCTCGCCGTGACCATCGGCGGCATGGGGTCTCTGAGAGGAACGTTTCTAGCATCTCTTATGATTGGCCTTTTCGGAGGAATCGTCGCTGTCTTCACCTCGCCGACTACCTCTAGGATACTCTCAATAATGCTCGTTGTCCTCGTCGTTCTTTTCAGGCCTCATGGAATCTTGGAGCGTGTCAAAAAATGAACGCAAGGCGCACAATCGCATCTTACCTGCTTATCTTTCTTATTCTCTTTTTATTGCAGTTTGTTCTCCCGCCCTATCCCCACTCATTGATGACTAGGATCATGGTATTTGCAATTTACGCATCTGCCTACAACCTGCTGCTGGGCTTTCTGGGAATGATTAGTCTAGGACATTCAATGTATTTCGGAGCAGGACTATACGTTACAGGGCTACTGATAGTCAACAACATAGTCGACCCAATCTCAGCCGTTATTATTGGAGTCTTGTCAGCCACCCTACTCGGAGTCGCGACCGCCCCCATCCTTCTGAGGACTAGGGGACCCATGTTCATCATCTTGACACTCATGACCTCGCTCGCCTTCTACTACGCGGTAATCCTATTCAACAACGTTACCGGAGGAGAGCAGGGACTTGTCCTGCCACCAGAGGGACTCTCGCTATCAGCTGGGAAATTCTTTATAGACCTCACATCTCCTGCGGCTCGATACAACGCCGCGCTGCTCGGACTGGTCATTGCAATATCAGCATTGCTGACTATCTATCTCAAAAGATACAGCACACTACTCCTCGCCATCAAGGAAAACGAAGAAAGGACAGAACTACTCGGATACGACGTGTATCGACACAAGCTGACCGTGTTTTTATTGTCGAGCACGTTGAGCGGACTCTCAGGCTCACTATACTCAGTCACAGCTAGGTACATCGGCGCCTCATTGGTCTCGGTGAACTACTCAATAATGCCGTTGCTGTGGGCTCTATTGGGCGGGCAGGGCACAGTCCTAGGACCGCTCGTCGGAACAGCATTCCTAACGGTCATAATCGACATAACCAGCAGCTACGCAAGCAGCTACTTGATAATAGTAGGCATCTCGCTCCTAATACTCGTCTTGATCGCGCCAGATGGATTGTTAGGACGACTCAAGACGAGGTGGCTCAGAGTATGAGTAAAGAGCCATTACTGCAGGTCAAAGATTTGACGAAGAAATTCGATGGAGCCACAGTCCTAGAGAACGTAGACCTTACTCTGAGTGAGGGTGAAAGAATCGCAGTGATAGGCCCGAATGGTGCGGGAAAGACCACGCTCGCAAACCTGATAATTGGCAGGCTCAGGCCAACGCGTGGAAGAATCATCTACATGGGCAGAGAGATAACAGGGCTTCCGCCCCACCTTAGGGCGAGGCTTGGAATATCCTACACCCTGCAGAGCATCGGCGTATTCAGAACACTCACAATAAGAGAAAACATAGAACTGGCTGAGAAGACAGCTCTAAGGAAGAACCATCAAAGAGAAAGCGTATCATCGGCGATATTCCAAGTCTTAGAAATGGCGGGAATAACTAGCCAGATGGACAGCCCTCCTAGCGTGCTCTCTCCGGGACATCAAAGAATCCTCGAGGTCGCAATGGCCATCATGACACTCCCATCGCTGCTCATACTAGACGAGCCTACCCAAGGACTAGGAGAGCAAGACGTAGGCCTCGTCAATAGAATGATAGAGGCACTAGGAGACAAGACCTCCCTGATGATCATCGAGCACAACATTGAGTTTGTCCTAAAAATAGCTGAGAGGATAGTGGTGCTGGATAGAGGAAGAATATTGACGCAGGGAGCGCCAGAGGAGATAGTCTCCAACGAGTCCGTCCAAAGGGTGTACTTAGGGAGATGACGCTGACACTCCGGGAACTGTCCGTCGAGATTAAGGGCGTAAAAATACTCAAGAACGTCTCGATATCGGTCGGTGACGAAGAGATAGTGTGCGTCTTGGGTAGAAATGGCGCGGGAAAGACTACGCTGGCGAGAGCAATAATGGGACATGAAAAACAATCATCTGGAAAGATAATTATCAACGGCGTCGACGCCACTTTTCTCGACACTCATGAAAGGGTGAGGCTCGGCTTGGGCTACATACCCCAAGAGGGAGGAGTCTTCCCAGACCTGACCGTCGAGGAGAATCTACGAGCAGCAATGATGAACACTCTCGCCAAGCCACCACCAATCAGTGAGCTGTTGAAGATCTTTCCGCAACTGGCCGATAAAGCGAGACTGAGGGCAAGATTCCTCAGTGGAGGTGAGCAGAGAATGCTTAGTATAGTCATGACACTGGCGTCAAACCCGAGCATCGTAGTGATGGATGAGCCGACTGGCGGACTAATGCCTCAGCTCCTCGAGAGACTCGCAGAAATCATTAAAAACTTGAAGTCAAGCTCCAAGTCAGTCCTACTACTGGAGCAGAAGGTTGAGTTTGCGCTAAAGGTCGCCGACAGAGTAGCCCTCATGGACAGGGGCGTAATAGTGGCAGAGCTCGACCCGCAAACACTTAGGACCAAAGAGGACTTAATAAGCCGCTATATAGGGATTCCTAAGCCACAACAATAATAAAGAATAATAATTTTCATCAAATAGTGACGGGGACTCCGCTCTCAGCCGACCTCATCGCCATTATCGCTATTTCTAGAGCCCTCCTCGCATCTTCTATTGGGATGACTTCTGGCGTCCTGCCCTCGGCCACGCACCTCGCAAAGTACTCCAGCTCGTCCCTTAGAGCGCCCTCGGCGTGTGTGTCCATTTTGGGCCAGTAAGTCACGTCCGGCTTATCCACTCCCTCAACGCTGTAGACCGAGAAGTACTCGCCCGGAGTCAGAATCTGTACAGTCGCCTTCTCTGAGATTACCTCTAGTTGCGAGTCGATGAAGTGTGGGTAGCTGTCACTCAGCATAAATCCATTCTCCACGACTCCCAGCGAGCCGTCGTCGAACCTCATGACCGTCCAGAAAATGTCTGGGTACTTATAGTTCATTCTCCTCGCGGCGAAGCCCGAGACCTGGACAACCTCTCTTCCCGCTATCCACCTAATTATGTCTATGTCGTGTACTCCTGTCTGGACTGGCGCTGAGACCCTGTTAAGGAAGATGCTCGCGGCTCTCTGCCTGCCTATCCTACGAGCGTACATCGAGCCTATCCTCCCGAGCCTGCCCTCCCTAGCCATGTTGTACACCAATCTGTAACGCTTATCAAACCTCAGTATGTGTCCAACCATGAAGATTATGCCGCTTCTCTTTACAGCGCTGATTATTTTGTCCGCGTCTTCAAGCGTCGTCGCCATTGGCTTCTCGAGCAGCGCTGGCTTCCCAGCCTCGGCCGCCAGAATTGTCGGCTCGACGTGGTCGTCGTCCGCAGTCGCAATTGTGACGGCGTCCACCTCACTATCCCTCACGAGCTTCTCCCTATCAGTGTACCACTTCTTCACACCGTACATCCTAGCCACCTCCTCGGCACGGCTCCTCGTCCGAGAACAGACAGCGACGACCTCAACTCCACTAATACTCTTCAGTGCCTGGACATGCCTCTCACCAAAATCACCAAGACCAATAACGCCAAATCTAACCAAGCCAACCACAATAGATTTTAATTTCGAAACCCTAATATAAAATTTTAAATTTTTATATCGGAATTTCATCTATTATCTCGCTATGTCTGAGACAGAAAAGAGACTATCTAGGAGGGCAATGCTAGGGACCGTCGGTGGACTAGTCGGTGGATTGGCGATTGGAGCAGCAGTTGGCTGGTTAGCCAAGCCTGAGGCCGCTGTAAGAACTGTGACACAGACCGTTGGGGAGCCCGGCAGAACCGTTACCACTACAGTGACTCAGGCGGCGGCCACCGTTGAGAAGACTGTGACTCAATATGTGACAGCGCCGCCTCGTGAGAAGGTAAAGATAAACGTCATAGCCTTTGCACAAGGTTTCGCATGGCCTGAGCTATTCGGACCTGACGGAACGACCGAGACTGACCTGCTGAAAAGATTTGAGGCCACCGAGAATGTTGATGTTACGATTGAGTGGGGCGACGAGTGGGCGGTAAGGGAAAAAGTTGCTGCCGACGTCATGGCTCAGGTAGGAAAGTACGACATAGTGCTTGTAGGAAGCGACGGAGCAGTACAGGCCTATGGATATGCCGGATACCTTGAGCCGCTTGACGAGTACTTCAAGAAATATCCACAGGACTACTTTGATCCGAACGATGTATATCCATCACTCCTAGATGCTAACAGGATTGAGGGGACGCTCTACGCGCTGCCATACTACTCCTTCGGTCCAGGAGTAATCTACAGACGCGACCTCTTCGAGAAGTACGGAGCCGAGCTCCCGAAGGAGAACTGGACGACTGATGATCTAGAGATAGCAATGGAGAAGATTCTTGAGGGTCTGAGGCGCGATGGCATAAACGATGTTTATCCATTGACCATGAGGGCTGGGCCTGGAGAGGAACCAACATTAGACCTTGCCGGATTCATATACGCGTACGCTGGCTATCCAGCATGGTTTGAGGGAGGAGCAATCTGGCCCGGTGAGATCAAGAATAAGAAGGCGAAGCCAATCTTCGACTCCTCGGACTTCGAGGCTGGATTCAGGGCATTCACAGACTGGGCGAAGAAGTTCTGCCCACCTGGCGCCTCGACTCACACTTGGGTCGACATGATGAATAACTACGCGATGGGCAAGGCAGCAATCTTGATGCCCTCAGCGATAAATGGATATGCTGCACTAGGAATCACGGAGGATGAGAATGTCAAGAAATACACGAAATTCATGCTTACGCCGTTCGGTCCGGGTAAAAAGAGGATAAACAGCTATTGGACCTTCTCATTGGGGATCAACAAGTTCTCTAAGAATAAAGAGGCAGCGTGGCGCGTGCTTACCTACCTGACAGGCAGGAAGTCTATGGAGGCCTTTGCGGAGAGGACGGGCTGGCCTAACGTAACGATGAGGTCGGTTCTATACTCATATCCACTGATTAAGAAGTATGGAATAGAGGAGATAGAGCTCAACGAGCGGTCAGTACTTGAGAACCCAGCCATATACTTCCCATACATTCCGGAGCTCGACCTATTCATGGACAAGATAGGCACAACGGCTTCAGAAGTAGTCGCGGGAGCAAAGACCGTCGAGGTCGCGCTATCGGAGCTTCAGAAGTGGGCAACCGACCTAATGACCAGCAGAGGATACTACACCTAAAGACAAAATACATTAAGTCATTTTTTATTTATATTTACGGTGCTATGCCAATTGAGAGAAGAATATAAGCTGCTTCTCCCGGCAGTCTGTGTATTGGCGTTCCTAGTGGCTGCACCGACAGTCTACCTATTCTACACGAGTTTCCTCCGATGGTTCCTGAGAGACCCTACCGGGCCGACGTTTACAGGAGTTGATAACTATGTAAAGCTGATACAATCATCCGACTTCGCGATCTCACTTACCGTGACTTTAATATTTAGCGCTGCTTCAGTAATCTTTTCGCTCTTACTTGGGCTAGGCCTAGCGCTTCTCTTCAGCGAGAACATTAGGGGCAAGAGAATAATGCGGACCATAATGGTGTTGCCAATAGTGCTGCCGCCGGTTGTGGTTGGCTTCACTTGGAAATTCTTACTCAGCAGTGAGGTGGGAGTAATCGGAGCGTACTTTATGCGGCTAATCGGGCTGGGAAACCTAAGCCTCCTCGGCGACCCAACACTTGCGTTAGTCTCCGTAATCGTCGCGGATATCTGGGGAAAGACGCCTCTCCCATTCCTCATATTCCTCGCAGGGCTAGCGGGAATACCTCCAATATACTACGAGTCTGCCAAGATAGATGGTGCTGGAAGCTGGCAGACCTTTCGGTCGATAACACTCCCGAACATGAAGAAGCCAATAATAGTCGCGGCGATTCTTAGAACCATAGACGCATTTAACAGCTTTGACGTCATATTCGTTATGACGAAGGGAGGCCCAGGCATGGCTACGCATACTCTTCCCATGCTAGGCTGGAAGGTCGGCTTCTACTACTTCGACGTGGGCACAGCCTCAGCGATCGGCGTAATCCTGCTGCTAATAGTCATGTTCCTAAGCATGCCTCTTATCAGGTCTATCAGCAGGTGAGTCATGCATGCCTGAAAGCAAGCTAAAACTCTTGGTCATACACACGTTGGCTATAGTCGCATGCCTGATTGTCGTTTTTCCGATAGCCTGGCTGGTGATATCCTCCTTTAAGACGATGTATCAAATATTCCAGATTCCCCCACCACTGATCTTCGAGCCAACTTTTGATAATTATCGAAGACTATTCTTTGGTGGGCAACTCATGAATGCATTCACGAATAGCCTGATAGTCTCAGCGATAACAGTCACTGTCTCGCTGGTCCTCGCAGTGCCTGCTGCTTACTCGCTCTCCAGACTGAACAATGCGGTTGGGAGGAACGTTGGCTTCTGGATCATATCAGTAAGGATGGCTCCAGCATTCGCCGTGATCGTGCCATACTTCATAATCATGTATTATCTTAAGCTAATCGACACGATATGGGCAGTAGCAATAACGTACCTAGTCTTCGCCATCCCATTCACTACTTGGCTGCTTAAAATCACGTTTGAGGAGCTTCCGAAGGAGCTTGAGGAATCAGCACTCATCGATGGAGCTACAAAGACTACCGCCCTCTTCAGGATAATCCTGCCAAACGCAGTACCTATGATAGCCTCAGCCAGCATACTTACCTTTGTCTTGGCGTGGAACGAGTTCCTCATGGCCTTCATCCTGACGTCGAGAGACGCTAGGACAGTCCCCGTCCTGATAACCGCCCTCTCCGGGACTCACAAGCTAGACTGGCCCATAATGGCCGCGATAACGACCGTCTCAATGATACCTGCATTCCTCTTCATAACATTCGTACAGCGATACCTAATCAAAGGACTAACAATGGGCGCAGTAAAAACATAAACCACATCTTCAAGATCAATTGCAGAATTTTTAGTCACAAACCCATATCTGAACTACTAATCACAATGCAATTACGTATTTCTATTCTTTGAAGCCTTCTCCCTTATGTATTCTTCATACCATTTTGTGCCTGGCTCGTAGTATCTTGGGTGCCATGTCTTCTTTGTCGCTGCATCTTCCTCTGAGATGATCCAGCTCGTGATTTTCTTTGGCGTTATCCTGATGAGCCATCTCGGCTGATCCATCGTCCCTTCGAGATATTTCCGGCTCAATTCTTTTCCCATGTAGCGCTCAAGCATCTCCTTACCCAGCTCTATCCACTCGGTGCCCACTATCTCCGCCTCTCCCTCAATCAGTACTCTAGGGTGCGGTGGGTTAGGCTCATCGATCAGTACGGCAACCCTGGGTTCACGTTTAATATACTCTATCCACGCCGATCGTTTCCTGCCTATAACCCAGATGAACCGACCATCCCACTTATAGATAACAGGGACAACATAGGGAGAACCATCAGGACGCACTGTGGCAATCTTAGCAATAAGTGGCAGACGCAAAAACTCATCTACTTTACGCATCTTCTGCTCTTCCATTTAATACCCGACATTCTTGTTCTCCACAAATTACAATTAAACGTTTCCCGATATAACAGCAATGAGTATTATTGGCGCCCCTTGACCGACTCATACTTCCTGATCATCAAGCCTACTTTCTCTTAGCATAATTGTCATAAGACTGTCTTAACGCTTGTCCCTATGCTTTGAGCGATGAAAATACAAAACAACTGCTTCACTGATAAGTGCGGGGGGTGGGATTTGAACCCAAATACATGGGCGGAAATTCATTTTAGAGATTAACTTATAGTTTGATGCAAATAAATGTTTATTTATGATAAATTATGCAGATTTTGTATGAATGGCGAGTCAGGGACTGGTTCTAAGGAAGCCTCTACCAGCAGATTACTTGCAGAGGCTATTGTGAGCCTTTTAAAAGATATTGATAGAGTGCCACAAGTTGTTCGGGATATAATTCAGTTCTATCTAAGGAATGTCGCGATCTTCAAAGCAAGGGTGCTGGATAATAATAGGATAACGATACCGAAGGAGGAGGTGGAGTTGCTGGGGATACAACCCGGCGACTATGTTGCTGTGATCTTGAGTAAGATAGAGAGGAAGAGTGGTGATGTTTGATGGCTGAACAATCTTTGCAGGAGGAAATCGCGAAGATAAAGAGATGGATAAAGAGGAGGAGAATACTTTCGGTGCTGAAGTATACCTTCTATTTCTTCATCTTAATAGGAGTTGTTCTCTACGCCGTAGGTGCTTATTACATGCTTTACAACATACAGATAAGTCTGGAGAGGCCTCCTACTGCTAACCGAATTGGATTTCTCGAATACGAATTCACGATACATTTATTGATAAACAATCCGACCTCTGCCGAATTTACAGCCAAAAACATATACTACAAGCTTTACCTTCAAGACCAGTTGGTAGGCGATGGCTTCAAGCCATACTTGATAATTAAACCTGGTTCGAACTCGGAGGCCGTCTCAATAAGGATAAACCTATGGAATTTTCCGTCTATTGTCAATGACGCTTTATCAACTGGGAGCGTGAGAGTCAAGGTCGAGGGCACAGCTACTGTTCCCCTTTTAGCCTTCGGAATAATTCCGTGGCAGGAGGTAACGATGCCGATCCCACCATATGAATACACCATCCCACTAGAGATATCAATTAATGATGCCAGATCTGTTGGTCTTTTTGGTCAAGACCTCAGCGACATCGTCTCAAATGTAGAGAGGCTATCATCAGAGATAGAATCAATCAGAAACAGCATCTTATCACTAGAGAGCAAGATAAATTACATCGAAGGATCTATTAGTGATATCGAGACATTAAGATACGAGATTAGTAGATTAAGAGAAGTAATTGACAAGTTAAAGTCTAGAATTGATTCTCTGCCAGAAATAACTTTGATCAGGATACGTAACGTCGAGTGTCCTCTCATTGTTACTAGTGGCGACTCAATAACTGTTAAGATAAATGTTGAATATATATTGAGCAAGCCTACACCAATTACTATCTCTGTTTGGGATATAGATAAATTAACGAGAGTCACGCGGCAAGTGTATGTTCTTAATAATGGGTCGGGCATAGAAACAATAGAGCTCACATTCACAGCGCCTCGTACAACCGGGCTCTGGCGAATTTTTATCTATATTGATTATCTAATCGGCAACTCTGCAAGCTGGACATCATCTGACATAATCAACGTCTACTTGTCATAAAGAGCAGTTAAAAACAATAACATACCAGATGAAGTGACTGTCAAGTCAAGCCATCCATTTTTTTATCTGTTCTTCGAGGCTCCCAGCTTGTATATTGTTAGGCAGGCGTTAAAATGGATTTTTAGTAGTGTCCAGAACCCAGCCGCATTTAGAAGTGCTCTGATATCTTTGATAGTTGGCATTGTGTGAGTCGCGAAAGTAGTATTGATCGGCGGAGTCAATGTTTTAAGTGGTGACGTCGACCTCATCGCACTTTTCATCCTCAATCTCAATAACTTGTTGTCCACGAGGATTATGGTAGCGTTTATTACTATGTGGGCCTTCGACATTGTATCGGCCGTATACTTTAGAAGAGCCCTTTACCTCACTGCCGACCACCTGAACGTGAAAATGTTCAGGACCGCTGGTCTGCTGATCTTAATCGGGGCTATTTTAACTGCAATACTACTTGAGGCGGGCTTGATATTATCGTTTGTGGCTTATGTATTGCTTGCGATTGCGTTCTTTCAGATAAGAGAAAGTCCTCTCCCGCATCCAGCCCAGCTACAGCGTCTATACCAATAATACAGAGGAACGATACTGGATCTGCCATGCAGACAGCAGCCATAGAAGCCCTCCATGCAATACAAGGACCACACTACGAATAAAGATGATCAGTAGAAGCGACCAGATGATTCGCAAAAGCTGCGGTGAGTCCTCGCATGTCGAAGCCGATAGATGCCGAAGCTGCGGAACCCCATTCAAGAAGTCCTTCTCGGGACTGAGGTGCCCTGTCTGCGCGGCGCCATATTCGTCTCTAAAGATGCTTTCTAAAGGTCACTACATCTGCAGCCAATGTTTCTCGGACCTCAAGATCGAAACTTTATAACCCTTTAGAACTCACCTACGCTCTAGCCAATGTTATAAGTTCGATAAATTTTTACCCAAGTATATGCGTGAAAGCAATAGTTTACGAAAGAAAACTTTTAAGACGAAATATCCTTATGTTTTATGAGACTTAAATGGTTATACCCAAGCTCTCGTTGCCTCCTGAGCCGGTGAAAATAAAGGAGACTGCAAGGAAAAAAGCAGAGTCTAATGAGTGGTCATTTATTCCACGGCATAAGGTATACAATTTGTTTCTTCTGTCCGCCCAGAACATCCCAAAATATCTTTGGAATTACTGGAAGCCAGGGCTTGAGGTTATGGGAATAAGGTGGCAGCTCTTCCAGAGAATTATATCTGGATGCGAAAATGATGTGAGGTCTTGGGCAGAAGGAGCGATTAGCTGGGAGGATCTAGTTGAGAGAATAATAAATGAGTTAAAAAGTGAGGACTGTTGACTAACTTAGACTTGATAATTGAGCGGGTAAACGAGACGCTGAAAAAGCTCACTGGCTATCCGTTGAATGATGCGCAGAAAGAGGCTTTAATGAAAATTCTTGATAAACCTAGAGGAATTGTTCAGATGCCGACAGGCTCGGGTAAAACTAGGCTAGCCGCAGCTTTTATATGGGGTCTTTACCAAATGGACCTTATTAGTAGTGGAGAGGTCATTCTTTATTTTTCACCTCGAATAGTTATCCGTGAACAAACATTTAAGGAATTTGAGAAATCGTTAGCTGAGGAGTCCGCAGACTCGCCCTTTATTGTATATTCTATGGATCCGACACCTTTAGCGTCAGCTAAAGAATGGCTACATCATTTCTTAACTACAGAAATTTTACCAGATAAAATAGGAGTATACATATTGACACCTCAACTTCTTAACTTAGATCTTAAAGAAGGTTACTCGTCGCTAGATAAATTTAAGCGAGTTAAGGCAGTCATTCTTGATGAAGTTCATCATACATACTGGGGACAAGAAATTTCTAAAACAATGAATAGTTTATTACAACTGAGTAATGTAAAGTTTGTTTTAGGCCTCTCTGGAACACCTGTGAAGGAGGCTGTTGATAACGTTGGGAGTATTCTATACTCATTAAGCTCTAGCAAAGCGATGAAGATGGGAATCCTTGCTCAAAAGCTCAAGATCTACTCCACTACGACGTTTACTCACCTTATCGAGACTTATTCAAGTCCTGATAAGTGGCGGGCAGCAGTAAAGGATACTGATATACAGTGGAAATTTGCAGTAATTGAGAGGGCAGAAAAATACGCACAGGAGATTGTTGAAAAACTTAGTAACGAAGTCGGCTCATTAAATCAGAGAGTCCCAAAGACATTAGTCGTTGCTGCTAACACTAAAGAAGCAGATAGGCTTAGGGAGTTTCTTATAAGAGAGTTAAGAAATCGGGGAAGAGATGATTCTGAGAACCTTGTATATGTCGCCCACTATAGAGAGGATAAGCCTGTCGAGGTGATTAATCAATTTAAAGAGGAAAAGGAGGGCGTCCTTGTAACCGTTAATATGGCGGATATAGGTTTTGACGATCCGAATTTGGAAGTTTTAGTGATTGCTAGACCCATAAGCACTCCAGTAGGTTATGTACAAATTAGAGGGCGTATATTAAGAAAACCAAAGGATTCTCAGAACTTGAAAGAAACTAGATACGCGTTGATAATAGACTTAACAGGGGCAGCAGAGCATGAAAAACACGTTGAGGAGGTTGAGCTGGGCAAATATGCTCGGACAATTAAGAGTGAAGACTTGATGCGTGACTTAATGGGTAAGGGGATTGTCCCTGAAATTAGTGGAGAAGTCAAAATTGGAGAGTATAAGATAATTGAGGTCCCGCCTACTAGCATTCCTACCGGTACTAGTTGTAGAAAGAGTGCTTATGTTAAAATCATTATTGATCGTGAGGAAAATACGTGTACGATAGAAGAATTTCCAGATAAACTATACTCTCTATTATTAAAGAAACATTATTCGGTTATTAGTTTTCGAATATTATTTAGTCCTGGACTCCATAGACAGATCGTCGAGATTATTAGACAAAACTTTCCAGGTTGGATACCCTATACTGAGAAGTCACAAGAAGGAGTTACAGTAATAAAAAAAGACTAAGTTATTAATAGAAGTAAAAGTAAGAGTTATTGATGAAGGATTCTGGAGTTCACGGACAGCAAAGGGCTTTTGAGAATAGGCTTAATGTTCTCCTCGGACGTTTGCTAAGCGGAGAACTGGGAATAAGGGCTACAAGCGAGTATATATCGCGTAGAGATAGGCCGGACATAGTGATCTATGTCAATGGCGTTAAGATTGTTGTAGAAGGGTCTTACTCAAAGACTGATGCCGAAAGTGACGTTAAGCAGAAGATTGAGAAAGGTCTTGGAGACCTAGGTGTAGCCCTTTTATATAGAGAGGTTTTTCCTCAAAATCTTACCGAGTCGGAGCTTGAGGAGAGGCTTAAATCCACGACCTTTGAGGTAAAATTCGTAATTCCTGAGGATATTTCAGACACATTGTTGAAATTTTTTACAGGTCGGAAAATAGAGCCGAGATGGGTTACCGGATGGATAGAAGCTGGAGTCCAAGACTTGGTTTCGATAATAAATGAGGCAATTCAATTCATTACAAGTGAGAAGGACATTAACCAAACAGTTAACGAGATAGAGGAGAAGATCAACGATTTCGTTATGACGATGAAAAGTGTGGACGAGAAAAAATTGTTAGCCAAAAAGCTATATGAACTGCTTTATAAGCTCTACGGACTATCAGTAGGCGACTATAAAAAGATAGACGAGCTTATCTATGCAAAGACAGCGCTTACCATATTGCTAAGTGCAACATTCTACCAGTCAGTGCGGGCTGAAATAGATCTTGAAGAGCTGAGTGAGCTATGCCAAAAGAATGGCTATAGGCTTGGTTTAAGAAAAGCCTTCGAGGCAATATATGAAGTTGATTATAAGCCTATTTATGACCTAGCCATACAAGTGGTCGAAGCCTTACCAGACACGTTAAGTCAAGCCCTTAAGAAGCTGGTTGAACTCGCAGAGGAATGTTCTTCAAAGAGAACTCTCTTGAGAAGAGACTTTGCAGGCAAAGTATATCATAAGATTGTTGGAGACTGGGCTATCAGGAAAAACTTTGCAACATATTTTACGACTGTTCCGGCTGCTTATCTGCTAGCCTATCTGTCCGTTTTCACAAGAACAGGAGTCTTCGCAAATTTCAGGGAAGTTAAAGTAGGAGATCTCGCTTGTGGGAGCGGAACTCTGCTAATTGCTGCATATAATGCTCTGAAAGATCTATACATCGATTTAAGACTTAAAGAAGGTGAAGTTGACCTCAAAAGTTTTCATAAACTGATGTTGGAGGAAAGTATTTGGGGAATCGATGCCTTAAGGTATGCAGTTCAAATAGCCTCGACAAACCTTGCTCTCCAAGACCCCTCAACTCAAGTTAGCCGCATGAATACCTTTACAGTCCCCTTGGGTGTGGAGAACAAATTAGTTACCTTAGGTTCCCTGGAGTTTCTTAAGGGTAGAGGGTTACCTAGCATAGCCATGCATCTCACCGGGAAATTTAAATTTTTGGAACGTGCAGAGGCAGCATCGATAATTGGAGGCGAGGTACCAAGTGAGCTTCCGGAATTTGACCTTATTATAATGAACCCGCCCTTTACGAGAGCCACGGGTAGGGGAGGAAGAAGAGGGGGCGGACTATTCGGTTTTATCCTTGACGAGTCCATAAGGGAGAACATCCTCAAAGAATACGAAGAAAGGAGGAAGATAATACAGGAGAAACTCAAAGACCTGCAGATAGCTAAAAATCTTCATGCAATTTTCTCCGAATTAGACGTTGAAGATGAGCTATACGCCATAGGTCAGGCTGGTGAGGGACTACTATTCTTCTACTTGGCCTCAGAAATGGTTAAAGAAGGGGGAAAAATAGCTTTTGTTCTGCCTAAGTCACTACTTACA
Source organism: uncultured Nitrososphaeria archaeon (assembly GCA_964440295.1). Classification (GTDB taxonomy): domain Archaea; phylum Thermoproteota; class Nitrososphaeria_A; order Caldarchaeales; family Calditenuaceae; genus CALIKS01. The sequence continues at coordinate 29,528 of CAYTRT010000015.1, forward strand.
GGCGTAAGCTGGTTTCTTGCAAGATGTTTACTGCTGGAAAAATTCCACCTAGAACATGTGGTCATCAGCTACGATGCAAAAAAGGGCTATAACTTCTCTGAATCCACAAGCCTAAGCGAAGTTCTGATAGTTGCGAGAAAAAGGGATAACCCTGAAGAAGAGGAAACTACAGTGACAATTCTACTTGAAAAACCAACGACGTCCCTAGAGGGCAGAGCATTGGCAAACCAGATCGTTAGGGTTGGCAATGGGTTTGTGAAGGTTAACGGATCTCAAGCCTACGTTTTTAAGGTTTCCAGAAAGACGCTGATAGATAAAGTAGTTAATTGGGGAAATCTAGTAGCGTTTCCAGACCCCGAACTAACAAGAATAGCTAATGGCATCCTTTCTGGAAACATAATGGGTGTAAATATTCCTTTGATAAGGCTTGGTGAAATCGCAACGATCGGGATCGATCGACGGCAATTTCATGATGTCTTCACAGTATCTCATACAAGGTTGCTGGGTTCGTATCCGATCATTTATGGAGGGAAGGAGGAAAGGAGACTACGAATGTTCGTGGAGCCCAATGCATGGGCTATAGCAAACGATTTGAAGACAAAGAAAGGAAAGGTAAAGAGAACCGGTGAGAGATTGTTCAGGGAATTTTCCGGCAAATTGCTAGTTCCAGATAGAATATGGGTTGATACAACACACATCATAAGCATGTATTGTAAGGAGCCTGTTCTCTCAAACATATTCTATGCGGTCAGACTCGAGACAAGCGAAAACGCCGATAATAAGCTAAAGGCCCTGTGCCTCTGGTTAAATACAACATGGGGGATACTTTCGATTTTGGCTAATAGGTCGGAAACTAGAGGACGATGGATTAACCTTAAGATGACCCATTGGAAGCTTCAACCTGTATTGGATATAACGAGACTTGATGAAGAAGTTACTAATAAGCTAGCATGTGTTTTTGATAAATATTGTGATAAGACACTTAAGAGACTACCAGACCAGTTCAATCCAAGCAACATCGATCCTATAAGAAAGGCTATCGATCAAGGCTTATTTGACGCAATGGGAGTAAAGGTAGACGAAAAGGAGCTTAAAGACCTCTACAGGCTAGTGTACGAAAATTTAAAAATATGGGTAGGCGAGTAGCTTAACTTACAACACTTAATCATCTAAAACTGATCTATCTATTCCAATGAACACTATTTTTGATCTCTTCTTTTCATATATAATATGTCTTCCAAACAGAGTACAATGATATATCATTGTTCTTGTTTATTTTTTTGAAAATTTGTAAAATAAAATTTTGTGCAAGCGGGCCTGTTAAATGTGGCTTTCTCGATGGTTACTAAATTTGTTACTGGATGATTGCGATGAGTGATCTTTACAAGTAGTGCAGTGTTTCTTCTTCCAGTGGACTAGGAAGTCGACGTAGCTCTGGAATGACTCGCCGCAGGATTTGCAGACTATTCTCACCTGTTAGTCAGCCTCCTGAGTCTGGGGAATAATATCGGCTTCCCGTCAATTAAATCGATGAGCGGCCTCCTTGAGATCACGAGCGGTATGAATTCTTCCTCACTCTCGCTCTTGCTGATCTCTTGCTCTGCCAGCTTCTTTAGTATCTTCTTTAATGCCTCCCTGTCTCTCTGGTCTGTTGAGTCTGCTATCTCGATGGCGAATTTTATGAGGCACTGCCTACAGTCGGAGAGCGATTCTAGGAAGTCCTCTATGCCCTCGTCGATAGCTCCGCGCTCCATTTTTTACTACTCCTTCTTCTCCTGCGTCCTCACCGATATGCCTACCAACGCTTCGAATGGTTTTCTGCCCTCCTCAGTCTTCACAGTTGGCGATGACTTCCCTTCTCTCTCGATCTCCTCGATCATTCTTCTCAAATCCTCAAGAGACACGATTGGGCAGACCCTAGCTACCTCTTCCGACATCTTCTTCCACTCCTCCTTGATCAATAGTCCGAAGACATTCGGCAACAGAGGAACACCTCGTTCTTCAAGTTTTCGTGCTTTTGACCAGACTCTTTCCATAACTTCTTCTCGAACCCCTCTGAACGTGCATACTTTGGGGACTGATGATCCATCCACCATCAACACCACCTCACATAGAATGAGTAACGTATCAGGCATTAAACCCTCGCTTCTTGTAAAGATGGAAAAACATTACCATTTGGAAAAGTA
>CAYTRT010000016.1:0-18031 GCA_964440295.1 uncultured Nitrososphaeria archaeon
TGCAGAGACACATAACTAGGCTTAGAATAGTCGACCCACTAACACAGATAATATAGTGGTGGACTAAAGTTTTAGCTTCTCGGCTATGACTTGTACTGGATGCTTGATTTCGAAGTTGTAGAAATGTCTGAACTGTATTGGACAGACGCTGCTCTCGGTCACTATTGTCTTGGCTCCGGTTGAATGTATGATTTCAACGACTCTCCTCCCAATTTCTATGCTCGTGTCGTATCCGATTGGTCCCTTCCTCATTCCCCAGGTGCCGGCCATTCCGCAGCATCCATAGTCCTTGGTATAGACTCGGTATCCTAGATGTTCTAGGATCTTGATGGCTGGCGCTCCTGGAGCGGCTGCTCGTCCATGGCATGGATAGTGATAGAAAACGGATTGCGAATCTTCGCTCCTCTCTGGCTTGATCCTCTCTAGTAGTCCTGTCCTGACTATGTAGTCTGAGAACTCGTAGGTATTCTTTGCTACTTCTTCTGCCTCGTGGGTCCCTAGAATCTTTGGGTATGCCACCTTTAGGCAGTAGGCAGCGGACGGCTCAGTGCATATTATCTTGTATCCCTTCTCAACGTATGGAAAGAGATAGGAGACATTCTTCTCAGCGAGTTTCTTGGCCTTTTCCAAGAATCCGTACTGTATGAGCGGCATTCCTGCACCTTCCTGCTTCGGCAAGGCGACGTCTACGCCGAGATGATTGAGCACCCGCACAGCGGTCTCGGCCAGTCCCCAATCAATGTATGCCGCGTAAGTATCGACGAAGTATGCGACCTTGATGCTACTATCTCCCTTTCCACGCGGCTTGTAGTGGTCGAAGAACGAGCCGCCAGCAAACTCTGGAAGCACTCTCCTAGAGTCGATGCCCGCCACTAATTCTAGGAGCTTCCTCGCGGCGCTGTTTTTCCCGAGCCAGTTGAAGACTCGCGGCGCCCTCGAGCCCATCTTGGTGTATGTCTCGTACATCGATAGAGCCCAGTCTGTCCTCGTCTTCTTTCCCTTCTCATTCTTTATCCAAGAGATCGTCATAGGTATGTCTATGCTTACTGGACATGTCTCCTTGCATAGCCCGCAAGAGATGCATAAAGGTGATATCTGGGCGGCCCGCTCGACTCCGCGCGTGATAGCTGTCCATAGGACTCCTATCGGGCCAGTATAGATATCTCCGAAGACATGTCCACCCATAACTCTATAGGTTGCACAGACATTGAAGCATGCAGAGCACCTTATACATCTCAAAGCCTCAGACAGCCACTTCGACTTCTGGGCCTCCATCCTACCGTTATCAAGCAGGACCAGGTGGAACTCCGATTCTTCTCCTCCCTTGATGCTGGTCCTCCGGGGGCCGAAGATCGAGACATATACTGATGTCTGTTTTCCAGTCGCGCTCCTTGCGAGGACTCTGAGGACGTTGAAGGCGTCTACCCAGTCATCTACGATCTTCTCAATTCCTGCTACAGTCACTAAGATTTTTGGAAAAGTAGTTACGAATCTCCCATTCCCTTCATTGGTGACGATGATCGCGGCTCCGGTCTCGGCCACCACGATGTTTGCGCCCGTCACTCCCATATCAGCGGCTAGGAACTTCTCCCTCAGTACTCTTTGAGCAACCCTAGTTATGGCGGTTGGGTCTGGCTCAACACTAATTCCAAGCCTGCTTGACAAGATCTTAGCTATCTCTCTTCTGCTTAGATGGACTGCCGGAGCGATGATGTGTGAGGGTCTCTGACCTGCGAGCTGGACTATCCACTCTCCTAGGTCTGTCTCGACGACCTCTATGCCGATTTCTTCGAGGACTCTGTTGAGCATGACTTCCTCGGTCGTCATGGACTTCGACTTGACGACCAGTCTCACGCCCTTGCTCCTCGCTACTTCAGCAACATACTTGGCCGCGTCTTCAGCAGACTCTGCAAAGTATACATTTCCACCAGCCTCCCTCACTCTCTCGATGACCTTGGCTACTAGCTTTTCGAGGTTTGCTGCTGTGTATCTCCTCGTCTCTAGGAGGCGGGGCAGGGCGTCTTCTCCAAGCTCAGCCATTGCGACTTGTCTAGACTCAAGCATCATCTGTAGCGATCTCCAGAGTGTGTTCATTCTCTCCTCATCCTCGAGTGCACGTGAGACCAGAGTCTTTAGATCACTCATTCTCTCTCCTCCTCCACGACGATGAAGTAGGCCTCTCCTGGCCCGTGGACGCCTTTGACAAACGTGAGCTCGATGTCTGACGTCCCGCTCGGGCCAGCTATCAAGATGGCTGCACCTGCCTCTCCATAACGCCTAGCCAGGAATTCGGCCAGCTGGTCGTAGGTCGGAATTATCTGTGATGCGGGCAGGAGTGCGACGAAGCGTCTGGGAAGGGTGGAGGCAAGCCTCGCTGAGTAACTGTCCAATATGACGACTACGCCCACCTCGGCAAGACCAGCGTCAACGACCGTGACTCCCATATCGACGTTCTCAGCAATCTTGGCGGCCTCCTCGAGTCGATAGTCATCTAAATTGAAGACAGCCCTCATGCTTGCCAGCTCATTTCTGAGCGCCCTTAGGAGCGGATCACGCATTCGGGCAAGCGCGATGCTTGACACGTTGTTCTCAGACGCGATCCTCGCAGTAACTCTAGCGGCCTCCTCATAACCGCGTGTCTGTATTACATGAGCGCCGTTTCGAGATGCAGCATTAAGAAATGAATTAACAACGCTCAAGCTAATCATTGATTGTTCTCTCGGCGTTCTTAAAAATATTGAGCTTCTATCCGCAAGTGTATCATGATTTATAGTTAGGCTTATATCTACAGCGGTTATGGGTATTTCTTGGGGAGGGAGGATTGGCTAGGTGTGAGATCTGTGGGAGAAAGGTAGACGACCTCAGGCTATGGAGGGGAAAACGAATATGCGGGAAATGCTTCGAGAAGGAGTCCTCGAAGGGCTAGTATCGCCGCGTTAGTATGCTGAGCATCCTGCGGGCGTTCTTTAGCATCGCGTGGTCATTATTGAAGTAGACGTAGACGCTTCTCGGCGACGATTGAAGAATCCTCTCGGCAACTTCGGTTAGCTCTTCATCGGTGTAGTCGTGGCTATACCAGGCCGTTCTACCATGCATCCTCAGATAGATCGTCGTTCCACTCATCACGATTGTGTTCGGTAGGTCGGGTGAATCCACGCTTACGAGTGTCACTCCTAGTTTCTCTGCCCACGATACCCATTTCTCCTCAAACCACTCTGGGTTTCTCCACTCGAGTGCTAGTCTACTGCCTAGCCCGGTCTTTGTGGCGAATGCCTCTATCCTAGATGCATATCTAGGGCCAAGGGATGGTGGAAGCTGGAAGAGGTAGTGATGAATTATGTGGTCCATCGGGCTGAAGAGCTCCTCAAACCTCCTCCATGCGTCCAGCGCCTTCTCGCTGAATCGATAGACATGCGTTATTAAGCGGTTAGCCTTTATGCTCCAGGCGAGGCCTCTGCCCCTTTCTACCCATGACTCTACTGCTCTTCTCGATGGATACCTGTAGAAGGACATGTTTAGCTCGACGGCGTTTAGGCCGCTTTGCTCTACGTACCAGTCGAGGCTCCCATCCCTGTTCCAGCCGTAGAGCCAGCCCGACGTTCCCACATATACAATCAATGAGCGGCTCCCCAGTAGCTGCTAGTCATAGTGATATATATCGTGAATGCTTGATTATTTGGTTGAGGTCTGGGCTTGTCGCTTGCGAAGAGGCTCCGCGGAGAGCTGAGCAGCATCGAGATAAAGGTGTTGGTCGACGAGATTGCTGAGAAGCTGCGGGCATGCAGAGTTGCGAATATCTACAGGATGCCTGACGCCTCATACGTCATTCGCCTATCATCGGAAGAGGGCCGGAGAGACCTAAGGATAGCTCCTAACAAGTGCATCTACCTCGTCGAGGGCGTCTATGAGGAGCGCGGAGAGCTAGACGCCTTCGCGAAAGCTCTCAGGCAATACCTCAGGGGGATGCATGTTAAGAGTCTCGAGGCCGTGAGTGGCGAGAGGATCGTAAAGCTAGTCTTTGGCCTGAGGGAGCCTCTCTTCAGCCTGGTTGCCGAGCTCTTCCCAGGCGGCCGGTTGGTCCTCGTTGACGTGAGCGGTGTTGTGAGAGCTTCGCATCCGCCGGGGCTACTTAGTAAGGAGTATACGCCGCCGGCTGCTAGGACGACGGTGCTTGAGAGGGAAGAGGCTTTGAAGATTATTCGGGAGCTAGACGGTAATGTGCGAATTGGCGTGACGCTTGCGAGGAATTTAGGGCTCGGCCCTAAGTATTCAGAGGAGGTCCTGGCGAGGGCTGGCGTTGATCCATCAGTGGCGCTTTCGGCCCTAACAGAGGCGATGCTGGGCAGAGTTCTAGACGCGCTTGAGTCCCTGAAGCTCGACTTGTCGAGGCCTAGTCCCCGTCTTTATGTGGATGAGGAGGTAGTGGTGCCTGCGCCTTTCGCTCTCAGGAGCCTAGAGCATTTTGGCCTGAAGTCTGAACCAGTCGATTCGTTCAACGAGGCGGTGAGGAGGTTCTACGAGTCTCAGCCGCCGAGAGTCCTCGAGGACGTTGAGAGGGAGGCTGAGCGGCTTGAGAAGGAGCTGCTCGAGAAGAGGCGGCTGCTGGCGCAGCTTGAGGGGGAGGCCGAGAAGAAGAGGAGGCTCGCTGAGCTCATCTTTACAAATCTAGGAGTTGCCGAGGAGGCCAGGCTTGACATGCTTGCCGGTTTGTCGAGAAGCGACGTGGTCAGCGTCAATTGGAATGAGGGCACATTCACGCTCAAGATTGGTGATGAGCAGGTAAAACTACTGATAAGGGAGCCAGTGTCGAGGCAGGTCTCCTCCCTTTTCAACGACGCAAAGATGACGCTGAGGGGCGTCGAGAACATCAGGGCAGAGATAGAGGAGATCGAGAAAAAGCTAGAAGAGACCAGAGCATTAAGGAAGCCAGCCACGACAACTCCCATCGTGAGGAGGCTGCTGAAGAGAGAGTGGTTCGAGAACTACCGCTGGAGCTACACCTCAGGCGGCAGACTAATCGTGGCAGGCAGAGACGCCTCGACCAACATTAAGCTATTGAAGAGACACCTAGAGAGCAAAGACGTAGTCTTCCACGCAGACGTAAGGGGCTCGCCCGTCGCCATACTGAAGGACGGATCCGAGGCAGCCCAGGAGGAGCTTGAAGAGGCGGCTACTTTCTGCGGAGCGTACAGCAGGGCCTGGAGAGAGGGGCTCTCGGCCATATCTGTCTACATGGTTCGCCCCGACCAAGTGAGCTTCTCGCCTCCGCCTGGTACGTTTCTTCCACGCGGCTCATTCATCGTTAAGCCTCCGAAGACTTACTTCCAAGTAGAGCTAAAGTTATGCATAGGTCTCCGAGAAGAGCCGAGGCGCGTAGTTGCTGGACACGAGCGGTGGGTCTCATCCATCGCTAGGGTGTACGTGTGCCTAGTTCCTGGTGAGAGGACTAGTGAGGAGCTTGCCAAGATATTCTCAGGAGTGGTAAAAGAAAAAGTAGGAATAGAGCTGAGCAGAGAGGAGGTCGAGGAGTTCAAGGCGATGGTCCCGTACGGCAAGGCAGAATTGCTAGGTAGGCAGAGGCTATGAGCGATCTGAGACTCGATCATCCTCACAGACTTGTAATGAATATGTTATGGCATTAAGAATTGAATTATTAGCCGCGGCTGTTGATAGATATTACCACTTGAGGATTGATTATTTTTTTGACTGTTTGAGTTTGGGAAAACCTTATTTAATCGAAGCGACATCTCCGTCTTGGAGAAGCGGTTGAAGAGGCTGTTCCTAAGCGACGAGGTGACCGTGAGGGACGTCATGAGTAGTCCAGTAATCGAGGTCGATGCTGACGGCTCAGCCAAGGAGGTAGCCGAGCTAATGACCAAGTACAAGATAAGCGGGATCGTCGTGAAGAAGAATGGGAAGCCGATTGGAATAGTGACTAAGAGGGACCTGATCGAGAAGGTGGTGGCGCTGGACAAGAAGCCGAGCGAGGTAAAGGTCTCCGAGATCATGTCGACGCCCCTAATAACTGCGGGTCCAGAGGAGACCATAGAGGAGGCATTGAGGAGGATGAATAGGATGGGGATAAGCAGGCTTGTCGTCACCTACAAGGACGAGGTCCATGGCATAATCAGCGTGAAGGACATCCTGAAGGTCACTCCAGATATACTCGAGATTGTCAAGGAGCAGTTGAGGCTGAGGGGAGCGAGGGCCATGGGATCTGAGCAGTATATGGAGGGATACTGCGACTCCTGCGGCGAGTGGAGCGACATGCTTCTCCGGGTCGACGAGCAATACTTATGCGAGGACTGCAGGCTAGAATTAGAGAAGAGAAGTGAGTAGCGAGCCGATCTTCATCATCGACTCCATGCATGGGAACTTATGTAGATGGCTCAGAATTCTAGGCTACGACGCTGAATATTGGGAGGGAAGAGACGAGGAACTTATAGAGAGAGCCTCGAGGACGGGGAGAATAATAGTTACCTCGGACGTGGGGCTTCATCGAGCAGCATCTACTAGAGGCTTAAGGTCATGCCTACTACATCACCATGAAATCGAGTCAAACCTAGCAGAAGTCGCTGCCTACGTCTCTAGAGAGCTTAGACTGCCCATAGACGAGTTCTTAAAGCCACGGATTAAGAGATGCTCGATCTGCAACGGTACGCTCAGTAAAGAGCTTGAGGGGATTTGGAGATGCAGCTCTTGTGGCCAGAGGTTCTGGATCGGCAGCCACTGGAGAAATATTCTAAGAACGATTAGACACGCATACGTAACCGCGGAGAGGATCAAAAACACAGAGTAGGCACCGGGGACATAAACATAATAAGCCCTCCGGACAGGTCTTTATCCGTGGCCGAAAAGCTGAGTGACGAGGATGGCGCGTTTCTCGTCAGGCTGGCAAGAAACGCCATAACGTCTAGGATGAGGGGTGAGAGTTTCAGGATAGTCACAGCGCCGGATAGTCTCAGAGTCCTTAGAAGAGGAGTATTCGTCACGCTAAACACGTATCCAGAACTCGAACTAAGGGGATGCATAGGTTTTCCGTACCCAGTAAAGAACTTCTTGGACCAAGTCGTCGACGCGGCTATCAGCGCTGCCTTCGGAGACCCGAGATTCATGCCGCTGGAGGAGGATGAGCTAAGCCGCGTAGTGGTCGAGGTCAGCGTCTTGTCCCTTCCAGAAGAGATAAAGACAAAGGACAGGAGGCTCCTGCCAAGCATGATAGAGATCGGCAGAGACGGGCTAATCATCGAGTCTAATCTCGGCGCGGGTCTACTCCTACCCCAAGTCCCAGTAGAGTATGGATGGGACGCCGAGGAGTTCCTGACCAACCTCTGCTTCAAGGCGGGGCTGCCGCCGACCTACTGGCTCACCGGACAGGCAGTGATTAAGCGGTTCACTGCTGAGATATTCGCAGAGAAAGAGCCGAACGGAGAGGTAGTCAGAGTCGACATTAAATCGATCCGGCGTAAGCCCTGCTAACCGAATTCACGAATAGCTGGGATGAGGCATGGACAGGATACACATGGGAATATGCGGCATCGGCCTTGGACACGCTTCGCGGAGCCTAGTCATCGCTGAGAGGCTCCTCTCCATGGGCATCGAGTTATCACTATCGACCTACGGCGACGCCGTGGATTTCTTCAACAGTCATGGCTTCCCGATCAATAAGGTTCCATCTCTGAGCTACGGCCTCGGTGCTGACGGTGCCTTCAGCTTCAGGGGAACAATCCTCAAGAACGTCTTCCTCCCGGTAAGCGTCGCGGCCCAAGTGCTACTCGAGCTCAGAATCATGGATGAGGTGAGGCCAGCTGTGGCTTTCTCAGACACGAGGGCATCGACTGTCCTAGCCGCCAAGCTCATGGGCATACCGGTCGCGCTACTGCTAAATCAGTTCTACGTGCTCGTCAGGAGTGAGAGGTGGCGACGGCTGGCCGAGATAGCTGAGGCGGCCTCAAGTATCGTCGGTCACGTCTGGTCCCTGAGCGATAGAGTCCTCATAGCTGACTACCAGCCTCCTCTGACGGTCTCTGAGGACAACCTGAGGCTTCCCAGCGGCCTTGATGACAAGGCGGTCTACGTCGGACCAGTGATGAGCAAGACGCCGCGCGACTACCCTCCGAGGACCAGGCTCAAAGAAATGCTTGGCTATAACTCGGACGAGCCACTCATACTGATCCAGGCGACCGGTCCTAGGCCTGAGAGGGAGAGGCTCGTGGAGAGGATAAGCGAAGCGCTGCCAGGTCTCCGAGACCTGCAGGTATTCTTCACGCGTGGTAGGCCCGGCGGTGAGTATTCGATCAGGAGTGGCAGGCACTGGGTGATTGACTGGGTGAGGGATGAGTATGAGCTGCTCGCCGCCTCGGACGTCGTCGTGAGCAGGGCTGGGCAGTCACTCCTGACGAAGGCTCTCGCCTTCGGCTGCAGGCTCGTGATCGTTCCAATTCCTAGACACTCGGAGCAGGAGTCAAACGCGAGGAGCCTCAGCGATAAGGGAGCCGCAGTAGTGCTGAGGGAGGACAAGCTCAGTGCCGAGACGTTGAGGGCAGCGATAGATGAGGCCTTAGACTCTCTGGCCGGCAGTGTCTCCTCTAGGTATGTTGAGGAGGCGGAGAGGCTTGGAGGTGTGGGCGAGGTAGTCCGCCAGCTCTTCTCGCTGTATAAATACTTTTCCTAGGCCTTCATATACCAAATTAATATATGAGTCCAGACAATATTCAATGAGAGTTGAGTCAAGACGGGCCTAAATGCCCACTAGACATTACTCCCGGAATGGTTGCGGGGCTCCTCGAGGTTGTCGGCCTCTTCAAGGGCAGGGTTGACCTAGCCCAGCTGTCAAAGGAGGTCGGGATGGAGCTAGGCCACTTGCTGAGGGTCGTCGAAACAGCCGAGGCGCTGGGACTGATAAGCGTCGTTGACGGCGACGTCCAGATCACTCAGAGTGGCTTGGGATTCTCGCGGAAGCTCTCAACAGGCAAGATAAAGATACTCTCCGAGCTAGTGGAGAGGGTCGAGCCGTTCAGGTCGATCATTCAGTTCGTAGCATCGAGAAATGAGCCTGTCACAGTTGAGGAGATAAACGCCGCGGTCAAGCTGTGCGAGCACGACGAGGAGCAGCTCGAGAGGCTCAGGACGTTCATAATTGACTGGCTGGTCATGACCGGCTGGCTGGAGTATGACGGCGAGGCGAGGGCCTTCAAGCTAAAGCGTAAGAGACCAGCTAAGAGTGCTATCCCTAGCTCACAAGGGTGAAGATCTCGTCGACGTAATGGTAGAACTCCTCGGACTTCCTGTTCCGTGGACGCTCCAGCTCAATCTTTATCTCCGCTATGATCTCCGCTGGCCTGCCCTTCAGCACTAAGACCCTGTCTGAGAGCTGGACAACGTCCTCTATGCTGTGCGAGACCATCACTACTGAGGCAGGCGGGAGGCTTGAGTCTAGCCACATGTACTCGACCTCTCTACTCAGGTTTATCGCGGTCAGGGGGTCGAGGTTGCTGAACGGCTCGTCAAGGAGTAGGACGTCTGGGCTCGTTACGAGGGCTCTCGCCAGCGCTACTCTCTGCTTCATCCCCCCACTTAGCTCTGCTGGGTATGCTGACTCGAAGCCCCTCAGCCCGACGAGGTCGATGAAAAGCGACGTCTTCTCCCTCTTCTCTAAGTCAGTCATTTCTCTCCTCGACGAGACGGCGAGGTAGACGTTTTCCCAGACGGAGAGCCAAGGAATTAGTGTCGGGCTTTGATACATCATCGATATTCTAGGCGTGGGGCCTTTCAGCTCCTCTCCCCTGAAGATTACTTTTCCAGAGGAGGGCTTGGCCAGGCCTGCCATTATTCTGAGGAGCGTGGTCTTCCCGCAGCCGCTCGGGCCGACGATTCCCAGAAACTCCGCGTAGTGGACTGAGAGGTTGATGTTGTTGAATATCGGCAGCGTCCTGCCGGCTCTTAGCTTGTGCTCAAACTTGACGCCAATCAGGTTTAGTATCGGCTCCATCGTTGTCATTCCCTTACTCGTCATTCCTTACTCCCTCACCATCTGTATCGCCCTGTCATAGAGTGGGCGCCAGATGAACCTGTTAAAAGCTACGACTATCGCGGTCATGAAGAATACAATGACTGCTATGCCATAGACCGAGCCCATCTCGGTGTACTGCGATAGTAGCTTTCCAAGTCCGGGTAGAGGTGTCTCGAAGACCAGTCCCCCAATGACGAGGCGCTCAGCAACTACGAGCGTGTTCCATGCCCCTCCAGTAGCGGTGATTAGCCCAGTCACGAGCGAGGGCATCGCAAACGGAACAAATATCATGAACAACTCCTTCAGTCTTCCAAGCTTGTAGCTCTGTGAGAGCTCGCGATACTCTGTCGGAATTCTCAGGAATCCACCGACGATTGAGTAAAAAATGTACCACTGAGTTCCTAGAAGTATTAGAAGTATAGAGCCAGCCTCCACGAGCATGCTGGATGACAGGAAAGCATTGGCTATCAATGGGAAGAAAATTGGGGCAGGTATCGATGCAACTATCTGTATTAATGGGAGGGCGTATCTCTTGAGATTGTCATTCTTAGCAATCACGTAGGCAACAGGTATCGACCATGATAAAGATATGATAAGAGCGACGGCAATTCTAACAAAGGACATACCGGCCGCGTCTAACAGATTGATAATGCCTGCTTCGCCGGCCGCTGCTGATAGCTCCGCTAAGACTCTGGGTAGATCGCTTATGTAGCCAGAAGAGACTGTCAAGAAAAATATCGCAGCGGCACTAAGCGCCATTATCAATAAGAAGCGCTGAATATGCCTAGCCATATGTCCCACGTTTACAAAGTTGCTCGGAAAATGGAGTTGGACGCTAACCGTCGGCATACGGGTCTTGACCATGGTGAGAATTCTCCTAATCGGGCCGAGCCTGACAGTGATGACTGGTCCCCTTGGAGCTGCTACTGCCTCAAACTTGTATTTTTCAGACCAAGCAATCAATGGGTTAATCACCAGTCCGAACACGAGGACTATGCTCAGGGACAGGACGCCGATTGACATGACTATTCCAAAGACATCGCCACGCCCAACGTAGCTAGATATTAGAGACCCCACTCCCTTTACGGCTACTTCTTTTTCGCCAAACGAGATGATCTCGCTGGCAGTGAGGAAGTATAGGCCATTCGCTATTGAGGGCGGGAGCTGAGAGACTATTCTCGGAATACAGGCAGGAACTATGATTTGGCGAAGCCTCCTCGAGATGCTTAGGTCGACTATTCGAGAAACGTCGTAGAGCTCCGGCGGAATAGCCCTAACCGCCTCATATACACCAAAAGCCATGTTCCAGAAAGTTGAGGTAAAGATTAGGAAAACCGAGGCAAGTTCCGGGCCCAGAATCGGGCTTAAAGATATGAAGAAATAAACAGCGATTGGGAAGAAGCCTAGAATGGGGACGCTCTGGAGGACGTCAAGCACGGGTAGTACTACTCGTTCCACGTTTCTGTTGAGCCCGGAGGGAATGCCGACGAGTAGGGACATGGCTACCGAGAGGAGGAGCGCAGCTCCAAGCCTCATCCATGACAGGGACAACGCAGTGGCTATCTCTATTAGCCCCTCGATAGCCAAGCCTCAACACTGACTAAAGGTACAATTCATTGATTATAATATACTTAACCAAGTTTTCTTACTTGAGCTCCTTAAGCATTTGTTCAACACAGAACCTAGGAAAATCTCTGAGGAGGGGTCTAAACTCCTCCTTGACTTCCATCGAATCGACGACCTTGTCAGTCTCCTCGTAGCACTCCTTTACTAGCTCGGTGATGTACGAATAGAACTTACTTGACTGCTGGATAATCTCTAAGAAACGGAGCAGCCTTCCCGATCTAAGAGCGATGTATCCCTTCCTGATGAGTTCATCGATGTTCCTAAGCCTCAGAACCACCCTGACGAGCCCCCTGTTACGCCTGAGCTCTACGTAGTCATCCGCCAGCTGATAGACTGTGCCCACAAGTAGTCCATACTTCTTTGCGAGCTGCCTATTCCTATCTGAGCAGCCGGCAAGCACGGCGGCTGACTCAGCGCCAGCGGCGAAGAGCGAAGCAGTCTTCTCCTGAATAATCTTGAGGTAGAGCATCTTCGCTGGAGGAGTCGACGAGAAGACTTCCTCCAAGACGCCGAACGAAGCATTTTCCCAAGCATCTAGGAACAACCTAGTAATCTCTACTCCCTTCTCCAGCACGGTGCGGAACGCGGTGTTTATAATTCTATGACCCTGAATGACTGCCCGCCCAATTCCAACCTGCCGCCAAAGCGCGGGCTTCCCCCGCCTGTAGTAGTCCCAGTCAATTATGTCGTCGTGGACTAGGCTAGCGTTATGCGCGAGCTCGAGGGCATAGGCGACATCGAGCGCAGACTCCCTGTCCCTCCCTCCTAATGCGTCGAAGACAAGCATCAACAATAGCGGCCTAAGTCTCTTACCTCCCTTGATGGTCTCACTCAGCAAGTATCCATCCGGGCTCTCCCTAGTCTTCCTCGCGAACCACTCGTCCAGCTCCCTCTTCCTCTCTGAAAGATATTCGACGAGGCTCAGCGATGGATATATCAGCAAACTGACCCAGCCAGCTATAGAATATGGATCAATCTTGATTTTAAACATTAACGAACGGCTCAGCCCTTAAAACTTCACGAGAGGTACCTCATTATCAGCGCCTTTAGCCTAGATTTCGGCATGGCGCCCACGGCCACGTCTACCGGCCTGCCGTTCTTAAACACGATGAGGGTCGGTATACTCATTATGCCGAACCTGCCAGCGGTCTGTGGGTTCTGGTCGACGTTGAGCTTTCCGAAGACGACTTTGCCAGCCATCTCGCTCGCGAGCTCCTTGATTACGGGCGCCATGAATCTACAGGGCATGCACCAATCAGCCCAGAAGTCAACCACCACCAACGGATAGCGAGATATAAACTTCTCGAAATTATCGTCCGAGACGTCGACGGGCTCAGAGGGATACGTTGCAGCCTTCATGTCTGTTTGGCTCTCTTTCATAAGCTCGCGGAGCTTTTTCTGCACTATGCGCTCGAGCTCAGAATCGTCCGTCCCAGACACAGTATTCATTAATGGCCGAGCCATTATATAACTGATACACATACACAACTAAGCAGGTAGGAGGCGAAAAATACTTGAGAGGGACGAGTCCGATGCTGGAGAACATGCTTGGGCAAGGCCGGTAAAGGATAATTAATCCACTCATGGATATTGAGGGTGAATTGAGCCTCAAGCCATGCGTCTACGTGCTCGACATAGAGACAACGAGCCTCCACGCCGACACGGGACAAGTAGTATGTATCGGGCTGGCGGACTACTTTGAGGGTAGGGATAAAGTAATCTTCGTTAAGAGTCCAGAGGACGAGAAGAGGTCTCTTAAAATGTTTGTCGAGTTCTTCAGGCGTGTCAACATCTACTTCACTTGGGGTGGAATGAGCTTTGACGTTCCTTTCTTAGTGAGCAGGTGTGTCCGGCTTAGAATAGATCCATCATCGATGCTTGAGGCGAGACACATAGACCTGATGGAGATCGCTAGGAGCTACTTGAGGCTAAGCTCGAATAGCCTCCAATCAATCTCTAGATATCTAGACGTTAGAATGGCCGAGGAGTACGTCGGCGTCGATGTGCCAAGGCTCTACTCAGAGTATCTAGCGGGCAAGAAGGGACGTAGAGCAGTCATAATCAATCACTGTAGGAACGACCTAAGGAGAATGCTTCTCGTTGCTAGGACTCTTAGGCCGCTCGTCCAGTCAATACACAGAGACCTCCCTAATCTATCTTGATGCCCCTCTCCTCGAGTGCCTTCTTTATTTTCTGCACCTCGACCTTGAGCAGCTGTAATTCGCGTACTAGGTGCTCAATGTCTGAGGGCATTATCGGCGAGGGGCCCCTCAGCCTCTCCCAGTAGAGGTCCTCTCTCCTAAAGATTGCCATGAATGAAAGCTGCGTCTTCAGGCATATATATCTATGCCCCAACGCCCGAGAAGGTCTAGGCATATTCGAGGAAATATTAAAGAATCTTTAGGCATATCCAGTAATTCTAGAATATTTTATAAATTATTCGAAGATAGTGTTCTAAGTTCTAAATTCGTAACGTTTATTATCGGTCTGCGCTTAGCTCGAGTGGGATGAATTCAGACGTGAGAAGGCGTGTCAGTCCGGGAATAATCCTTCTAGTCATTCTTCTCTTGAGCGAGCTCTCACTATTGATCTATCTCGGACTACTGCTGTGATTCTCTCCTGATTATTTTGAATCCTGACGGATTTGTAAGTCTCCTTATCTTCTCTGCTACTACTAGTGGTGCCTCTGCCTCTATCTCGATTGTGTTGTCTTGGTACTGGAGGTCGATTACGCGTCCCCTAAGATATGTCTGCTGGACTAGTCTCTTTGCCTCGTCACTGTAAGTGAGGCTTGCCCTAAAGGTCACGAAGTTGTTCAGGAACTGCGATATTAGTCGGTGAAGCTCGTCGATGTTGTCTCCCCTCTTAGCGGATATACTTATGACCGGATAGTTCTGGCCCAACTCTCTCTTGGCTGTCTCGATGTTAGTAGCAGGCGCTATGTCCATCTTGTTAAGGACTAGTACTATCGGCGTGCTGGTCACGCCTATCTGTCTCAGAATGCTGAGCGATGCGTCGAGCTTCTCCCTCAAGGTCTCGGCAGGCTCCGACGCATCCATGACTAGCAGTATGAGGTCTGCCTCTGCTATCTCCATGAGCGTCGACATGAATGAAGATATGAGTAGTGTGGGCACGTTCTTTATGAATCCGACGGTGTCGGAGACGTAGACTGGCTTACCGTCTATCCTAGTTATTCGCCGCTTTGTTGAGAGTGTCGTGAACATTTGGGGAGAGACCTCGAAGTTTGAGCTCGTGAGCGCGTTGAAAAGTGTGGTCTTCCCGGCGTTTGTGTAGCCTGCGAGGGAGATGATAGGTATTCCCTCTACTCTCCGCTGAATGTTTGCTCTGATCTTCTTGTTCTTTATCTCTTCAAGCTTCTCAGAGAGCTTGTGTATTCTTCTATTGATCTCCTCATAGTATACGTCTGCCTCGTATGCTCCAAGTCCATGGAAGCCTGGCTGCTCTCCGCGCTTTGCTAGCTTTACTTTTTCCTTGGCCCTTGGAAGCTCGTACTTGAGCTCCGCCAGCTTTATCTGGAGTTTAGCCTCGAGGTTTGAGGCGTGCTGAGTGAAGATCTCTAGTATGAGTTGTAGCCTAGTTATGACCTCGACTGAGAGTTCCTTTGCCAAGTTATATTCTTGGAGTGGCCTGAGCTCGTTCTCGAATATCACCTTGGTTATCCCGAGGCTCTTAACGGCCTGCTTAAGCTCGCCGAGCTTTGAGGGGCCTATGTTGTACTCCGGGTGAGGGTAGCGTCTCTGGAAGAGTCTATAGACTACCTCGTAGCCAGCCGTGTTGCAGAGCTCTTCAAGCTCGTCTAGGTTGGGCTCCTCCCATGGATACGCTCTGTGGACGATGGCTACCCTGCCCCTCGTCTCTACTACTCACCTGCTGCTCCTGAATAATCGATGTGCATAGCCTCTTTTAAACCGTTATTTCTCCTGCCTCGACTCTCTCAGGAGGTCGCCCAGCGTGACTCCCGAGGGCTTGGGTTTAGGAGGCTTAAAGAGCTCCTCCACCTCCTCCGACACCTCGACGAGTATCTTGACCTTCAGCGCCTTCTCAAGCTTCTTCGCCTGCTCAATCGTCGGCTTTAGCTCCTCGTTCTCTATTTTCTTGATGACTGAGGACTTGTCCTGTATCAGCGCTCCGAGCTCCTCCCTTGTTAGTCCGAGCCGCTCCCTGGCTTTCCTAATGATTTCGCCGTAGCCCTCTACGAAATCGTATCTCTCGACCCGTTCGACGATATTGGACTTCTGCTTAGGCCTAGTTGGCTGAGAAATGCGTGGATTAGTCCTGTCCTGAGGCGAGACCACAGATATTATACTGCCTACCCCGTATTTATCCTAATCTATTCAATCGGTTATTTGTGCCTAGGTAGTAATGGTCTGATTCTCGAGCCTAGTATTCCTCGGAATAACTAAATGTGGATAAATCTTCGTGGCGATAATTAGGCATCCCTCCCCGATCGTGACGTCATCACCAATCACGCTTACTCCATCTATCCTCGTCGGCCTATCCCTAGAGGATGATACCTTTACGTGCCTCGAGACGATGCTGTCGCTTATCTGGGCAGACTCCCCTATGATCGTCCTATCCAGTATCGCCGACCTCTCAATGACTGCTCCATCAAGAATTATAGAAAAGTTATCAATGCATGAATCCCTAATCACTACGTTGTCGCCTATTTGGCAGTGCTCACCAATGAGGGCGGCTCCCTCGACTCTTATCGCTCCCTCCCTGATCTTTTTCATGAGTCTCTCTCTGCCCATATTCTCTCTTCGGTCGTGAGCCTGTATCCATATTTTGCCGGGCGCGTCTATTGGCTCGCCTAGATATTCACGTGCATTACTTCCATTGATGAGCTTAATCATGGAGTCGAGATAGGTCTCCGGTGTGCCGACGTCGTACCAGTCGCCACGTAAGTGATAGCCATAGACCGCGTAGCCACTCTCGACTAGCATGGGTATAAGATCCATCCCAAAGTCAAGCCTCCGCCTCTCACTCATCAACTTCCACACCTTCTCTCCAGAGAGAACCTCCCGTATCTCAGGCGAGAGAATGTATATTCCAGTATTAGCGAGCCTTGACTGGGTCTCATGACTCTTAGGCTTCTCAATAAACCTAAAAATCTTCGAGTCTTCATCCATCTCGGCAATCCCGTAGCGCTCAACATCCACAACGCTCGTCAGGGCAATAGTCATCAATGCATTCTTCTCGATGTGAAATGAGAGCAGGTCTCGCAGATCAACATCGAATATGTTATCGCCCTGCACAACCAGTAAGTAATCATCAATATCGTAGTACTCCATGTTCAGCCTAACCGAGTCGGCGCTCCCCAGATCATCGACGTTTGGCTGATAAAAAATACGCACCCTATGGCGCAAGTTATACTTAGCCGTGAAGCCGGCTCCGTCCTGGAAATAATCATAGAGGCTCTTATAGTTGATGTATCCCTTAACACCAAATATGAATTCACGGACACCCTGAGATGCAAGCCTAGCCATGGCATGCTCAACAAGCGGCCTGTTCAGGAACCTCACAAGAGCCTTGGAGACCTCGGCCGTGAGGGGCTTCAGACGCTTAGCCTCACCACCAACAGGAATAATAACCCTCAGGTCGGAGACATCTACCCCCACAGCATCCACCGCAACAACAAGAATCCATCACAACTTTTAACCATTACCCAAACTACTTGCATGGCTTAACCCCACTCATCAAAATTGGATTCAGGCTACACCAAAATTAAATAACATAAAAAGAAAAAACAGATAAAGCGTACCAGAAACATGGAGTAGCTAGGTGTCTCAGAGATTGAAGATACCATCACGTCTAGGCCAGAGAGAATTAAGGAGAATGCAGGAAAGAATGATGAGCAGCCTAGGAGTCTCCATGAAAGAGCTGGGAACAGCAAAAGAAGTAATGATAACGCTCGAGGATAAAAAAATAAGAATAAACAACCCGAGCATAGTAGCACTAGACACTGCGGCTGGAAAGATATACCAAATCATAGGAGGCGAAGAGATAGAGGAACAACCAATAGAGACAAAGCAAGCAGCCTATGAGCCATCACCAGAAGACATAGCACTAGTAGCAATGCAGGCAGGCGTTACAGAAGAACAGGCACGAACGGCGCTCATAGAAGCAGAGGGAGACCTAGCAAAAGCAATCCTCGCACTAAAGACAACGCAGAAATAAGCTAACCCCGCCTGAACCTCAAGACTAAGTTATCAAGCATCTCAAGCATCCCAAATAAATCCTCAAGCTTCCTATCAGGCCCAACAGAGCCAAGATCGACCGGAACAACCAGCCCACCGCCGAAAAACCCAGCAAGCTCACGAATAGTCTCGTAAAAGACAGGCGACGAAGGGCTCAGCAAAAAATCAGAATACG
>CAYTRT010000016.1:18131-31113 GCA_964440295.1 uncultured Nitrososphaeria archaeon
CGAATAGTCTCGTAAAAGACAGGCGACGAAGGGCTCAGCAAAAAATCAGAATACGCGCCACTCCCAACCAGTCTAGAGACAGTCTGAGATCCGAAAGAGGACATGTCACGCTGATAAAACTCCTCAGACAAAGCCCTAGGCCATATTGAGGCCGCATAGATCCTCACCCTCCTGCCCTGAGAACCAGAGAGAACATCTCTAAACACAGACAAGATATCCCTAAGAAGACTAAATGCCTCGCCGGTCGACCTCTCAGTAGCGACTACCCCAATCACTTCCCGAAGACCAATAGGTGCAACCAAGTAGTGACAAGGCACGCCGCCCAAGTCGCGATGCATACGATCGAAAAACCCATGTCTCTTATCAACAGCGCGAAGAACACCCCGTAGCGCCTCGCCAAGCTGAGACAGAACCGAAGCCACCTGCCCCCCACTTCTAAGATACATACCAGCAACGTCCAAGCCAAACACACCGCCAATCACGCATCTCAACCCACCGCCAAGACCAAACACGCCGAACGAATTAAAGAGCACGCTACCGTCAGCAGAACGAGAAATAGCAAACGAACCATCACCCAAGGAATACGAACACATCAAGTCTCCAGCCCGCCTAACCCGGCCTAATAGATCCAACCGTTCAGCAAATACACCGATCGACGAACAAACACTATAACTCACACGCCATCCACGAACACTCCTCAACAAGTCAACAAACCTATCGACAGCCATCCACGAGACCGACCTACCAGCAACAACCACCTCGTCCCTAACACTCCTAGAACTCACCAGTGCAGACAATAACTCCTCAACACTAACGCCATTAGACTCGGAGACAAGTCCAATACCAAGAAAACCACCAACCCAAGAATCAGGACGATAAATTCCAACCAACCCACTAGAACACTCCTCAAGAAACTCCCTCGGCAGCAACTTACGAAAAACAAAACGACCTAAAACCTCACCAGCGGCATAATCCTCAACCATCAAAGAATCACCTGTAGCCAAAGCTCTCCTAAAAACCCTCGAGACATCGTGGAGACTAGGCCCAACCTCTACGTACCTACCAAGATGGCCAACCAACCCACGACTCAGAAGCTCATACCCAACAAGACACCTAACCACAGACGTGTCAGCCATACTCAAGCCAAGCCTAACCAACTCATCCTCAACCCTCGCGGCGATCCTACCCGCAACCCTAACAGGGACGCCAGCCTCCCTTACCAGGGAGTCAACAATCCTAAGCTTATCAAACGGCTCAACAATATAGCCCCTCCTCCTAACAAACACTCCACCACCCAGATCAACCCTCAAAGAAAGATTCCTAAGCATCTCAATGACAGAAGAACCAACACCACTAAGACGATAAAGCTTAGATTCCTTATCAACCTCAACAAGCCCCACCTCAAGCAGCCTCCTCAGATGATAAGAAAACCTACCAACATCACGCCGCCTACCCATTCCAACCGCCTTCATGAGATCAGAATAACCTAAACCACCTGACTCAAGCGCCAAGAGAATCCTAAGCCTCTCAGGAGCTGAGAGAGCACCCAATACACCGAGCAATCCCTCAGAAAACCTAGCACTACGCACGCCAATCCCGGACATTCCAAATACCAAAAACCAATACCACAACTTAATGTTAAGGATTTTCACTCGCCCCCACAGAAAACTAAGAATAAATCCTACCAATTCATAACAGATAAACGAAAGAGATGACGAAACACTTCATAGAATTTACTGGCTATAGCAAAGAGGAAGTGATTGAAATAATCGACCTCGCAAGAAGATTCAAGAAAGAAGGCTATTCCACAGACTCACTGAAAGGAAAGATAATTGCCCTAATCTTTGAGAAACCATCAACACGCACAAAGGTCTCCTTCATCTCAGCAATCTACAAACTGGGTGGAGAAGCAGTCCCCCTATCATCTACAGAACTACAACTAGCGAGGGGCGAGCCAATAAAAGACACGGCTAGAGTACTCTCGAGATACGTCGACGCGATCGTTGCAAGGGTTATCAGCCACGCAACAATCGTGGAGCTCGCGAATCACAGCTCAGTTCCAGTAATCAACGCGCTGTCAGACAAGCATCATCCATGCCAAGCGCTCGCAGACTTAATGACGATTTTCGAGTATAGTGGCAGTAAGAAACGCGTAAAGGTAGCATACATCGGAGACGGCAACAACGTCTGCACGTCACTAGTGCAGATATGCGCCTTAGTGGGAGTAGACCTATCAGTCGCTTCTCCCAAGGGATACGAAGTCGATGAGGAAATTAAGAGACAGGCTCAAGACTGGGCAAAGATATCGGGTGCCAAAGTTGTATTCACCAATGATCCGGAGGAAGCAGCTAGGGATGCCGACTTTCTCTACACCGACGTCTTTGTCTCGATGGGGCATGAGCAGGAAAGAGAAGCGAGAATGAAGGTATTCATTCCTAAGTATCAAGTATCTGAGAAGTTGATGCGGCTTGCGAAAAGAGATGCGAAGTTTATGCACTGTATGCCGATGAAGAGGGGAGAGGAGGTTGAAGAGACTGTGGCGGATGGTCCGTCCTCAATAATTATTGATCAGGCGGAGAACAGAATGCATACGGAAGCAGCACTCCTCTATAAACTGCTAGGTAGTTGAGATGTCTGCCATTTCTTCACCGCTGACGATCTCTTTTTTCAGTGGCGTAACTTCGACTCTATAATTCTTAGGGAGCTTCTTAGCTGCTATCTTTAAGGCTTCGCGCGCCGCCGTAATTCCGTTCTTGAAAACTCTGACGGTTATTACTTTTGTCCCCGCCTCGACCTGCGCGGCTCGTCCTATTGGTCTTCCGAAGGCTCTGCTCATTCCTTCTTGAAGCCTGTCCGCATGTGCGCCGAATATCATCTTGTTCTCTCTGAGGACGTGGTGGGGGTGGACCTTGACGGCTAGGTAAAAGTTCTCGCCCAATTTTTCTGTGAGTGTCTTGCCAGCAGATACTCTAGCTGACTCGAGAGCCACGTCGCGTATCTGACAATCAGTCTCAGCTATTAACGAAAGTTCGTATTCGTAATCCTCCCTCCATGTGCCATAGTCGTATTTCGCTAGTCTCGGCTGAGGAGCTCCGTGAATAAATTCGCTCCTCGTATACGGCCTCTCAATTTTTCTATAGTTTTTCGCGTGCATTCTTATTTAGCAATTCTATATGCTCAATATAAGTATTGTCTGACCATCAGGCAGAGAGTCTGGAGAGCAAGTCGTAATAATCCTTGGCGTCGATCTCGTATATTCTCTTACCGACTAATTGAGGCGGCGTCTCTATGCCTAATCTTTTTAGCTCCCTAGATATTAGGTGTCTCTTTTTTGTGAAGAGATGCTTAAGCAGCCACGTATTGTTGATTAAATTTCTCTGAGTTGTTGGGATCCTCCGTAGGATCACTACTCTGGATGATACTCTTGGGGGAGGATTGAATGCTTGTCTAGGTACGGTTCCGTGAATTTCGATATCATAAAACAGCTGTGAAAGTACAGACACGTAGACGTAGTTGTCTTGTTTTGGCTTTGAAGAGAGTTTCTCCGCAAATTCTCGTTGTAGAGTCATTACGATTAACTCTGGCATAGGGCCGGTTATCAACCACTGTAGTAGACGAGATGACAAATAGTAAGGAGGATTTCCTATAACTTTGTTGAAGCCGGTTGGCTTGATTTTTAATAAATCCCCAACCAGTAGCTTTACATTACTACACATCTTGACTCTCTCTGCCGCTTTTCTGGCCAATTCTTCGTCAATCTCGACGGCTATAACTGTGCAGCCGCGCTTTGCTATTTTCTCCGTCAATAATCCATCGCCACATCCGGGCTCTAATACTACATCGGTAGGCTTGACGTCTGCTAGGTCCACTAGTTTTTCTAGGATTTCTTCATTTCTTAGGAAGTGTTTTCCTAGCCTCGTCATGCAGGTCTAATAGATTGGTCCTTGCGAGGGTATTCGGACAAAGAGCCAATGTCTATTATTTGGGTCGGTTAGCTCTATGAGTATTCTCTTCGCTATTGCTTTATCTATGTCAGCAATCCCGACTCTATTTTTAATATCTTCGTAGCTTGTGAAGGGTTGTTTTTCTCGCTCCTCGAGTATTTTTTGCATTAATTTTTTCCCAATGCCGGGAATCGTCTCTAGAGCGTGGAGGCGCGGTGTGAGCGAGCTGCAGGTATTAATGAACTCAACAAATTTTGCCTCTCTTTCATGAACGATAGCATCTATTATTTTTTCAAGTTCGTATTTTGCATTTTCTGTTAGGTCATTATAGGTTATTCTTCTGACTATTCTTATTAGGTCTCTAGGCACATCTCTACCAATGTATGTCTTCATGCCTGGTCTTAGTCCGAGAGATTGATTTACTAGTGCTTCAAGTAGAGTAAAGTATTCTGCTCCCAGCATCTGGGCTGTCTGCATATTTCTCTCAACATGGGACGGTCTACCTCCTGGCCTTTGCGGAATTATGTCTAGAACGTATGCCTCGTCTTCGTATAGTTTCTGCTTAGTACGCTCCATATTCAATAACACTTATCTTTAATACTTAGGTTTCTTCTATCTTTGCCTCCGTTGCTAGATATTGCTTGATTAGTTGGAGAATCTCGTTTAATTTTTCGTCAGAAAATAGAATTGTGGATACTAATCTTTTATATCCTGAAAGAATGGTTCTCAGCTCTTCGATAGTTGTTGGGCAGATGTTTACTATCTGGCATGCCTCATCGCGTTGCAGTCCATGATTCTCAACCAACTCGCTGATCAGTTTTTTAGCTGCGTCTGGTGATAGTTTAGAAAAACTAGTAGCATAGTTATAGACCCTCGTCTGGAGGGGTGTCAGTTCTTGCTGCTTTCTAGACAATAGTTCCTTGACTTCAGGTATGCTTATCGGTGTTGATGAGAGAATCTTCTTCACCATTATTCCTCACCCTTGGACAAAGGGTCTGAGATGTTCCGGCAGAAGAGATAAAAGTTTTCTCTTTGAACCGACTGTTACAGCTACGATGTAGCCCCTGCCTCGCTTTTCCACTATCTCGCCTATTCTTCCATGATAGCGTCTGTGGGGCGACCCTTTATGAGTGGATGGGTCAATAATGATGGATACTTTGCTTCCAATGGGTAGCTCGCTTAGATATACCTCTGGCTTGGGTCCAGCTCTTTCGCCCATCTCCTTACTGAGCAGGGCTCTACACCTAGCCCTAAATCCACTATGTCTTGTCAGTCCCTTTCACCTTGATTTGCTATGGATAAAGTTATTTTACTCACATATATGTTTTGATGGTTCCCAGGCTAGTTAATGAAAAAGATTGCGAGGCAGTTTTTATCCTTAATTTTCCACTCTCCCCA
Organism: uncultured Nitrososphaeria archaeon; assembly: GCA_964440295.1. Classification (GTDB taxonomy): domain Archaea; phylum Thermoproteota; class Nitrososphaeria_A; order Caldarchaeales; family Calditenuaceae; genus CALIKS01. Next base: position 23,474 of record CAYTRT010000016.1, read on the forward strand.
GATGCATTATGTACAATTTATGTGCTTTGCAACCTGTCCTCACGGATCTCTAAGACCGTTAATTTAATTTCCTTCGGCGACGTGCCTACGAAATTGCTGACTGATGGGCGTGTTCTTCCTGAGTCTCCGTGTATTAGTTCCTTAATGTATAATCCTGCATCTGCTAGTATCTCGAATGACAGTGTATAATTATCAATCTTATTGACTGATAAGCGGTAGACGTTCTTTCTCCTAATCTTGTCCGCCCTCCTCGAGAGGACCCTAGTGGGTGTCTGCTGCTCTATAACTCTGTTCGTAAAGTATGTCTCTAGTTCTTTTATAACTGAGTCGTTTATGGGAGACTCAAAGGTAACAACCGCTAGATATTTTTTCCTCGCCTTCTCTAAGTATGTCTTTAGTAGACGTACCTCGGATCTAGACGCATAGCTAAGATCCTTAACCTCAACTTTGCCGCTTGAATACCTATTAACGAGCTTTGAATACTCTTCAAAGTCTATTACGCGTCTCCTCGGCTCTCTCAACTCAACTATAAACGGGCGCCCTTCGCCCTCCACGAAGGCATCCAAGTCTTCCCTTCCAGCAGCGTGAAACACGTAGTCGATGGCTCCGCTCAGCTTTACCGCAGGCATGCTGATAAACTCTGATACTGAGTGATCATATTCTCTTCCCTTAAAATCGCATTTGGGACATCCAGCTCCCCAGCAATTTCTGCATAGCCAGGGCGTCTGTGGTATTCCTGCCTCATGCTTAAGGTACCGTCCCTTTATGAAGAGTGGAGAAGGCCTAGTCTCTACGTGTCCAGTAAATATGTCTACAATCACGAGGAGCTCAGGATAGTTAAAATCAACTTCTCTTCCTAAGTATTCCTCAAGCTTCTTTCCAACCTCTCTGTCAATGTCTTTACTGATGCTCTCAGCGTAGGTTAAGGAGTACTCAGAAAATAGATTCTCCTCAATTATCTTTATGAATCTTGGAATTTTTGCACCCACTAAGAACGTTTTAAACTCGTATCTCAAAGCTGCCTCTGCCGCCTTCTTAGCGATGTTCTCAATGTTTTCATCCGTTAATTTGTTTAGGCAGAGTATGCAGTCCTTCTTCTCGTATTCTAAGCCTTGCGCAGCGGCGATTTGCTGCGCGGGTCCCCACCCACTCCTCGCGAGGATTTTTACGACCTCGTAGGCTGACTGGTCTCCTTCGCGGATCGCGGCGTCTGCCAGCATTGTCAGGAGGGCCTTTATGCTTTTACCCCTGAGCCTGTTCCCAATGCCGCTTCCGAGCCCGGCGAAGAGCCTACCTAGACACGTACAGCATAGTGGGTATTTGCTGAGTATCTTGACGGCCTTATCCATGATTGGCTCCATCTTGACTGTTCACCCCTTCTTCATGAATAGTTCCTTTGGAACTCTGTGCTGTGCTCGCTTAATGCTCTTCATAATTTTTCTAGCTTCTTGGAACTGCTTCACGAGTTGCTTAACGTCCTTCTCAGTTATTCCAGCTCCCCTCGCAATCCTCCTGGCCCTTGATGAGTCGATAATTCCTGGGTCGTCTCTCTCCTCAGGGGTCATGGAGTAGACGGCTGCTTCCCACCTCTTTGCCTGCTCCTCCATCTTGTTTAATTCTTCTTCTGGCAGGCTGCCGAGCCCCGGTAGGGGCAGCATCTTGACTAGTTTTCCAAGCGGGCCAGTTTTTCTCAGCTCCTTGATCTGCTTCACCATGTCCATCAAGGTGAACTTTCCCGACAGAATCTTCTCCGCGTCCTCCTCTGTCACGCTAACCTCGGCCATCCTGACCCGCTCGATTAGTCCCTCAATGTCTGGGATCCCTAGTATACGCGATATGTAGCGCTTAGGGTCAAATGGCTCTATGTCGCCCAGCTTCTCGCCCGTTCCAATGAAGTAGATGGGCGCTCCAGTAGCCGCGACGGCCGAGAGTGCGCCTCCACCCCTAGCAGAGGTGTCCATCTTTGTCAGGATTATCCATCCTATCTTTGCGGTCTTGTTGAAGGACTCTGCCTGTGCCTTCGCCTGCTGTCCAATTGTGCCGTCTATGACTAGAGCTACTTCGTCTGGCCTGATCTTCTCTTGCAGCTCCGCCATCTCCCGCATTAGTGATTCTTGATCCCTATGTCTGCCGGCAGTGTCTATGATGATTACGTCGCATCCCTTATTCTTCATCTCTTCGACTCCTCTGAGCGCAATTGTTACTGCGTCTACGTTTTTCAGCTCTCCATAGACCGGTATCCCCACGCGTCCAACCAGCTGGACAAGCTGGTCGTAAGCTGCGGGTCTATAGGTGTCTGCACACACTATTCCTGGGCGATACCCATTGCGGAGTAGATAGTGTGCTATCTTAGCAATTGTGGTCGTTTTTCCAGAACCCTGAATCCCAACCACCATGAGGACGTAGGGCTTCTTCCTTATCTCCAGCTTCTTTGCTGTTCCTCCCAGCAGCCCTATGAGCTCCTCATACACTATCTTTATGATCTGATCCTTCCTAGAGATTCCTGGCGGCGGCTTAACCTCTTCCGCCCTCTTCCTGACTGAGTCAGATATCTTCTTAACCAGCTCTACGTTAACGTCCGAGAGCAGTAATGCCCGCTGTATTCCCCTTACCAGTTCCTCGATTGCTTGCTTGTCGGCTACTGGAGCGCCCATGAACTTCGATATCGCGCTCCTCAGCGCTTCTCCAAGACCTACCAAGTCTCTATTCCTTCTAGTCTATTGAATTAACTGAGTTATAATGTTAAACGCTGAATAATACTTCTAAAGTGTCAATTCTGATGAGAGTAAATGAATGTTGCCTACCCACACATTCCTAAGCCATTTTCTAGCTGCTCTCAAACACTCTTGTACTTGCTTTACAGGCGTAACAGGCAAGTCATACATCGCAAATTCTGGATGAAAGACGAGCAGGCTATAGGGTATCTCGGAGTTGATAGAAGCTATGAATTCGGCAATGGAGCCTACTTCAACCTCGTCAACGTAGCCGGGTACAAGCAGGGTCGTGGCGCATATGGCCGGTGGATGATCCTTCTCGATGGGGAATCTTCTTGCGATCGACTCGAAGTTTTTAAACGCTTGCTTATTGGAGACGCCGCTCAGGGCTATGCTTAACTCTTCGTCCCAGCACTTCAGGTCGAATTTTACGTTTCCACCCGACTGGTAGGCCAGCTCTGCAGCCCTCATAGCTAAGTGAGGATTACCACACCCATTCCACTCAAAGCATATTCTGAGAATTCTGTCGGGCCGCTTTGCTTGTAGGACGCTGTTAGCGGCCTTGATCGCGAACGGTAACTGGGGTTCAGGCGAGCCTCCGAAAAAGCACCAGCACGTAATCGACGAATTTTTTAGGGTGAAGTCCACGAGCTCTGAAGCCCGAACTACTTCAGCGCTTTCAAGCTCCTTATGATTATAGTTCTGGCAGAACAGACAGTCAAAATTACATCCATAGAAGAATATTGCTAAATTGTAGTAGCCATATTCTGGCCCATCCCTGCATGAGTATTTCGGGTACCATTTACCAGTGCCCGCGGGGCAGAACCAGCTAGCGCAGCAGTTCGTGACATGTGCATCGAGATAGTAATGAAGGAGGGCTGTCTCACCGTCTACTCTCGAAACAAGCTTGCCGCCGATGTTTCTTCTGAGGCCGCAGTAACCTGCCTCGCCATCACCCATCACGCAGTTATTAGAGCATAGCCTGCACTGTATGCCATCGGAGCTTCTGGGAGGCTCGGCTGGAAGCCCATAGATCTTCCTGTACTTTCTATGCGTCTTCAAAGCTTCCTCAACTATATCTCTTCCTCTATTTTTTCTAAAACAATTGATGCAGATGCCGATACTTTTACTAACTAGTTTTGTGGAGCCGCATAACTTACACGCCGACTTGCTTGAATACATCAACTAACAATATAATGTGGGTCTTTGACTATAAATTTTTTATCGTTTTAGGCGTGGATTTTGAGATAGCGATAAGCATGCCTGTGAGTATGAGGACTGCACCTAGAATCCATGCGAGGCTGAAACTTTCTCCTATCAGTAGTGCTGAAAAAATCGCTGCGAATACTGGCTCGAAGAGCATGACTAGCGAGGCCTCGAAGGGCCCCAGCCACCTCTGCCCATATATTTGCAAGATAAATCCTAGGTTGGTCGGGACTAGCCCTAGATAAATAATGGCTGGCAGGATCCTCGTTGTGCTACTTATGGATAGGCCCTGAGTCGATAGGCCAATCGGCAGGAAGATGAGTGTGGGCGTGACTTGATAAAAAGTGAAGACTAAAGGATTAGAACCACTATGTCTATCGACGATGATTACTTGGGCAGCCCAAAACAGGGCGCCAGCCAGTACTAGTGCCTCTCCTAGCCCGATACCGCCGGTCGGCATGGTTAGGAGATAAACCCCCACGATTGCTATCACTAAGGAAGTGAACGCGCTTGGCGAATACCTCTTGTTGCTCAGCGAGTCGTAGATGTGGACAAAAATGATGAAGAGTCCAGTTATGAAGGCTGAGTTAGATGCAGATGTGTATTTAGTGCCCCAACCCTGGAGCCATAGCCCGAGGGTAAACGCAATGCCCGCCTCTAGTCCACCGATCACCGTCCTCCTACTAATCTTATTCTTTGATAGCTGGTAAAGAATGTACGGTGAGAGGCTGATGAGTGCTACTGAACCCCTCATCCACGTATATGTCGCCTCATCTACGACTGATACTATGAACTTTATTGCTGGAAATGATGATCCCCACACCATTGAAGTAAGGATAAGCGCTGATAGTCCCTTCAGCCTAGGCGAGGAAGTTTTACAAGCAGTCCGCCAGCGCATCTCCAGATCTTACTCAAACCACTTGATATAGAATTCTAACCGGATCTACGGAATTATTTCTACAGTGTTGTTGTATGTAGGATAAAGAACATTATCAAGCAATACGCCATGCTCATTGATTAATTCTTTGATTAGTTGTAGATTTTTCTCAACTAAGTCGATTAGGACCTGGGCCGCCTTGCATATTGCTCTATCTCCAGTCTCGCCCCAGAGCTTTTCGACATGCGTGTACAGGCACCTACCCCTACAGGCCCGGTAATACCTACAACTAGTGCATGGCTCGCCTATCTTCGTGCCATACTTCTTTAGTTCTGATCTATCTATCTCTCCAAGCACTCCTACGTGTGCCCACCCCTCACTGACGGCTATAGGGCAACTTATGATTCTCCCGTTAGGCAGTATCGTGAATGAATCGACGCCTGACCCACATGGAGGAGCAGTACCGTCATTGCTGAGAAGCATCTTTAAAACTCCCTGGAACGGAGCGATGCCTAGCACCTCTCCAGACCCCAAAGCGGATATCCACATATTCATCAGTCTCTCCAAGCCAGGTGTATAATTATTATTGATCCAGCGCATTGGGTCTTTCCAGGCATCCTTACTGGTCCACACGAAGTTTAGCTGCCAATGGACATGATTAAAAACTCCGAGACCTAGCAGGTGGTTAACATCTCTGTATATGTCGGTGTCTTCGTTCACAGTCATCCTAGCAACTATGTCGCCGCCATAGCCCATGCCGAGAATTCTATTCACGTTCTTGAGGACTTGCTCATAGACTCCGCGTCCCCTATACTTGTCAGTGATAGTAGAGGTTCCGTCGATGGAGACGAGAATTGTGTCGAATGCTCGGATCAGTTCGGGTGGTAGCTTGCTGAGGAGGAGACCGTTTGTCTGCAGTACATAGGTGCGCTCTCCCAAGACTTCCATTACCTTTTTTATAAACCTAAGATTTAGCAGTGGTTCTCCTCCGTAGAATGCGACGACATCGCCATCGCTTATCAAGTCGCTAAGCTTGTGGGGATCATACCTTACTTCCCAGGGAACAATGTCGGGATTAAAGCTCCCGCCACAGTAGCTACATGATAAGTTGCATCTTCCAGTAGTGTATACTATGAATAGCAATTTCTGCTGATTGTGATTGGGCGTGACGAAAATTTATACTCGAGCCGTTACTTGAACCTTATGATTTGTCTGACTGTCTCTCCCGATGCTAGCCTATCTAGAGCCTCGTTTATCTCGTCAAGAGCTATGTATCTCGAGATTAAGTATTCTAGGTTTATTCGTCCCTGCAAATAGAGGTTGACAAGTATGGGGATGTCCCTTATAGGTACTGCCGAGCCCATGAACGAGCCCACTAGCTGACGCTCCTCATCTATCAGGAGCGTTGATGGAATGACTATTCTATTGTCGGGGGAAGTCATTCCTATGCAGACCGTCATGCCCTGCTTCTTGGTGGTTCTGAAGGCTTGCTCCATCACGCTCGTTAGTCCAACCGCCTCGAAGGCATAGTCAACGCCCTTCCCATCAGTAATCTTCTTAACCTCTTCGACTGCGTCCGTCTTTCTAGAATTAACGACATGTGTGGCTCCGAGCCTGCTCGCAACTTCTAGTTTTTCGTCAAGCACGTCTACTGCAATAATCGTGGACGCCCCAGCGATTCTGGCTGCCTGAACTATGTTTAGCCCCACTCCTCCGCATCCGAACACAGCCACCGATGAGCCCGGCCTGACGCGGGCAGTATTCATGACTGCTCCGAAGCCAGTAGTCACTGCGCATCCGAAGAGCGCCGCCTTCTCGAGAGGCAACTCTTTTGGCAACGGTATCAGCGACTTGTCAGATACTACAGTATACTCTGAGAAGGCACTAACTCCTAAGTGATGGCCGATTAATTCTCCATCCTTTGAGAATTTCTTAGCACCGTTTATTAGCGTCGCATTCCTGTTCGCCTGCCTGCCAGGATCGCAGAGAGCAGGTCTTCCCGACAAGCAGTAGACGCATCTGCCGCAGGAGGCAACGAATGAGAGGACGACGTGATCACCCACCTTGGCAGAGGTTACTCCCTCGCCCAGCTCGGTTACTATTCCTGCGGCTTCGTGTCCAAGGACGACTGGTAGGGGGAAGCGCCTCACTCCCTCGACGGCTGCGAGGTCAGAGTGGCACAACCCCGCTGATACGATCTTGACGAGCGCCTCGCCCGGCCCAGGCGGCTCAAGCTTCACTTCCTCGATGCTCAATGGCCTAGACTGAGCGTATGGCCTTGACAGTCCGGCTTGTCTCAGGACAGCAGCCCTGACACTTATAGAAGATCGACTCATAGCAGTATAGATGCTAACCTCGGCCATTTAAATTTATTGAGTCGCTACTGCATGTAGAGATAGCAGATCAGGATTCTTTAGGCGAAGATTTTATGCTTCTGGTCTTGGGTATCCGTGCGGCGTTGTTTGTTCATTCCCCCTGGGCACCACTTCGTTATCCCAGAAGTCTAGCTGTATTGGAATATTGTCGTGCTTTAGTCCCGAATAGATGTTTAATCTTTGACCGAATGTTCGTGAGGGCGTAGTACACCTCTCGGCGGTATTAAGCCATTTATATATTCCTAAGTAGTGGTTCCATTATTTTCAGCCTAGTCTCTAAACGCTTATGTAACGTCATCTCTATCATTTGATAGTAGTTGTGTGCGAGGACGTGACCGACGTGCCATACCGCGGAGGGCCGTGGCTGGCCCGTGTCACGTCTGATGCGGGACGGCGCCCCGACGGGGGCATCAATGCTCCCGGCGCCTGCAGGCGCCGCCGGGGAGGTCCTCCCCGCCCGTAGCCCCT
>CAYTRT010000017.1:0-28521 GCA_964440295.1 uncultured Nitrososphaeria archaeon
TGTTTCTCGGTTATCAGCCGAGCGCTCCAGCCAGGCTGAGCTACGGGCCCACGCCGAGCACTAATAATCACTCTCCATATTTAATCTTTTGCTTCCACCTAAGGAGCAAGCACACAATACTTTGGAAATAGTCAGTAAAAAGGATGGAAGAGCCATCTATTCAACTCCAAGTCTGAGGAATGAGTGTTTTGAGGCCTCGGGACGAAAATGTAGGACTGGTATCCCCGTTCGAAACCAAGAAAAAATTGAAGCTTTCTTTGTAATTGTTTTTGATTGTGTATTTTTGTTAATTCTTGCATCGTTTAAAGATGACAGTGTTCTTCATATTCATGATTAAGGCTGGAATTCTGAGCTGCACGGCGAATTCTTAGGCATGCTATCTCCTCGAAGAATATTCGCCTAAAACTTACGACCTCAATCTCTAGCCCGTGAGTACGTATCGTTTCTAGCAGTCTTTTCTGGTCGCTGAGCGATGAGGAGATTAAATACAGTTGGCTCCCCCTCTCTAGGAATGGCAGAGCCTGTTTAATTAGGTGCTCCGACACTTCGATGCCCGATGGTCCTCCATGAATGGCCGGGTCATAGAACTCATCGTCTAGTGGCAGGTATGGCGGATTAGAAACTATTAGGTCTAATTTGGCTGATATATGAATTGGGCTAAGCCCGTCACCAATAATTATGTGGACATTGCTCATGACGCATCCAAGGTTTTCTCTCGCCAAGTATGCTGACTGGGCGTCCTTTTCAATCGCGACTACCTCTATTGATTTTTCTGCTAGTATCTTTGTGATATAGCCGGTTCCACATCCAACTTCAGCAGAGCGTCCTACATTTTCTATCCTCATTAAAGAATCTTCAAGTAGCCATGTATCCTCAGCTGGGCCGTAGGGAACATTGCCAGACATTCTTAAACTAGACATGTCTAAGGAGTATTTTGGGTTTAGGGCGTCGATGTGTCAGAGGTTGTATTGATGCCCCTTAAGGACTCCGGCCAGCCCCATGAAGGCTTTCTTAAACATCTCTCCAGACTCGTGAGCTGAAGACACGAGCTCTACCTTCGTACCAGCATCCTCGGCCTCTCTTATCAAAACATCAATCAAAAACTCTTCTGAAGCTTTAGTCAGAGAAAGCATGCCGCAGTTTGGGCACTTCTCAGCGAGGCGCTGGGGGAGCTTAGAGACAAGCTCATCGCTTGTTAATGAAAGCTTCTCGCTGTATCCACACGAACTACATTTAACCTCGACCTCCCACTTGTCTAGGTCCTCGCTAATGACTAGGAGGGCAAGCTGCTTGTTCCTTAGCGCTTGTCTTACCTGTTTTTCGCCGTAGATGACTCCTCCAGCGTTGGATGCCATCCAGATAATCTTATCTATGAGTCGCCTCTCCTCTACAAGGCGTAGCTCTCTTAACTGTTCGGATGCCTTGTCTATCGCCTCTCTGACTCCCTCCTCTCCCGAATACGAAGTGTCGACCACGTATATCTTGTCTCGGAGAGTGTAGTGCAATAAGTCGCCCTTGCTGAAGATCTCCTTTGTAGGTCCCGGACCGGCTATTATTATCGCCTTTATTTCTGGGTACTTCAGGAACATCTCGTTTGCGTGGTCGGCCACTCTCTTATAATAGTCAGTCAGTGCTTGTTCTCTGAGTCTCTCGAATCGTCTGGCAGACTGGCCGCCCGCCCTATGCTTGCCCGGAACACCCGAAGTGTATGTCTGAATCTCTGTTATTGAGCGGCCCTTAAGAACGGCGACCGCGGCCTCCTCATTATCAACCACCAAGACGCCATACACATCTCTCTCCTTGACCAAGTCCTTAAGAGGCTCCAGATGAAACTTGCTATCACACCGATAAAGGAAAATATTAATAGGCATGGGCGGTATAATGTGATATACCTCTATTTTTTCTGTTCCCGGGCCATTTTGCGGTATTGCTCCACTGAAAACTATTATGCCATTCTCGCCGGCATCGCTGAAAAGTTTTAACCGCTGTATAGCGCTCTCAATCGCGTCCATGACGTTCTTCCTAGTCGACTTGGACTTGATGTTTGAGGCGGTTGCGTATTCCTGCCTGAGATAGGCTATAACTTCGTCGATTCGTCTACCGGGAGGCACGTAGATACTAACTAGTTCGGTTCCTCGGCCCTCCTTTTTTTCCAACTCTTCTATCATGCGTTTAAATTTGTAAAGTGTTACAGAATCATACTTCATGCTAAGTACACCTGGCGACTAGTGGTTAGGGATGTTTAGGAATTTCATTGTTAAGTCGCTGTATTGATTAAACGTCAGAACTGTTTAATAAGTCTGACTAGCCGTGAGGACGCTATTAATTAAGCTATAATATACTACGTTGCTGGATAATTATGTATGTCCTTGGTGCTGAAGATAGGGGGGCATCTCTTCCACAGGGATCAACTTGACCATAAATTCATTAGAAACGTCGCCGAGACCCTCAGGCAGACCCTACGACCTGAAGATAAATGGGTAGTAGTCGTGGGCGGCGGAGGGGGTGCAAGACGCTTCATAGATGCCGCGAGAAGCCTCGGCGCAGACGAGACTATATGCGACGAGATCGCGATACAGGTCACGAGAATACATGCGATGCTGTTTATCGAAGCCCTTAGAGATGTCGCTTATCCCTCAGTCCCTAAGAACACCTCTGAACTCAGAGAAGCATTGGTAAATTCTAATCTCGCCGTTGTCGGAGGCTTCTGGCCGGGACAATCAACCTTTGCGGTTGCATCTCTATGCGCCCAAGCAATTAGAGCACCTAGAATGATTGTCGCGACCGACGTCGCCGGTGTTTATGACTCCGATCCCAAAGTAAACCCGACGGCTAGGCTTATTCCTCGAATGACTTATTCAGAGCTCTGGAAACTGCTTGCTACAACATCTCACCGTGCGGGTGAATACCAATTAATAGACTCGGTTGGGCTTACCATGCTTGAGAGATCAAGGACGAAGTTGCTCTTCATAGATGGTAGAAATGTTGAGAACATTAGACGCGCCATACTGTATAATGAAGCGGGAACAATAGTTGAGCCGTAGCAAGATCAGAGATATATTTCGGGATGACTAATCACTAGTCGTCAAAGATAGAGTCATGAAGATCGCGATAGTGGGAGGCGGAGTTGCCGGCTCCTATCTGGCACAGCTCCTAAAAGACAATCACGGCGTAGTCGTCTATGAGCGGCAGGAAAGAGATAAGTTCTTCCCAATATGTGCGTGGGGGACAAGCCTGAATGAGCTGCGTCAACTGGCGGGAAAAATAGGGCTAAACTTCGACGACTATGTGTACCACGTGGGAAAGCGGATGCTTGTTCAGGTCAAAGACGAGATGATCGAGATCAAGCTCAAGGGACTATGCACGTTCGATAAACTTAGGCTCATTAAAGACATGCACCGCGACATCAGGCTGTTCTATGGCTCAAGAATTATTAGTCCCCCAAATGATGGGAGCGACCTCATCATAGACGCTACGGGCTTTAACAGAACACTCCTTCCAAGAATAAGGAAAGACTACTATATTCCAACAGTTGAGTACAGGGTGAAGTATAGAGACCCTCCCTTCGATGATTTTTACATAAAGCCAATTGACAAACTATCCGGGTATCTCTGGTATTTTCCGTTAGGTGATGGGATCTACCATGTCGGTGCAGGAGATTACTATAAGAACCATGAGAAATATCTAAACGAGTTTTTACAGAAATACAAGGGCGAAATATTGATGAAGACAGGCAGGCCTGTAAGAATAACGCCCCCACACCTCTCAACGCCGATCCTTGACGAAAATATAGTCGGAGTTGGAGAAAGCATAGGAACCGTTTATCCAATTCTTGGCGAGGGAATCATACCAAGCATGCAATCGGCAGAAATACTAGCTAAGCATATCGAGAACAATAGTCTGGACAAGTATCCAGAAGACATTATGAATCATTTCGACATATTCTATAAACTGTTCGTTTTTATTCAGAAAAAATTTAGCGGAAAATTTAGGCTCATGCGCGACTTCGGGCTCCTAGTATCTCCAATAATCTACATGAAGAGGCGTGAAGAAAGATTCGGCTTAGAGGTTAGGCTTAGGGATTGGCTGAAAATAGTTAGGAGCTACTGATTAGCAAATAGCTCGATAATATTTCTGGCATTGATGAAGTATTTATCGTTCAGAGTGGATAGTCAGTGATGAGCAGAGATGAGTGAACCGGTAAGAGACATAAAAATAGACAAGGATACTGACCTGAACGCGATTTTTGAGATGATGCTCAGGTCTGGGGGGTTTATGTCCGTGAACCTCGCGATGGCTAAGGAGATATTAGTTGAGATGTTTAGGAGGAGTGATTGCCTTAAGATATTATCGTTTACTGGCAACTTAATGGCTACAGGCCTGCGGGGGATACTGACCGACATGATTCGGCGCCGCCTCTTCAACATAGTCATCACTACTTGTGCCACACTTGATCACGACCTCGCTAGAAGTAGGGCAAACTATGAATGTGGAAGTTTCGACCTCGACGACTATGAACTCCGGCGAATGAACATCCACAGATTAGGCAATGTGCTAATAAAGAATTCTAGCTACGGAGAAGTAATAGAGAGAGAAATCAGAGAATTGATGGCAAAAATGTCTGATATTGACCACTTATCTACGCATGAATTCTGTTGGAGACTGGGAGAACACATCGGAAGTGAAGACTCATTCCTATACTGGTGTTGGAGAGAGCAGGTTCCCGTAATTGTTCCAGGCATAGTCGACGGTGCGGTTGGATTCCATGTATGGCTTAACACGCAAACAAGGCGATTCTACTTTGACTTGTTGCGTGACGAATCGCTATTAAGCGATGCTCTCTGGAAAGCAGAAACCGCTGGAGCGTTAATAGTTGGTGGAGGAATATCTAAGCATCACGCTTTGTGGTGGGGGCAGTTCAGCGGCGAAGGACTGGAATACGCGGTATACATCACTACGGCGACCGAATACGACGGAAGCTTAAGCGGTGCCAGACCGAGAGAGGCAATATCTTGGAGAAAATTGTCAGCGAGCTCGAAGCACGTATTCGTGAACTCTGACGCAACAATTGTTCTGCCTTTTCTATACTCAGCTATAGTTAAGACGCTTCCATGATGCTTGTCTTTATTTGCTCTGCCGCTACTAAGTTACTGAACTAAATACCCAGGAAAGGTCTGGTCCTTTCCTCGGCTGCTTGATGAGTTCGTGTAAGGAGTGGGCCAGTAGTGGCAGCGCTATCGTTGCGTCGCAGAAACACTGGGCATTCATTCCACCTTTCATCTCTTTGCCCCAGCTTTTTCCCTCTTCTAGTGTTGCGCCAGATAGTCCTCCCCAATGTGGACTATCTACAGTTATCTGAATTGCATACTTATGGGGTCTGGTTTTGGTGTAGTCGCCTGACAGCAGTAAGTCGACAGATACGGCTGATAACTGTATAAAATCTTTGGGCACGCCTCCACCAATAAAAATGGCCGCGCTGTTCTTAGACCGCGATTTAATCTTGATGAGTAGCTCATAGTCTTTGAACTGGTCCACCAAGAGACTAAACTCTTTATCCCTGTATCGGTTGTGGATATACGCGACTCCGAATCCGCTATCGACTATCGCTGGACAGAATATTGGGACCTTATGCCTGCTGGCTGAGGTTACTATTCCATCAACGCCCCTTTCTTCAAGCCACTTGCCTAATAGGTAGAGCAGTTCAGGCGAGGCGAGTGCCTTCCTATCACGAAGCGTTAGCATGAATTCTCCGAGCATTTTTTCCATCGATATGTAGTCCTGCTCCTTCACGTAGACATCGTAGAATCTGTAGATTCCCTTCTTTCTTAAGAGGTCGTCATCGACTAGTGGGCTTCCTCTCCAATATCTGTATCCCATAGCTTCTATCAAGTCTTCGGTGATGTTCGCCCCTGTTGAGACCAGTACATCTATGTATCTGTTCTCTATGAGCCACTTAACTATTCGCCACTGCCCAGTTGTGCTTAAACTTCCGGCGTAGCCCATCATTATCACGGTGTCTTCATCCCTCAGGGCTCTGACCCATACGTCAAGTGCTTCACCGAGTTTTCTTCCCTGAAATCCAGTAAGACTCATAGCTGTTAATAGGTCAGATATCTTACGCTCCTTAACCTCAATAGACGTTAAAGGCCCTGCAACATACTCATCCAAATTATCAAGAATTTTCTCAGGCATGACTTCGTCTTTCTAAAAGAACTTATTACTTTATATAGCTTGACCTAAGCGATGCAGCTGCGTCTACTCGACGAGGCTCGTCCTCTTCATCATGTATCTCTCATAGTTATTGTTTATGATTTGTGAAACTTCATCGACTGAAATTTTTTTAATTTCAGAGATTATTTTAAGCGTCTGTAAAATCATTGTTGAGTCAAGCCTTAGAGACCTGTAGACATATGGGCCGTCACTCTCAGTCAAAAGTATTTCTTCGCTTGTTTTCTCGATTATTTTTCTCTGCTTTGCCTGAATGGTGGCCGTGGGATTTATGCTGATAAAGTATCCATGGTCCTTGATCTCTTTTAATAAATGCTCGGGTCCGGTATACCAGTGAAAGAGCACCGACGGAGCTTCGCTCTTCACGACGCAGGCTAATGCCTCGCTCCAAGCAGAGTAAGAATGTACATTTAGGGGTAGATTTCGCTCTGCCGCAATTCTACAAAATTCCTCAAATATTTTTAGTTGAAGATCCTTCGGAGCTTTAGAAAATCTGAAGTCTAAACCCACTTCGCCCAATCCAGCCACTTCTTTTGTGCTATTCAGTAAATTTTTAAGTAGTATGAGTTCTTCCATAATCGAGTTATTTGTATTCCATGGGTGAAGACCAACGAAAGGAACAATATTCCTTATCTTCCTTGATAACAGGAATGTCTTCACCGATGAATTGTAGTCCTCTGAGACGGCAATTATCGTTATTTTTTCATAATTTGCATATTCTTCTTTACGGTAGGCATGGAAGTGGCAGTGGGCGTCTATTAGCCTCATTCTACACTGCTATTCTCCTGATACGCTCAACGTCTTTAACCTTGCTCGTCTCTGCTGATGCACGGATTAGTCCTAGGAATGCGGGGTCGGGATTACCTGGTCTCGATTTAAACTCTGGGTGAAACTGTGTAGCAATAAAGTATGGATGGTCTCCCAGCTCTATTATCTCAACTCTTCTACCATCTGGCGACATGCCTGAGATTATCATTCCTTCTCTTTGAAGAGCCTCCCAATATTTTGGATTTACCTCGTATCTATGCCGGTGTCTCTGATAGATGATATCATTTCCATACAGCATATGCGCTCTCGTGCCTTTCTTTATATGTACAGGCAGGGCTCCCAGCCTCATCGTGCCTCCCTTCTCTACAACTTCCTCCTGTTCTGGCATAAGATATATCACAGGATGTGGTGTTAATGGGTCTATCTCCGTGCTGTTCGCTTCCTTTAGGCCTAAAACATTTCTGGAAAACTCTACGATTGCTAACTGCATACCGAAGCATATGCCTAGGAAGGGCTTTTTCCTAGTCCTCGCGTACTCTATTACTTTCATCTTACCTTCGGCTCCTCTTTTTCCGAATCCTCCAGGTACTAAGATTCCGTCAACATCCTCTAATTCTTCAATCATTGAGGGATTATTCTCTAGCTCGCTTGTCTCAACCCACTTTAACTCGAGCTTCACGCCGTGATATGCGGCCGCGTGGTGTAATGCTTCCTTAATGCTTACGTATGAGTCAGTTAGGGTTGTATATTTTCCACATATTGCTATCTTCACGACTGGGTCCTTTATTCTGAAAGAATTTACTATCCTGCTCCATTCCTCGAGACGCGAGGGTAATCGAGGCAGTCCGAGTAGACGTTCGATATAGTCGCCGATTCCCTGCCTCTCCAGCATTAGTGGAACTTCGTAAATGACGTCGGTATCATACGAGCAAAAGACTGCCTCTTTTGGAAGAGTGCTGAATAGCGCAATCTTTGAACGTGTTGCTTCGTCTATCATTCTATCACTCCTCGCAACCACTATGTCGGGCTGGATGCCTATCCTTCTCAGCTCATTTACGCTATGTTGCAGCGCCTTGGTTTTGAACTCTGCAGTGGGCTTAAGATATATTACAAGAGCTACATGCACGAACAGTGTAGACTCTTCAAGCTTCATCTGTCGAGCCGCCTCGTAAAATGGCAGTCCCTCAATGTCTCCCGCAGTTCCGCCGATCTCTACGATGACTATGTCTGCCCCCCTTCTTGCTGCGATCATTTTTATGCGTCGTTTTATCTCATCTGTGACGTGGGGGATGACTTGTACGCATTGTCCTAGATAGTCGCCCGCCCTCTCTCTTCTCAACACTTCCATGTAGATCTGTCCGGTCGTTATGTTGTTTATTTTGCTCATGGGGATATCTAAAAATCTCTCATACCATCCGAGGTCAAGGTCTGTCTCGCCTCCATCATCTGTGACGAAGACTTCTCCATGAGAATAGGGGTTCAGTGTGCCAGCATCAACATTGACGTAAGGATCAATCTTCAAAAAGTCGACTTTGTATCCCTTAGATACAAGTATCTTCCCGATTGAAGCCGCCACGGTCCCCTTGCCCACAGACGATACGACGCCGCCTGTGACGAAGATGTACTTTGCCATATTAGATAAACGAAACCTGCAGTATTATAGCGTTTCTTGAAAATTCGCTATTTACGTCTTTCGCCCCGGAGGAAATGGTTAAAAACCCCTACATTATAGTGGGGACAGAAATGCGTATTGGCCTGCTGGGAACCACGGGCTATATCTTGTCCACCATAGTCATATTGATGCTTCTGTCACAGCTATCTAGTTTTCCTGCCTTAAAGGGCGTGTCTTTTGTTTTTATCATCGCGGCAATAGCATACCTAGTAGGCATAGTCCTTAGAGGAATCTTCTGGCTAAGGCTGGGCTCTCAGACAAATCATAGGTATTTCAAATCATTATCAGTCCTTGTAATCTTATTAGGGATAATAGCCTCCTCGTTTGTGCTGTATCTCGCGTATCTGCGTTATCCAGACCTATCAGGGCCTATAATTAACGAAGGTATCTTTCTAAAGACCGCTATATCGCTATGGGCTGTTTACACCATTGCAGAGGCGGGAGGATACTTTTCATACGCACGTTTCTTCGGCATCAGGACAGCATACATAGGGACGATCAGCCTACCAGCAGTAGCACTACTGATTTACCAGACACTCACCTCAGAATCCATCTCATTCCTAACGCAGCCCCAGAGCCTCATCCCATCTGTGTCGCTATTCATTTTATTGGGCTCTGCTGTAGCGATCAGCTATAGCTCATTCGTAATTAAGATTGACGTTGCCGTAAAGAAGCCGGAAAAAGAAGAGCAAGACGAATTGGAAAAACTATTGTTTGGGGAGCCTCCTCTTAGAAGAGAAGCTACGCTCAGCGGATCTGTAATTGATCGAGCCAAGAGTCCTAGAAGTCCAACAGTTATTCAGGCTTATTCGCCGAGCTCAGCGCCTAGCCAGCTCGCCCCGTCGGCTATGATTATTGTCGAGGTAATAAGCAGGTCTAATGAGGCTTTCTGCCCTAATTGTGGCTCCACTCTTCCTATTGGGTCAAACTCCTGTCCTTCGTGTGGTCATCGACTGTATGAGCCGCGTCCCGGACTTAAATGTCCAGTATGTGGTGCACCTCTAGGCTACTCAAAGAGAATCACGAGTGATCATAGAGTGTGTGGGATTTGTTTTTCTGACCTAAGGCTGAGGCAGTCATGGGTATAGTAAGCAAATACTCATTGCTCCCCTTCGAGGAATCTTTTCTCAGGCTCTTCTAATCCAGCTTTCAAAAGCTGTGATGAAAACTCGTAGGCCCTCGCTAAGAGATTAAACTCGTTTTTATTAATGATCGTGACCAATACCTGCAACGAGTCCCTCTCGATGAATAATCCTAGAGACTTAATTGGAAGCCTTGGCTGAAGTTCTAGTAGTCGAGTGTCTCTTAGCGTGTGGCTGAACATCCTGCCGTCAGAGTACTTCCCCTCAACTACAACCGTGTCTTGGCCTATTCTTAGAATTTTTTCAACCGTTAATTCATGAATGATTGCTGGCCGTAGATTTTTGTCCTCTACTATACTATCTATAATAAGTACAGTCCCATCAGGAGTCTCAGCCTGGTGGTATGTCCCGCTAATTGCTTTTCCAAGACTCAGCCAGTCGGGCGGCGCATGAATGTATAACTCAACTCTTTGGCCGCCGGGAGTGATGAGCCTAATCTTTAATAATATTGCCTTGCCCAGCCTCGATATATGAAGTCCCTCGACGTAGCCGCTGAAGGTCCCGCCGCTCATCTTCGGTAAAATCTAAACGATGAGAAATATATGCGTAAAAACATCTGCATGACATATTTGAGGAAGAATAAAAATGCATAAACGATGAGTGAAGAGAAAGTAGGCAGCAGACGGATATATGAAGGAAGGGTAGTTAGCCTGAGAATAGACAATGTCAGGATAAACAACAAAACTATAGTGAGGGAGATTGTTGAGCATCCAGGCGCGTCAGCAGTCGTGCCACTTACGACTGACGGAAAAGTCATCCTCGTAAATCAGTATAGACACGCCGCAGGCATTGAGCTGTTAGAGATCCCTGCAGGCACAATTAAGCATGGCGAAAGCCCAGAAGAATGCGCCATGAGAGAGCTTCAAGAGGAGACGGGATACGTTGCATTAAGCCTCGAGTTGCTCGGATCTATTTATCCCTCGCCTGGATACAGCAATGAAGTAATACACATCTACATCGCCAAGGTTGGTTCTTATGTTGGACAGAACACGGAGCCAGACGAGAACATAAAAGTAATTTATCTATCACTAGACGACGCTGTAAAAATGATTAAGGAACGCAAAATTAAAGACGCAAAGACAATCGTTGGTCTAATGCTAACATATACTTTATTTAGATGATTCCTGTGCAGTTAGGCATGTGTTACCGAAGTAGATTTAGTTAGATTAGAAACATATTTTAACTCTAGGGGCATCATAGATTTTGGATGACTGTAACAGAGGACTTGGTTTTAAAAGCGCTTAAGAAGGTGATCGACCCAGAACTGAGAACGGACATTGTCTCGATGGGAA
This sequence comes from uncultured Nitrososphaeria archaeon, assembly GCA_964440295.1. Taxonomy (GTDB): domain Archaea; phylum Thermoproteota; class Nitrososphaeria_A; order Caldarchaeales; family Calditenuaceae; genus CALIKS01. The sequence continues at coordinate 11,103 of CAYTRT010000017.1, forward strand.
TGATAAGGGACTTAAAGGTTCAGGATGGGCGCGTCTCCTTCACGCTCGTATTGACAACGCCTGCATGCCCATTCAATGAACAGATAACTAGACAAGCAAGAGAAGCAGTAGAGTCAATCCCGGGAGTCAAGTCCGTAGACATGAAGGTTACTTCTAATGTCCCGTCAACGAGGAGGACCGAGATGAATATGCTAAACATGCCGGGACTTAAGAACGTTGTGGCTGTTGCTAGTGGTAAGGGAGGAGTTGGTAAATCCTCTCTTGCTGTAAATTTGGCCCTAGCGCTTGCGGAGTCTGGAGCTAAGACGGGACTACTTGACGCGGATATGTATGGACCAACCATCCCTAAACTGTTGAAGAATATTGGCTTCCCTCAGGCAGCAGGAGATAAAGTTCTGCCGGCTGTCGGCCCTATGGGGCTAAAGGTGATGTCAATTGGATTACTAATCACAGATGAAACGCCAGTTATCTGGAGAGGCCCCTTAGTGGCAAACGCGGTTAGACAGATGTTGTCTGAAATTGAGTGGGGCGAGCTGGATTATCTGGTCGTCGACCTCCCACCAGGTACTGGTGATGCATCGCTAACACTGGCGCAGAGCATTCCCTTGACAGGCGTCATAATAGTCACTACTCCGCAGGCGGCTGCTGTGACCATAGCGATGAAGGCACTTAGAATGTTTGAGAAACTTGGAGTGCCCATTATTGGGATAGTTGAGAATATGTCTTATTACGTATGTCGTAAATGCGGAGAGAAGGCCTACATATTCGGCAAGGGCGGTGGAAGAATGGCCGCGGAGCATGTGGGCGTTCCATTCCTAGGCGAGATACCGATAATCCCCGAGATAATGCTGGGGGGCGACGAGGGAGAGCCCGTAATTCTCGCTCATCCAAAATCAGAAGCAGCAAACATCCTACGTCAAATAGCTAAGAATGTTGCTGGAAGGGTCAGCGTTCTCGCGAAAGTGGGAACAAAATGAATGAGCAGAAGAATGCACCTTCTCTACCAAGCGTAGGAGTCTACAAGAAAGACAGTCTCAACCTATTAGAGATTCTAGCCCATGTCGATCTGATTTATTCATCTGGAAGGGATGGTGCGGTAGCGTCATACATAGGAGTGGCAAGAAACACCAGCAGGGAAGGTAAAGCGGTAAGCTATGTCGAGATAGAAGCGTACGAGGAAAACGCAAACCTCGAGATATCAAAGATATGTCGGGAACTTGCTGATAAGTATGAGTTATCAAACGTGGGGATATGGCACCTTACTGGAAAATTCATGCCTGGAGAGCCCATAGTGCTAGTGGTGGTCGCTGGGAGAAGACGTGCCGCAGTCCTTGAAGGTCTCAAAGAAGCGATAGAGAGATACAAGACAGAGCCAGCAATCTTCAAGAAAGAAGTATATCCAGACGGTACTCATAGATGGGTTGAGGAGCGACACTAGCTTTGTCTTTATTGGTGAGAGTTTGATTAGAATAGAGGTAAGGTTCTACGCGTACCTCAGAGAAATTACAGGTAAGCACTCTGAATCAATCATTCTTAAAGAGGGCTCAACAATTATTGATGCTCTTAAATTAATTATCGATAAATATGGCGAGCATATGCGTAGATATATTTTAGATGACGAAGGACAGATAAGAAATAACATAACAATAGCAATAAATGCACAAAGGATAGATAGGGCACGTATCGAAGGCTACGCGCTAAACGATGGCGATGTATTAGTAATAATTCCGCCCACCGCAGGGGGCATCAATGATTAGGAAGCCTCATCTTCTAAGCTTCCTCAGGGCTTCTAGGTCCATTGTTCCATATGTTCTATAGACATGCACTACTAGAAGGAGCCCAGCCGCGATTATTGATGCTCCGACACCTAGCGATATTACTACGAGGCTTAACGCGTAGGGGTCTATTCCGGCTGGATTACTTGTGGCAAAGACAACAAAGTTCAGATGAGCAGCGTTAATCAGGATCTCGATGGCTATTAGTTGTTTTATTATGTTTCTTTTGCTCGCGAGTGTGTATATGCCTAGCGCGAAAATGAAGGCTGAGATGGGGACGTATATCAATGGTGGCAGCGCCATTTTACTCCCTCCTTAGAAGTGTTGAGACTCCGAGTATCAGCGCGATTAATACCATCAAGAATGCAACCATAGCGGGGAAGAGCTCCCTCCATACATATCTGCCAATGGCTGCTCCCAACTCACTGACTCCAAGATTGGAGAGTCTATGGAGGTTGCTTCCCCAGTAGGCATACAGAGGGGGATTAGAGGCAAAAATGATTATGACTACCGCCGCGAATATTACTGAGGCTATCGTTCCAATGATCTCGGTTGTCTTCAAGATTCTTCAACCCTCCTTGTAAGCATTATGACTGCTATGAATAGTGCTATTGTGCCGCCTGAGTATGCCAGTATCTGGAATAACCCTACGTGGAAAGCCCCTAAGGCCATGAATAGCAGTCCTAAGCTCAGCGTGAATATGAAGAGGCACATCACGGCCTTTACTAGGCTACGCACCTCAACGGACAGGATTCCCGACACAATAATGATAAGCAAGAGTATGGCCTCGATTTCAGGGAATGCCAAAGTTATCCTCCCTCAATTCTTCAGAAGGATAGTTGTTTTTAAACCTGAGCTTGATCTGATTAATGTAACTTATTCATTCTTTTGGCAGCTTCTTTCAGCGCCTCAACCCCTGGGAGTTCTCTGCCCATTAAGTATTCAATCAATGCTCCACCAGCGGTGCTTACGTAGCTTAGCCTATCCTTAAGTCCGAATTTTTCAATAGCAGCTACAGTGTGCCCGCCACCTGCAACTGTAAATTTATCCTCTCTGGCTACGGCAGATAATATCTGCCTCGTACCCTTGGTGAATTGTTCTTTCTCGAAAACTCCTAGGGGGCCGCTTATGAAGACGGATTTTGCGCTCGACAGTATTCTGCAGTATTCCTCAATAGTTTTTTCTCCTATATCCATTATTTGATACTCAGTGGGTAGGTTGCTAATGGGTATCTCCATTCTCTCGCCATTTTTATCGACTGCGAGGTCTAGAGGCAGCTTTATTCTTTCCGGATATCTAGATAGAACATCCCTAATATCAGGTTCAAGCTGTTCTAATTTCTGCTCTTTAATAAACTTAGTATTAATTATGCCCAAGTCATAGCCGGCAGCATGTAAAAACAACTGGCCGACTAACCCACCAGTTAAGACATACTCGGCAATGTTTTTATCAAGAACGTGCTTAGTAATGGCTAAGGAGTCATCTGCCTTTGCCCCTCCTAATACATACACGCAGGGCTTTTCTGGGTTTGATGAAACTCTAGCTAGGGCAGCCAGCTCTCTTTCCATAACCCTGCCGGCATAGCTCGGAAGAACTGCTGTAAATCCTACGATTGAGGCGTGAGCCCTATGAGATGCTGAAAATGCATCATTGACAAAGCAGTCGAAGAGTGGTGCTAGTCTAGAGACAAGCTCTGTCTTTGCATGTTCTTCAGGTTTGCCGCTCTTCATTTCGTATGGCAGTGTCCTAACATTTTCAAGCATTAAAACTTCACCACTCTTAATCGACTTAATCGAGTTGATTGCCTTCTCTCCTACAACATCATCAACATAGCTTACTGTACTCCCGAGTATTCTCGAGAGTATTTCTGCGTGTTCCTTCATACTGGTAAAGTCGGGATCGCCGGGCCTTCCCTGATGTGCAATTATTACTACTTTAGCTTTTTTCATAACTAATTCTCGAATTGTCATCTCTGCGTGGATTCTAATCCTCGTATCGTCGACGATGCGTTTTGTTGATGGGTCTATCGGTGAGTTAAAGTCGCATCTTAATAATATTCTCTTATTTGTTGCTTCTAACTCGTCAAGAGTCTTTATGCTCATAACTCTTATGGCACTCATCTATTATATTCCTGCCTTCTCAATCATGAGCTCGGCGAGCTCTACAAGTCTGCAGGAGAACGCCCACTCATTATCATACCAGGCTAAGACCTTAGCAAGTATTCCTTCAACGACCATGGTTGACAGTCCGTCAACGATTGCTGAATATGTCGTATGGTTTACGTCTGAAGAGACGATCGGGTCCTCAGTATAGGCCAGTATTCCTTTCAACTCTCCCTCAGCTGCGTCCTTAAACTTGGCGTTTATCTCGCTTGGAGTAGCTGGTTTCTCAAGAACTGCAGTAAGGTCAACTATGGAGACGTTCGGGACTGGCACTCTTATGGCTATTCCATCCATTTTTCCCTTTAGCTCCGGCAGAACTAGGGTAGCAGCTCTAGCGGCACCCGTGGTCGTTGGAATTATGTTCATTGCTCCTGCCCTAGCTCTCCGCAGATCTTTATGGACAAGGTCTAGTATTCTCTGATCATTAGTGTATGCATGTGCAGTATTCATTAATGCGGCTCTGATCCCAAAGTTTTCGTGAAGAACCTTAGCTACAGGCGCTACCGCATTCGTTGTGCAAGACGCGTTAGAGACTATGTGGTGTCTAGCCGGGTCATATTCCTTATGATTCACTCCAATGACTACCGTCAAGTCAGGGTCCTTTGCCGGCGCGGTAATAATCACTTTTTTTGCACCAGCCCTAAGGTGGTTAGAGGCTCCCTCCCTATCGGTGAATCTACCCGTAGACTCTATGACTAGATAGACGTCTAGTTCTCGCCATGGTAGGGTAGCAGGATCGGGTTGGCTGAAGACTCTAATTCTCTTTCCATCAACTATTATGTAATTGTCTTCCGCCTTAACCTCGTGCTGGAACCTACCGTGAGTGGAGTCGTATTTTAAGAGGTGTGCCAGCGTCTTTGTGTCTGCCACGTCGTTTACAGCAATAATCTCAAAGTTTCTCTCCTTTTCATAGGCAGCCCTAAAGAACAGACGTCCAATCCTACCAAAGCCATTAATAGCTATTTTAACAGACATTTCTATGAATAAATCTATTAATCAATCTCAATATGAATGTATCGGTTCGTTTGATTGATGGATTAAAGTTGTTCTATGTATTTTATAGCTGAAAAATACTTTTCATTTTTTAAAAAACTATAATGATGGTTAGTCCCTTATCTCTACGAGGTCGCCGTCATCCAAAACGAATTCTGGCCCCACTCGCTGTCCTTGGATCTTGACCGACCTCCCCCATACCCTCGCATACTTCATGTTTTTAGCTAGATCTCTGTGTATTATTTCGGCTAATTCTTGGACGGTTGTTCCACGCGGTAGGAGGAGTGGCTTTGGAGACGGCTGTCCGTCTTTCTGTGTATAGATCCTAATCATCTCCAAGGACTCGAAGAGGAACTTCTTCAAGCTATCCCTTGCTTCTTCTGAGTTGCATGATGCGTAGATCCATCTAAGTCCATAATTCGCTGCCTGCTTAATGATGGATTCTAGCTGGCTCTTAGGAATTTGGTCGGCCTTATTGAAGATGACTACGGCTTTCTTATAGGTGGTCTCTGTCAGTATTTGTTCTTGAACTTCGTCAAGCGTCGCGTCTCCGACTATTTTGATAACCGCGGACCTCAGTCCTAAGTCCAACAGTAGTTGTCTCAGCTCCTCATAGGAAAAATCTGTCTTGCCCATCGTTATTATCCTGAGTCCGCCGCTATCCTTCTTCTCTACAACTATTTCGCATCTTTTCTTCTCGATGCTTATTCCGTGATTTTTCAGAAGTTCTATAACTGCTCTCAGCTGGTCGAGTGGCTTGTTTGCTAGGTCCACCACTATGGCTATGAGGTCGCTGTTCCTCGCTATTCCGATCGACTTGGATGCATAGCTGGTCTCTTCAAGATCATACGTAAGTATGGACGGCAGGTCGACTATCTGTATCTCCACATTCTCGTAAATCATCATCCCTAGGTATGGCTTCTGAGTCGTCAACGGATAGTCTGCTACTGGCGAAGATGCGCCCGTAAGAATGTTTAGTATGCTTGATTTTCCTGAGTTGGCTGCTCCGATGAGGGATATTTGGGCCCAGCCTTCCTTTTTTACTGAAAATACAGAAGTACCTCCAACCCTCCTTCTTCGTCTTTCTTCCTCCTCTCTTCTAAGCTCAGCTAGTCTTTTCCGTAGTTGTCTCCTTAACTTTTCTGTTCCTTTATGGTCAGGTATTAGGCTAAGAGCCTCGGATAGTACTTTGATTTTTTCCTCATTCGTCCTTGCTGCTTGATACTCGGCTAGCTTTTTCTTGGCCTCGGCCGGAAGATTAGTGGGCATATGTCTAAATAACTCTATAATTACGTAGCTACTTTTAAGTTATGTGTCTGCTATGCGGTGGCTACCTTGCCCATTGCTACTCTTGGTTTATATCAGGGTGTATAGAATTTTGAGGTAGTAAGTAATGTCTTATAGGGGGTATAGAATTGACGATTAAACGGGTCTTTGAAGAGGCGAGGCTCCTACTAGAAAAGGCTGGGTATCCGGAGGCTAGGGTCGATCTTCCAAAGTCTCCTGAGTTCGGCGAGGCATACTCTCCCATACCTTTCGAGATAGCTGGCAAGACTGGAGAAAACCCGCTGAAGCTAGCTGAAAAAATCAAGTCTAGCATAGGCTCCTCAGAGCTAATTGAGTCGGTTGAAGTTGCGCCTCCAGGATATCTCAATTTCCGGGTCAATTGGAGAATATTTGCTGAACTGACAGTCGGAGAAGTAATCAGGCTAGGCCAGCGATATGCCTTCAACGACATAGGTAGAGGTGAACGCGTACTCATTGAGCATACGAGCGTAAATCCAAACAAGGCTCTCCATATTGGACATGCTAGAAATGTCTGCATAGGCGACCTGTTGGCCAGGCTATACTCGAAGACAGGACACAGCGTCGTAGTCCTAAACTACATAGATGACAGCGGAGCCCAGATGGCTGAGCTCCTGCTCGGATTCATAGAGCTCGGATATAGTGAAGAGGCGCCGCCGGGCATGCGTTTCGACGAGTACTGCGGAGACATAGTATACGTAGAGGTTAATAGAAGAGCAGAGAGAGACCCAGCGATAGACACCAAGCGGCGCGAACTGGCCAGGCAGATCGAGATACGTGGCTCAGAAGCATTTAGAAAGGCAAGAACAATCGCAGACAGAGTGTTGAGGGACCAGTTAAGAACTTGTGCTAGGCTAGGAGCTAGGTATGATCTTCTATGCAGGGAGAGCGATGTAATCACATTCAACCTGTGGAACGAGGCATTTAGTCGTCTTAAGGAGTCTGGGGTACTCTACGTTGCTGAGAAGGGCGCCAAGAGTGGATGCTGGTGTATAGATCTCTCCGGGCATGAAGTCCTCTCAAAGGAGGGTGACGAAGTTCTCGTAAAGAGCGATGGCGGAACTACTTATGTAGCTAGAGACATTGGTTTCGCGATATGGAAGCTCGGCGAGTCCTCGGCAGATTTTAGGTATTCATTGTGGGGGAAGAATCCGGACGGGACGGATATACTGATAACTGACCTTGAGGGAGATAGAACTTTTGACAGGGGCCGCCCCAGGCTAGTCATAACAGTAATAGACTCTAGGCAGAAGAGGCCTCAATCTGTAATTAAGTATGCATTATCAAAGATTGGAATAGATCCCGCCAGGTATGTTCACTTCTCATATGAACCAGTGACTCTGAGTTCTCGGTCTGCTAGGATGCTTGGAATGACTACCGAGGCAAAACAGGTCCACATGAGTGGACGGAAGGGCATTTACTTTAAGGTAGACGAGGTCCTAGATAGACTGAAAGAACTCGCAATGTCGGAGACAGCCAAGAGGCATCCAGATTGGAGTAGAGAAAAATTAGAAAAAGTATCTGAGGCAATCGCGGTAGCGTCGCTGAGGTACTCAATACTAAAGGCGGACACAGACAAGACGGTTATGTTTGACATTGAGGAGTCGTCAAGAATAGAGGGCGATACAGGCCCCTACATTCTATACTCAGTTGCGAGGGCATACAGAATATTGGAGAAAGCATCAGAGGCCGGGATATCGCTAAACCTGAATCCGCCGAGCAGACTCGAGCGGCATGAAAAAGAATTGATCAGGTCGATCTCTCATCTGCCGCTCATCGTCGAGGAGACCTTGGAGACGTTGCTGATTAAAAAACTCGTCATACATTCAAGACAACTAGCAATGAGGTTCAACGACTTCTACGAGAACTGTCCCGTGATAGACTCCGGCGAACTGGCGGGATTCAGGCTTGCCCTAGTTAAGTCATATATCCAGTCTCAGTCTGGATTACTAGAAGTGATAGGTCTTCCCATACTGGTAGAGATGTAAATACTCGCGTAGTGAGTACTTATGGATTGCTGAGCAAGACTTTTGGCAGCTCTAATAGATTGTTTACATATGTCGTGGACTCGGGTATCTTGTCTCTCCCCAGTCCAGTCCTAATAAGAATGCCCTTCATTCCAACCTTCCTTGCGAGTTCCAGATCAGTCGCCACGTTGTCACCAACCATCACTGCTTCCTCAGGGGTGACGTTCAGTAGCTCGAGGGCCAGCTCAGCGATGTATTTCTCCGGCTTACCTATGACGATCGGTCTCACTCCAGTTGAGGTCTCTAGATAAGACACTACGGCGCCAGCGCCGGGAACTGGGCCATCCTCAACCACCAATGCATGATCCCTGTTCGTGGCGATGAAGAGTGCTCCTCTGACGATGGCACGATGCGCGTCGAGAAGCTTATTATAAGTCAGGTATCTATCACCGCCTACGACCACTACTTCTGCCTGTCTATAGTCACTCACGATTTCATGTCCCTGAATGAATAGTTCCTCCACCAATCCTACTTCGCCGACGACGAAAGCCTTCGCTTTATTCATCCTTCGTTTTAAGTAGATTGCCGAAGCCGCTCCTGAATTTAATACTTCATTCACATTGACGGCTATTCCCATCTCATCGAGTTTGTTGACGATCATTCGTCGTGATACCATTGAGTTATTCGTTAAGAACATGATTTTGAATCCCAGTTTTCTGAGTGTTTCTATTCCCTCCTTCGCTCCAGGGGTGGGTTGTGACCCTATGTATACTGTCCCATCAAGGTCGAGTATGACGGCTCTATACATCTCTAATCAATCATGGTTCATAGGTATAATTTATGATTATTCACAACATACAATCTAAAACCTGTTATGCGTGATTGTGATATTGTTTCTCGCTACGTTCTTTAAACAAAACTATGTTTACTTCTATCAAGCTATTCAAAAAGATAAGTCAACTAGCGACGCATCAATACACCGCATTTAAGGTATTTATTAATCTCAGATTTAATGATGCTTGAACTGGCTTGTTTGACCCACTGATGATTATTGCTTACATCTTTCCAGCGTATGCTACTAATGGAGCGCCCGTTCTTTTTGTCAGGTTCGTGAAAAATCCCCATCCAATAGATTGTGGCGCATCCTTCATTGACGGTAAAAGACTTTTCGGAGATGGAAAAACGCTGGAAGGACTAGTCTCAGGACTGGCAGCTGGAATTCTGGCCGGTATAGTCTTATCATCTCTCCAGATTCCTCTTTATCGTGGTCCACTGGAATTTGTCTTGTTATGTGTCGGAGCAATGCTAGGCGATATCTTGGGCTCCTTCAGCAAGAGGAGGTTTGGAGTCCCGCGTGGCGGGGCTGTGCCGGTCCTCGACCAGCTTGGATTCTTGATCCTAAGCCTAGTTACTGCATGGTCAGTCATGGGCCCGCCGGAGTGGGTAGACTCCTCATCGATCATTTTTCTGTTCGTATTGACGTTTTTACTGCATTTGGGGACAAACGCTGCTGCTTACTTGATTGGACTAAAGGACAAGTGGTACTGAGAATTACGGAACATTACCGGGAGAAATCATTAAAATTATGCTTCAAGTAAGCTTAGATACGGAATGCACGAGTTTCAGGTAAAGGTGAGGGCGCTGTGCTCCGCGACAGAGTCGGAGGAAAAAGTGATTATTGCTATGAAGAATGTTCTTAATCTTGAGAAAGTGCCGGACGCAAGGATAGCGCGTCTGACAGGAGTGTTCGGGGAGCCATTGACCGTCATTGAGATTGAGCTTTCTGGCGAAGACGCAGCGAGGGCAGCAAGACACATAATTAAGATGCTTGACAAGAGATACATTAGGGATAGAACGGAGAGGGGCAAGACTCACTATACTCTTCATGCTAGAATCGATAAGCAGACTGCGTATCACGGCGTGATGATGACTAGCGAGAAAGACCCGGTTAAAATAGAGATAAGGTCGGTCACAGACCCCCTGATCATCGCCGAGCAGGACTTAAATGAGTAAGCGATTCTTTACCGATGCTTGGATTAGGCCAGCTACCGGTAATGAAGCTGCCGATATGATTAGGCTTGCCGGCGAACTGGGCTACAGTGCAGTTGCAGTCGAGGGAAACGAGGAGGTCTTCAAGACGGCGTCTAAGACAGCAACAGATTCAGGATTAGAAGTCTTCAGACGGAGAACGATAATGGTTAGCACGAAGAATAGGCTCTATGAAGAATTGGCCAAGCATCGCTGGAGTTATGAGTTGATCTCGGTCAAGAGCAATGAACGAGAGGTAGTGATGGCTGCTCTTAGAGATATGCGGGTAGACACGGTGATTATGAGTCATTCATCGGCGCCGCTTATTGATCGTCACATAGTGTCCGTTGCTAGCAACTTCGTAGAGGTAGTGTTGTCCGACCTAATCGAGCATGGCTACGAGGCGTTTTACAGGGTCCTAAGACTCTCTACTTATCTAAAGAAGGATAGAATCAAAATGATAATGACTTCGGGGGCTAGTGATTGTCTCGGAGTGAGGGCGCCTATGCAGCTTCCATCCATTTTATTGGCCATGGGTGTGGGGCCAGACAGGGCATTAAAAACTGTTTCTGGCCCAATCATAGAGTTGCTTAGGCAGAACAGGGCTAAGTTGACTGGCCTACTCGAGCCCACGGGTGTTTGGAGAATTGAAGACCTAGCGAGGAGATAAAGACTTGAGAAAGGAGGAAAAATAGGGGAGGGGGTTTGGCTAGGCCATCCGTGCAGCATCTAGGAAACCCTAAGGAAACCCCGGCGATTTTCCCTACCTAAAAATCTGAAAAATAACTCTTTAGGCAAGTCTCTCCTCTCACTCTAGTAGTCTGAGACCTTGAAGAATAAGAAGCGGTACATCCTCTGTAGGGTCAGGTCATCCTCAAGCGGCATTAATGCAGCCACATTACACTCAGCCATCATGAATAAAATATCAGAACTCTACGGCTGGGGTGGAAGAGCAATCGCCGGATTGAAGGTCTGGCAACATAAGGATAGACAGAACCACTTTATTCTTAGATGTAGCCTTAGGGGCCTACCACAAGTCTTAACCGGCGTGACGTTGCTGACAAATATTAATCATGAGAGAGTAGCGATAGATGTCCTAAGAATGTCTGGGACGATTAAGTCCCTCTTACGATAGTTACTCCTGTGATCTTCCACACTTAGAGCAGAAGACGCTGCCTTCAGGTATCTCGCCGCCGCAGAACTTGCACCTCGGAGCTGAGTACGCTCCAGCTTCTCTCGCTTTTTCAAAGCGTTTGGCTATAAGAACTGCTATTTCTAGAAGCACTACTAGTGGTAAGAAAAGTACTGTGTTGCCCACTAGCCAGCCGTCAGGAGTGATGAAGGCTATCAGTATGTAGAGAAGCCCATATACGTACAATCGGTTCTTAGTGAATGTCGATGTACTTATCAGTCCGAATCTTACAAGCAGGACAAATATCGCGGGTGATGTAAATAGCAGCCCCATAAGGGCAACAGTTGAGAAGACAAGCATGTAGTAATCACCTGCAGTAACGAACGTCTGCTCGGGTGGAATGCCTATGATCCGTGCAAATATCACCATAAACCTAACTATGAGTGGGACAACGAAGAAATAGCTGAAAAATGCGCCGACAGCGTAAAGCGATAGGAAGGCGCCCATGAATCCCCAGATAAGCCTCCTTTCATGCGGGTAAAGAGCTGGATCAACATACATGTAAAACTCGTAGCCAATCACTGGGATCGTGGTTATCAGCGCCATGAGCGCCGCGGCAATGAAGTAAATCTCTAAGGGAGAGGTCAATGTGCCAGGAATTAGCTTAACTAGTCCCTGCGACATTCCGGCGGCGTGTTCTAAGACAAGTGTGATCATGGGGATATACTCGCCCGAGATTATCGAGCCGATCTCGCCTAATGATAAGTTCTTGGGAAAAACTAGCCAAAACAAAAGTGAAGCAATGTAAAAAATTGCAACAACCTTAAGCCTGTCCCTAAGCTCCATGAGGTGCTCATACAAAGTCATCTCCTTCTGGTCACGCATGCATGGTCCCGCTTCTCGATCTAAAATAATTTAGGATTGGCTTTTTAGTTTTTTATTTATTTCTTCAAGTATTTCTTCCTTTGTTTTTCCCTCCACCTTTATTCCGAGCTTATTTGCAATTGCTATCGTCTCTTCGTCAATCGACTCGCCGCGTTTCATCTCTCTTCTAAGTTCTCCTAATCCTTTCCCAAACTTCACTAGAGTGTCAGGCTTCAGCAGTATAATCAATATTATTATAAGGATAATGATCCCTATGAGTTCTATTGGGCTCAGCATTTTCTTAGACCTTCTGCTTTAGCCTAGCGGCTATCTCGTCAGCTATCTGCTCTCTCGTCTTGCCCTCTGTTGAGAGTCCTAGGCTTCTTGCAACTTCAAGTAGCTGGTCCTCCTGCTTCTTTATTTCTTCACTTATTCCCGTCGTGACGCTTGATATCTGTTGTTCGGCTTCTTTGCTTGCTTTCTCAAATTCTTTCTTTGCCTGACCTAATGATCTTGCAAGCTTTGGTAGTTTTTCAGGACCCCATAGGAAAAAGACTAGAATTATTACGGCAACTATGATCCATTCAAGACCCTGTATTGCCAACTCCTTATCCCTGAATTACCGTATTGTCCTATGCACTATTTAAGCGTAGCTTACTCCACTCAACTTCTTGACGTTCAAGAGAGAAGTTTCAAGATGATTTTTCATTGTTCTTGTTGTTCAGTGGTTCTTTCCTCGTGTTCTTGATACCTCACGAATATTGGTTTAGTCGGGTCTTCTACTTCTCTAAATACCCATCCACGGCCAAGAAACCTGATCGCCAGTACTGGCCTTGGATTAATCTTATGTCCACACTCTTTGCACCTTACTTCAAAAAGCTTGGAGAAGGTAACCAATCGGCTAAGTTGTTCGGGCTTGACGTACAAGAATTCTCGATTGGTAGATTTGACTTCAATTGCGTATAGCTCTCCATCATCGACTGCGAGGATGTCTGGCTTTATCACTTTTCCAGTGCCGCTTCCAGGCGTGCGCACAGCGTAGAAGCCTGGCCGATTCTTCTCGGTAAACTTCTTCATAAGGTAGTACTCTCCTTCGTACCCAATCCTGAACCTATATTTCCTGCTTGTAGGCCTGCTAGGTCTCTTAGGCATGCCGTAAGTAGAGTCTCACCTACATATACGTCTTAAACTCTAACGATTTGTCAGGTATTTCTTCCTAGTGTCTATCTCCCGAGATTTTTCTTTGTAGGCAGAAAATTCCAGGAGATATGTCTATTCTTATCCAACGCTGATCGGTGTAAGCCAAGTATGCATCTTCTGGGAGAGGTATAATGATGACATCGCTGCCGACCAGCTCGCCAATTCTCACGATTGCGGAAAAAAGCTCGAAGGGTGGCCTAATTGAATAGATGAGATCAGCATCTTGATAAATTTCAATTGTTGGGCTAAGCACATCGTCAACTAATGCTTCGACTTCAGAGCTCATGATCTCATTTATTATGCGTGGGTCCTTATCAATTACTATCATCCTCAAATTTTTTATGAGTCTCTTTAGGAGGTATGCCGTGAATGGTGTTCTCCCAACGCCGACCTCAACTATTTTTGTAGCATTTGGATATTCTCTCACGATGAATTCGGCAATTAGGCGAAAATAGTCGGGAATGTGTGACAAGTCCTCAGTAACTCAGAATGTGTATTCTCTATAAATATGTCCCTCATAATTTTGTTCTATAAGTTATTTTTGGAAAAATGATGCTGTTTTGACTATTGGGCTTCTTCTGACCAGTCAAAGATTTTTTCTTGGCCGGGTGCGTGAAACTTACCTGCCCCTTAAAGGGATAAGGTCTGAAACCCTTAAGATAGGAGTCGCCTATAAAGGGTTGGGGATTGATTAGGAGGGTTCTTGGCTGGGCTAGGAGGAAGATCCTCTCAACAACCTTCCTGAAATTCAGTATAGTTGGGGCTAGCGGTGTGGTCGTCAACTATGGGATCGCATACCTAGGCTACGTCGCTGGTCTAGGCGACCTCTTATCCCTCGCAATAGGCGTCGAGGCCGCTATAATCAGCAACTTCATCTGGAATGACCTATGGACATTCAGACACAGGAGAACCCTGAAACTCCACCTGAGAATACTCTACTTCCACGCCTCGAGGCTGCTGGGATTCTTCACGACCATGGCCTCCCACTACCTCTTCGCCCACATCCTCGGAATACCGATCACGATCTCATATATCCTTGCGATAGGCATAGGAACCCTGACAAACTACTTTACAAGCGACTTATTCGTGTGGCCTGAAGTGGGGCCGTCCCAGAGACCTGCCCATAAATCCCTCCCTAGGCCGTAGCTAGCCCGAGTAAAACTTATAAGCCATGTGAGTCTCACGCGTGAGACTCCGCTTTGACTTCTCTAAGGGGAACGGTAGAGCCTCGCATGTGAGGCTTTTACCGGCTTGGATAGATTTTTGGAAGTAAAGTTTCCTGAAAGGTTTAGAGTTTTCCTAGTCGCATTTTCGACTCAGCCTCCAACCCTTATATCACCACTCTACAATCCTGTGGTTTGATGCTTGAAGCTCTCTTCGAGATGGCCGTCCGCCTTAAGTCGAAGCTCGAAGGGCTCGAGAAATTAGGTGAGGTGGGCGGTTTTCAGGAGACATTAAATAGGGCTAGGGAGGGATGGAGGGTCTATGAGCCAAAGCCCGAGAGGGCCAAGGTTCTGGGAGTGGATAGCGGCTGGAACTACAGGCTATACCCGGGCTTTTACGTTTATGCGATTAAGGCTGCGGCCGTGGACGAGTCAATGAACCTCTATCATCCGGTGGCGGAGATGGACATGTTCTCCGAAGACCCCTATCAAGCCGGGTTGACGCCCGACAACTTCCTCAAGTATCAAGCCGAGATGCGCGAGCATGACATAGCCTACAAGGTCTTGAATGAGGCGGATCTAATCTTGGTGGATGGTTCCCTCATCGCTAGGCTCATGGACGTTAGCAAAAGATCCTCTACGAGTCTCCAGACAGAGTATACAGCGTACGTGAGGCCTCTAATAGGGAATAATAAGCTGGCATTCGTCTCCAAGTACTCACAGGATAAGAGTCTGTTTTATGGAGTCCTAGGAGACGTGTATTACATAAACCACGCAACGACAGAGATAGGCTACACGATTCCCCATGTGGTCGAGAGGAATAATATCAAGTTCTCGGTCTTCTATGTCAGGCTATCGGAGGACTCAAACACCCTTCACGTAGAGGTTCCAGCAATAGTCGACGAGGATTATGTCAGGGGGTTCATTAACATGCTGCAAGAGACCTCGATAAAGGGCTACCCATACGTCCTCCGAGTAGCCCACAAGACAACAAGCGTTACAGACCATCTGATGGACTCCCTATGTAAGACGGCTGGGCTGACGGGATGGATTGAGGCTAGGGAGGTATTGGAGGCTTGAGCGACGACGAGATAGGGATAGTTATCGGGGAGTCTAGGCCCGAGCGAATACACTTCGTCGCCAATAGGCCGATAAGGGTTGGGGACTACGTCATGGTGGAGACCACGGACGGTCCCGTCCTCTACATGGTGGAGGGGTTCAGGAACTGGAGCGAGCTTTTAAGAAGCGAGAACATGGACTATCAGACGGCTGATGAGGCTAGGAGGGCGAGCGCGAGGAATCCGAGGGATAGGATCAAGGTCGGGGTCGCCAAGGTCCTCGGCCTAGTTAAGCACTTGGTCGAGGACGGGAGAAGAATCTTCCCGACCCTCGCCCCAGAGCCCGGCACATCCGTCAAGCCAGTTGACAACGACCTCCTCAAGCAGATCTACGGCTCCTCCGGCAGGGAGTGGGTCGAGATAGGATACCTGCTGAGGAGGGGTAAGGGGGTCAGGATCTCTATAAATGTGAATAGGGTTGCCTCAAGGCATCTCGCGATCCTAGCGGCGACAGGTAAGGGTAAGTCCAACTTCTTGGCTCTATTGGCGAAGAGGATAGCGGAGAAACATGGAACGATGATAATCTTCGACTACCACGGGGAATACGTAAACATACGGATGCCGGGCCTGAGGGTTACAGTGCCGAAGATTAACCCGAGGCTCTTAGACGCCGAGGAGCTGGCAGACATGATTGGCGTCATGCAAAAGGCGTCCGTCCAGAGAGCGGTTCTCGCTAATGTTTACACGGAGGATGTCCGGAGCGCCCGAGACTTCTGGGTGGCGCTGAGACAGGCGCTGGATGCCCTTGCGAGCGCCGGAGACAATGCTAGAAACAGGCAGGCGGCGCAAAGGCTCCTACAGATAGTGGATAGGGCGCTCCGCGTTTGGGGGGAGGTCTTCGACCCCGAGGCCAAGAGCGCGCTGGATGTAGTCGAGAACAACAAGATCAACGTGCTCGATATATCCGAGTTAACGGCCTATCAGGCTCAAATAATCGTGGACTGGTATCTCAAGGAGGTGCTGGAGGATAGGAAGAATGCTGTGAAGAACCTCGGTAACGCGAAGTTTAAGTCCCCTGTGGTCATAGCGATAGAGGAGGCCCACGTCTTCCTGCCCTCTCAGAGGGGAACATGGTGCTCGGAAACCATAGCGAGGATCGCTAGGGAGGGTAGGAAGTTCGGCGTATCCCTGATAATAATCTCGCAGAGGCCGAGCAGGCTGGACGCGGATGTGGTCAGCCAGATGGGGAGCTTCGCGATCTCAGGTCTCATACATCCGAAGGATCAGGCCTTCGTCAGGGAGGTTACGGACGACGTGTCCGATGAGCTCGGGGCATCCTTGCCCAGCCTGAATCCGGGCGAGATGATATTGGTTGGGGAGTTCATTAAGCTACCGGCCCTCGTCAAGGTCGATCTGGTCGAGGAGAAGTTCATGGGCAGGGATTTAGATGCGGTAAAACTTTGGGAGGATGAGTTCAACGCCGACTCAGGCTACTCGACCGAGGAGCTGATCAAGCCGTGATGATAGGCCACATATCCGACACACATCTAGGGGCTTGCGCTGGATCGGAGTCGGAGAGGGAGGATGACCACTACAAAGCCTTCGAGGAGGCCATAGACCTCTTCATCAGGGAGCACGTAGATCTCGTCATCCACTCCGGAGACATCTTGGACGAGCCGAGACCATATGGAACTGTCATGAAGGTCCTAGTTGAGGAGGTTAGGAGGCTGAGGGAGCATGGGATACAGTTCCTATTCACCCTAGGCGAGCAC
>CAYTRT010000018.1:0-3804 GCA_964440295.1 uncultured Nitrososphaeria archaeon
CCTGCTGCGCCCCGTAGGGCCTGGACTCTTGTCTCAGAGTCCATCTCCGGGCTCCTCCTCTCAGAGCCCGTACCCGTCGCAGGCTTGGTGGGCCGTTACCCCACCAACAACCTGATAGGACGCAGTCCCATCCTATGGCTCCCAGAGACAGCATCTGCCTCTGGGACTTTCGTCGACCGGCCATTCCAGAACCGATCGACTATGGCGGTTTAGCCCCAGTTTCCCGGGGTTATCCGCCTCCATAGGGTAGGTTGACCACGCGTTACTGAGCCGTACGCCAGGCCCCAAGGTGGCCCGAGGCCTGCGACTTGCATGGCTTAGCCTTACCCCGATAGCAGTGGAGTCCGGCAGGATCAACCGGAGTCTGCCTGGGGTGGCGGGTTCAATTCTCTGGGACGTGGCCCACATTAGACCCAAGCGATCGTGAGTACTTGGGTCCTCATTCTTTGCCCAGAGCTGGAGATCGCCCGCATCATCGTTCCAGACCTTCACTCCGGCCTCTGGGGCGACGCCGCCTTGAAGCCCTGGGCTCCACTGATAATAATAAAGCTAGGTCCTTATAAGCATTCTTCAGGAAGCTTCATCGTCTCAGCTATCGTTGAGCTCAGGAATAAATTATCCTAACGCGGAACGATGAGTGATAAACGTTGGTTATAGTCACCGGCGGACTGGGCTTCATCGGCTCGCACGTTGCCGAGAGGCTGGCCGAGAGAGGAGAGGAAGTAGTAATCGTCGATAAGAAAAAAGAAGATGAGGCCCTACTGAGAGAGTTGAGGCAAATATCTGCTTTCGAAAAGGCGAGAATAATGTACGGAGACCTGAGGGACAGGAGATTTGTGGAAGAGCTTATCAATAAGTACGAGCCCACGACGATCTACCACCTAGCGGCCCTCGCATCCCACCGGCTATCGATAGAGGACCCATACTCCTACATCGAGCAGAACACAACTACGCTGCTAAACGTCCTAGAGGCGGCCCGCAACTCTAGGGCCAAGCCGAAGATAGTCTTCTCGTCTAGCTCGAGCATATACGGCAACACGCCTCCACCGCTGAGGGAGGAGATGGAGCCGAAGCCCTCAGGCCCATACGCGCTAAGCAAGTATTTCGGCGAGCAACTATGCAGACTCTACCACGAACTCTACGAGATAGACTGCATCGTCTTGAGATACTTCAACGTGGTGGGCGAGCGGTGTAGGGGAAACATAGTCCTGAAGATCTTCGTCGACAACGTCTTGGAGGGAAAGCCACTAGTAGTGAATGGCCGGTGGATAGACGGCAAGTTTCACCCAGCCACGAGGGACTTCACATACGTGGGAGACATCGCGGAGGGAACCATACTTGCTGGCCAGTTGAAGAGCAGCTTCGAGGTCATCAACCTAGGAGCGGGAAGACCAACCTCCGTACAGGAGCTCGCCGAGAGAGTCATCGAAGAGATGGGGAAAAACAAGTCGAAGATAGAGTACGCCGAGCTCTCCCCACACGAGGCGCTTCATAGCTACTCGGACAACTCTAAGGCGAGGAGACTCCTGAACTGGGAGCCGAGGGTCGACCTCAAAACAATAGTGAAGCGATACGTCGAATGGAGGCTTAAAAACTACTAAGGCGATGAATGTAGATAGAGTTGCGCGTATTGATGGTCTCGAGGACGAGGACAGTAGCCCTACCTGAACTCGAGAAGGCCTGGGGCAAAATAGACGTAGTAGAACTGAGGGGGCCTAGGTCATTCTTCAAGAACTTAATAAAAACATGTCTGAGCAAGAAAAGATATGACCTAGTAGTCGCCCAGGAGCCACTATCAACGATAGGTGGCTTCTCGCTGATCGCATCAATAATCAAACACGCACCACTCGTCTCAGAGATTCATGGAGACTACATACAAGGCCATCTAACATCACTCATAGATAGATTGATTCTCCCAATCGTGTTGAATAAGTCCGTCGCAGTAAGAGCTGTAAACAAACATTTAGTAGAAACAATAAAGAACTATACAGGCACGCGGGTTGTTTACCTGCCCTCAGTCTACATTGATCTAAACGTCTTCAAGCCAAAAATATTCTTTGACGATAGGGGGAGAGGGATACTCTTTGCTGGCAGACTAGAGCCACATAAAAATCCAGATCTGCTCGTTAGGGCGATGAAGCATGTCGTCAGAGAGGTGCCTGACGCTGAGCTAAAGATAATCGGGAGGGGATCGATGAGTGGGCTGGTGCGAGAACTCATCGCTAAGCTCGATCTACAGAGATTCGTTAAGCTTGAGCATGGCTGGATCAGCCAGGATAAACTCGCGGACGAGTATAACCAGGCAGGCTTGTTTGCCTGTGTCTCGAGCTATGAGGGCGGGCCGAGGACCGTCTTCGAGGCGGCTGCATGCATGACGCCGTCAGTCTCAACGCCTGTCGGGATAGTTCCAGAGGTCTTTAGACACCTCGAGAGTGTATACATCATAGATAGGCCGAGGCCCAAAGATATTGCAGACGCCATAGTCACGATGCTTGAAGACTCAGGTCTCAGGAGGAGGATAGCTGAGAACGCGTACAGAATAACGGTAGAAGAGTTTGAGTGGAGTAAAACGGTCAGCAGGTACGCAGAGTGTTATCTCGAGCTGACGAGAGCTCTTCGATAGGTCTCTACGTATTTCTCTGCAACAGAAGTGGGAATATAGTGCTCCAGCACTCTTTTACGCCCCCTCCTTCCCATCTCTCTCGCGGCATCCTCATTCTCGAGCAACCAGACTATCTTATCCGCAAGGTCCGCGGGGTCGCCCGGCCTAGCTAAAAGGCCATTCTCGCCGTCAACAACAATCTCCGCGAGGCCGCCGGTGTTCGATGCTACTACTGGTCTCATCGCTGCTCCCGCCTCGGCTGCGGGCATCCCGAAGGGCTCGTAGAGCGAGGGCATGGCCAACATGTATGACTCTGAGAGAAGCTTCTCAGGCGTGCTAGAAAAACCTGCCAGACTGAATACGTCCTTTAACCCATACTTCAGTATCATCCTAGTATAATCTAGTCTGAGCGGCCC
Source organism: uncultured Nitrososphaeria archaeon (assembly GCA_964440295.1). Lineage (GTDB taxonomy): Archaea > Thermoproteota > Nitrososphaeria_A > Caldarchaeales > Calditenuaceae > CALIKS01. The sequence goes on from CAYTRT010000018.1 coordinate 3,019, forward strand.
ATCTCCCGCCACTACGAAGCGCGCCTCCCTGCACTCCGAGACCACGCGTCTCGCCGCCCTTATCAATACGTCTATGCCCTTGACTGATACGAGTCTGGCCAGAGCCACCACGAGCTTCACGCCGCCCCTCCACTCTCCGATAGACAAGAACCGATCAGCATCTATCGGGTTAGGAATCGCGGAGACGTCTACTCCTAGAGTTCTCCTCAGCCTTCTGGCAAGCCACCTCGAGCATGCAACTACGGCGTCAGCCCTCGCCATGCAGTGACTGCCCATCCTAATGATGAGTCCCCTCTCGAGAGAAGCGTCGTGAAGAATTTCTAGGAATGGGTCACCCTCAAACGTGGAGACGACCGGCTTGCCATGCATCCTCAAAACTCCATGGATGAACGCCGCCTCCTTAGGCAAGTGAAGATGCGCTAAGTCTACCTCATACCTCCTCAGATTTGCTAGAAGGTTGCTTGCGAGCCTGGTCCAATGGAAAAGTCCTGAACGAGCTTTAAAAAAATGCATCTCAACTCCAGCCATGCTCAACCTGTGGAAGAGGTGGTAATACGCATTGATAGGCTCTGAAGCGACTAGGACGGGCTCATGCCCCTGCCTCCTCAACCCAAGCATGAGATTGAACATGGCCATGGTGGCGCCTCCAACCCTACTACCCGACGCAGTAAACAATACTCTCAATTTCTACGGACAAAAAATAAAAAATAAATAAAAAATGTTTATTTTGGGTTTTAGGTGAGGTCCATTATTTGGTATAGCGCGGGCGGTAGTCTCCTCTCAACT
>CAYTRT010000018.1:3904-22614 GCA_964440295.1 uncultured Nitrososphaeria archaeon
GCTATCGTGACGCCCGTAGCTCTCCATACTTAATCAGGTTGTCTCCATCGCCCGTAACCTGCCTGACCATGACTCTGGGACTCGAGCTAGCAATCAGAGGAAGCGAAGACCGTTAGCAGTGTAAACGTTCTGTATGCTGATCCTGTTGTCGTGATAACTGATAACGAGTTGCCCGACCCTCATGTCGATGGCCCTCTTACCGACTGAAACCTTAAAGTATACAGTCACGTTCGAGACGACGTTGTCTGAGCTCTGGACAATGACGCCTCCAACCGTCTCGATAGCTGATGTAGCCTCTTCAAGACCGCCTGGAGTACCTCTCCACATGCTTTAAATATAGGATTATAAAAATCACACTTCAATCTTCATACTAAAGATGCAGCACTACTCGCTGCGTACTTGATTTATCAAAAATCGGTTCAGGACCTTCCAATACTCGACCGTTACTCCTGGCTCCAGCTTACTGGCCAAAGTCTGATCAGTGGGAATAGGCACCTCAACAATCTCGAGCGTCTCCTTATCCATTACGCTTACTGTCTCGCTTATAGAAACCACCTGTCCAGATCTCTTCTCTATAATCGGCACCTCTACCCTCTGGTCCGCCGGGCCAACTAGGCTTCTCTTAACGCCGTCGAATATTCCGATGGCCACGAGCCTAACCTTGGCTGAGCCGTGTTTTCCCGGCTTAGATTTTTCAACCTCCACCACTCTGCAAGGCTCGCCGTCGATGACGATGTTTCCGCCCTCCTTTATCGAGCCTAAGTCTACAGGTTTGCTCATCCAACAAGATTAATGAGTTGAGGAGATTAATAAATTATGACGCCTAAGGCCTCACGTCCAAGTCTTACTATGAGAGAAATGAAGAAAGAATTACGCCTCCACTCACGGCGGGCAGTATCAACACCTGATCGCCATCCCTCAACTCGACGTCTGTCTCATCTACTCGAATATTCCTATCGTTCACATATATGTTGATGAATCGTCGAAGCCTACCGTTCTCGTCGAGCAGTCTGGAGGCCAGGTTCTTGCCATACTTCGCGACGAGCTTCTCGATCAGATCCCTGACAGTCTGCGCCTCGATCAGTACCTCTTTGTCTCCGTTCATGTAGGTTGAGAGAGCAGCAGTAACTAAAACCTTTATCTTGGCCATGTCCCTGAGAAGTAATTGCTGATTTATATAAATAACGAATTTAAACCAAAGTGAACTGCCCAAACCTTAGGATGCTGCTGCGACGCAACTAAGTATAGTGCTCACAGAGTCGAACTTTGCTTCTGCTTTATGAATGTTCTGAGGAATAGGCGTTACATCTATGGTCTTGAGTCCGCTCCCCGTCACGCAGCAGACTACTTCCTCGTCACGACCCACGACGCCCTGATCAACCAGCCTCCTCAACACAGCTACGGAGATCGCTCCGCCCGGCTCGGCAAATATCCCAGCATCCGAGGCAAGCATCTTCACAGCCTCGAGTGCCTCGTCATCAGTCACTGCTTCGCAGACACCGCCAGTCTTCCTCACGACTCTGAGCACCCGATAGCCGTCTCCGGGATCTCCGATCGCGAGGCTCTGCACAATTGTGGATGGGCTCCTAACCGGGGGTACTTCGTCGAGGTTTTTCTTGAATGCTTCGACGATTGGTGAGCATCCCAATGGTTGTGCGCAGGTCATGGTGACCGATGATTCTTTAATCAGCCCGATTCTCTCCGCTTCTTCTATTCCTTTATAGATGGCTGAGAGTAGGGCGCCGCTCGCTGTTGGGACTATTATTCTGTCGGGCAGCCGCCATCCCAGCTGCTCGATTATCTCTAGCCCCATGGTCTTGGAGCCCTCGACGTAGTATGGCCTCAGGTTCACGTTCACGACTCCTAAACCATACCTGTCTGCGGCCAACGCGGCGACTCTGTTAACATCGTCATACGTACCATTCAAGAGAATTATGTCGGCACCATAGATCGAGGCTTGCTTTATCTTCTCCTCCTCAACACTGATGGGCATAAAGACCACACATTTCAGTCCTGCTGCGGCTGCGTGTGCTGCCGTTGCGCTTGCTAAGTTTCCTGTTGAGGCGCATCCGACAATCCTGACTCCGAATTCCCTTGCCTTCGAGATGGCGACGCTGGCGGGCCGGTCCTTGAAGCTATACGTAGGGTTGAGAGTGTCGTTCTTGATGTAAAGTCTCCTGACGCCTATTCTCCTTGCCAGCTTGTCAGACCTTGTCAGGGGAGTGAAGCCCGCGCCGAGATTCACGATGCAGTCGTCATCTGTTATCGGCAAGAGCTCTCTGTATCGCCACATCGTGGGCATCCTCATCTCGATTTTATTCCTGTCCAGCTCGATGTTTTCGTAGTCGTAAGTTGCCTCTAGTGCTCCGAAGCATTCAGGACAAACATGTGCGAGGACGTGTCCATGCTCGGTCCCACATTCACGACATATGAGACCTACCAGTCTGCTTAGTCCTAACCACCTGTGATTGCTATGCTGCTTCTCAGATATAAACCTGAACATGCCTAACGAGATAGAGATAGAAAGACACATTAAATTTCGCATCTTTAATGACTGCAAACTGTTAAATTTTAGGCGGGGCGTTTCTCAGACATGGGCGCGGTGGAACAGCATAGATCTAAATCACCAAGGGCTCTCAAAGTTTCTGTTATGACGGCCAGCACGTCGAGATACTTGAAGATTCAGAAGGGTGAGGAAGTAGTGGATGACTCTGGAATGACTGCGGTTAACCTCCTGAAAGACATGGGCTACGAGGTTGAGTACTTGGGCATTGTTAATGATGAGGTGGCCATGATTAGGGAGAAACTATTTGAGGCAATATCGCGAGGCTCAGACGTCGTCATAATTACAGGCGGCACCGGACTATCGAGGAGGGACTTGACGATAGAGGCGGTCAGGCCGCTGATGGAGAAGGAGATGGAGGGGTTCGGAGAGATACTGAGGATCGAGAGCTACAGGAGGATCGGCCCACCAGCAGCGATGACTAGAGCAACTGCAGGAACAATAAACAAGAAAATAGTAATAGCCCTTCCGGGCTCACCAGACGCAGTAAGACTGGCGATCGAGATATTTGGGAGGGAGCTGCCCCACTTCGTATACATCGCTGGGTCTTGACTCAGCCTTCGAGCAATTCGAAACATAAACGCTTATTGCTAAGGGTTTGGCTGCCTGTCTGTTGTTGTCTGCAACCGTTTAAATTATTGCCTGAAGATAATCATCAGCATTAGAGATGGATAGGGTGGGAATAGTCGAGGCGGTAAAAGCGATAGAGACGCCGGTCGGCCACCTATCAATCTTTGACCTCGACGAGCTTGAAAGCATAGGGCTCGTAAGGGGCGTCTCAAAGATGCCGTACTCGACCAAGATCTTGCTCGAGAACATCGTGAGAAATTATGATGGAGACCTGATAGGCGACTCGACGATTAGCCGCTTCGCTGAGTGGCTGCTGGGGAGGGGCGATTCAACTGTCGAGGTCCCGCTATACCCATCGAGGATTCTTCTCCAGGACTATACTGGAGTTCCACTGCTGGTTGACCTCGCCGCGATGAGGGACGCTGTCCTAAAGATGGGGCTCGACCCATCGATTGTTAATCCGATCATTCCGGCCATTCTCGTTATTGACCACTCAGTAAGCGTTGACCACTTCGGCACGCGTGATGCCTATAGGCTTAACCTCGAGGCGGAGTACCGGAGGAATAGGGAGAGGTACGTCTTTCTCAAGTGGGCCCAGTCTGCGTTCAAGAACTTCAAGGTGGTTCCGCCTGGCAAGGGAATAATACATCAGATCAACATCGAGTATCTCGCAAAAATAATCAACGTAGAGAGGCGTGGGGATAAGTTGTTGGGGTTTCCTGAGATTGTTCTCGGCACAGACTCTCACACCACGATGGTTAATGGACTGGGAGTCGCCGGGTGGGGTGTCGGTGGAATAGAGGCGGAGGCAGCTCTGCTCGGACTGCCCTACTACCTATCACTCTCCGGAGTAGTGGGCGTGAGGCTTGTCGGCGAGCTTCAAAAAACAACCACCGCGACGGACCTAGCATTAGCCGTGACTGAGACGCTAAGGCGGAGAGGTCTCGTCGGCAAGTTCGTGGAGTTTTTTGGGCCCGGTGTCAAGTCGCTGAGTGTTCCTGACCGGGCGACAGTCTCGAACATGGCTCCGGAGTATGGAGCAACCATGGGATACTTCCCAGTCGATGCCCAGACCATTGATTATCTCCTCAAGTCCGGACGACCGCAGGACCATGTCAAGGCCGTGGAGATCTACTGTAGGGCGCAGGGATTATTCTTGGAGGACTACGGCGACGAGAAGGCCTACAGCGAAGTCGTCGAGATAGACCTCTCAGATGTCGAGCCATCAATCGCGGGCCCGGCAAACCCGGAGGATAAAATAAAGCTAAAACAAGTGAAAGACGTCATCGAGAAGCAGATCAAAAAGTACAGAGAAGGAAGAACAAGCCTTGGCAGTAATGAGTACCGCCTTGATCTTGAGGGTGGTGGAGCAATTATCAGGGACGGCGCAGTCGTGATCGCAGCCATCACGAGCTGTACAAACACTTCTAATCCATCACTCATGATCGGCGCTGGCCTGCTAGCGAAGAAGGCGGTCGAGCGGGGTCTCTCGGTGAAGCCCTACGTGAAGACAAGCCTAGCTCCGGGCTCAAGAGTCGTGGCTGAGTATCTACGGAGCTCTGGGCTGCTTCAATACTTGGAGAGGCTGGGATTCCACGTGGTGGGCTATGGATGCACGACGTGCATCGGCAACAGCGGGCCACTGATCAAGGAGGTAGGCGAGATAGTTGAAAAGCACGACCTATACGCCTGCGCAGTGATTAGCGGCAACAGAAACTTTGAGGGCCGGATCCATCCACAGGTCCGTGCTTGCTTCCTGGCCTCGCCGCTACTCGTCGTTGCATACGCGATAGCTGGGAGGCTCGACGTCGACTTGACCAGCGAGCCTCTGGGCTACGCCGACGGCAGGCCAGTATTCCTCAGCGATATCTGGCCCAGCAGGGAGGAGATCGAAGGCATACAGAGGAGTCACGTGCTTCCACAGACGTTTGTCAAGCTCTACGAGGAAGTCTTCAGGGGAGATGAGTTTTGGGAGTCTCTACCCGCTCCGGTGGGCGAGGTCTACAGTTGGGACGCAGGCTCTACATACATCAGGAAGCCACCATTCCTTGAGGGCTTCAAACCATCTATTGAGGCTCCCTCCGACATCAGGAATGCGAGGGTTCTCGTGCTGCTCGGAGACAGAGTGACGACCGACCACATATCGCCCGCGGGTGCGATTCCACCGCACAGTTCGGCCGGAACCTACCTAAGGAGCCTCGGGCTCGATCCTGCAGAGTTCCACACGTATGGTGCGAGGAGGGGAAACCACGAGGTCATGGTTAGGGGCACGTTCGCGAACGCCCGGCTCAGGAACTACCTCCTGCCAGATGGGGAGGGCTGGTACACAATTCATCTTCCTAGCGGCGAGAGGATGACGATCTTCGACGCGGCACAGAGATATCAGCGGGAGGGCACGCCCCTTATCATCATCGCGGGCAAGCAGTATGGCGCCGGAAGCTCCAGGGACTGGGCTGCCAAGGGAGTCAAGCTCCTCGGCGTCAGGGCCGTCATAGCTGAGAGCTTCGAGAGAATACATCGGAGCAACTTATTATGCATGGGCGTGCTGCCGCTGCAGTTCGAGCCGGACGAGGGCTGGAGAGAGTTGGGGCTGGACGGGACAGAGGTCTACGACGTCGAGGGAATATCCGGGGGGCTCACGCCGAGGAAAAAGCTGAGAGTAGTGGCAAAGAGAGATAATGAGGAGATTGTCTTCAAGGCGACCGCGATGCTCGAGACCAGTGCCGAGGTCGAATACTACAACAACGGTGGAATACTCCCATACGTATTGAGACGAATGTTGAGTAGATTTGCCTAGAGTGGCTAGCCTAGTGTTAGGCCCGCTCCTTCAGGCTTTTCATCCATCTATAGCTTCTCCACGTCTTAGTCTCTCCGAACCCGCAGTGCGAGCATCTCCTTCTATGAAGATTAAAGGATCGTCTACCACACCTACGGCACCTGATATGCGTTGGTGTCTTGAACTTGCCCATCGATGGTGTGCCCTTCATGTTTCTCTACTCACCCGGTCTGCTCTTCCTTCTTTAACACGGCGGGAGAGACCATGACTATGTTGTCTCCCCTCACTATGATGACTCCGAGTTTTAATGTTGCTCCGTTGTTCTGTATCTCCTCAGCGCCGTCTAGGACTAGGTTCATGTGCTGGTCGTAGCCTTGGAGCAATCCTCTAATTAATTTTCCATTCCTCAGCTTTACCAGCACGGTCCCGCCGAGAGACTTTCCAAGTATCTTTAGCGAAATGTCTACCGACAAGCTTCTCACCCATATGAGCAATCCATCTGCATTTAAACCTTCTTTAGCCGAGAATGTGATCTTAGTGATTGCATATATAGCCTACCGAAGATTAGATACGCGAAGAATCGTTGAGAATATACGCAGACCTCCACATACACTCGAGGTATAGTGGCGCCACGTCTGAGAGAATGACTCTAAGAGAGATCGCGTATTATGCCAGGCTGAAGGGGCTCAATCTAATAGGCACTGGAGACGCACTTCACCCAGAGTGGCTGAAGGAGCTCAAAGACGAGTTGGTGGAGTTTGGCGATTCTGGATTTTTAGCCATCAGGGACGGCCCAGCCTCGCCCCTCTTCGTCTCTCAGGTAGAGGTCGCGACCGTCCATGAGTATGATAGAAAGGCTAGGAGGATTCATCACGTGATACTTATGCCGAGCCTAGACGTGGCCGAGCAGCTATCAGACCTTATAGAAAAATTCGGAGACGTTTCGAGCGACGGCAGACCAGTCCTAAACATTAGCCCAGCAGAGCTAGTAGAAATAGTGATGAGGCTTGACCAGGATAACTTCGTTTTTCCAGCCCATGCTTGGACTCCATGGTGGTCGATATTCGGCGCGATCGGCGGCGTCGATAGGGTTGAAGAGTGCTATGAAGATATGTCCCGGCACATCTATGCCATTGAGACAGGCCTGAGCAGCGACCCGCTCATGAACTGGCGGGTCAGCTGGCTCGACAAGTACTTATTGATAAGTTCATCCGACTCGCATAGCCCATACCCATTCAGGATTGGTAGAGAGGCAGTAGTACTGGAGCTGGAAAAGCCAGGCTATCGCGAGATGATCAAAGCGATGAGGAATAAGGATCCGAGTAAGGTCCTAATGACGCTTGAAGTACCTCCGAGCTACGGCAAGTATCACTGGTCGGGCCACAGGAAGTGCAATGTCGGACCGATTTCGCCAGCCGAGGCAAAGAAGCTGAACTACCGCTGTCCGAGATGTGGTAGAAAATTGACTAAGGGCGTGGAGGATAGGGTTGAGGAGCTCGCAGACAGAGAGATGGGGTATAGGCCTGCGGGTGCCATAGACTTCAAGTACATCCTGCCCCTCCAAGAATTAATAGCGCTCTCACTGGGCATCGACTACACGGTCGAGTCTAAGCTTCAGTCAAAGAAAATATGGGAGATCTACATGGAGCTGGTCAAAAAGCTCGGGCCAGAGTACGAAATACTGCTAAATGTGCCCATAGAGACGATAGCCAAGGCCGCAGGTCAATCGCTCGCAGGCCTGATCAAGAAGATGAGAAATAACGAGTTAAGAATAATTCCGGGATTTGACGGCGTCTACGGCAGGCTAATAATCGATAATAGCGAGCCTCACCACCGGGCATATGCTCGGCCAGAGAGGGACCACCAGTTAGAGGACTACTTCGCCTGAGCCGCTCTCTCGCTAACTCGCGGAAGTTCCTGCGAGTGCGTCTAGAACGGCGAGTCCAGCTATCTCTACGTATGGCTTGAGCTCTTCTGCGCCTGCTAGTTCTGGCTCCTCCACGAGATTGTTCGAGACAACTAGCAGTGACGCCGTCCTTACTTTTCTGATCATTCCGAGCCCGAAGATTGTCGCGCACTCCATCTCTATACCGATGTATCCAAGTGATGAGAGTTCCTCAGCTAGACCTTTACTCTCTACGTAGAATGCATCGCTACTAAACACGGGCCCGACGTGTGGCGTAATGTTTCTCCTCCTCAGCTCGCTTAAGATTGCTAGTGTTAGTTCGAGGTCTGGAGCCGTGCATGGAGGCATCCACCTACAGTACTGGACAAGGGGCCCAGAGACGTATCCAGCAAACGTGGGAACTATGAACTCGCCCCTCCCAATCCCTCTCCTCAACCCACCGGCGGTGCCGAGCCTCACTACTATCTTTGCGCCCAGCGAGACCAGCTCCTCAAAAACTATGGCAGATGAGGGCCCGCCTATGCCGTGACAGGCAACTGTCACCTCTGATCCGTTATGGGTTCCTGTATACGCGATGAAGCCTCTATTAGTGTTTACTACTTGGGCGTTCTTTATCATTCTTGAAAGCTGTTCTACGCGTGCCGGATCACCTGCGACGACTACTCTCTCAGCTATCTGTCCCTTCTCTGCCTTTATGTGAACAGGCATAACTAGTTAGGTATATTCGCGAGATTTTAACATTTTAGACACTTAAGTAAGTGTTATTGTCTCTAAATTTTTTGGCGTGTAGATCTCTGCAGGCATCATCTTCTTAATGGTTGAGGCAATGTTTGTGGTTGACTCCGGCTCTCCGTGGACAAAGAGTATCTGCTTTGGCTTGGGCGAGATTCTTCTGATATAATTGATGATTTGCTGTCTGCTGGAATGTCCGGAGAAGCCGTCCACCTTCTGTATCTCTAGGTTGACCTTGATGATCTCCTGCCTCCCTTCCTCGTTGATCATCTGGACCTCGTTTATTCCCTTGAGTAGTTTTCTTCCAAGCGTCCCCTCTACTTGGTAGCTGACGAATAGAAGTAAGTTCTTTTCATCTCCAGCGAACTCTCTGAAGTATTTCAGGACCGGGCCGCCCTCAAGCATGCCTGAGGTCGCGATTATTATTGAGGGCTCCTTACTCTGCAATATTTCATCCCTATGTTGATGGCTCTTCACAATAGTGAAGTACTCTGACAAGAATACGTTTCCATGCTCCTCTATCTCTCTCTGCAGCTCCTCTGAGAGGTATTCAGGATACATGGTGTGTATCGCAGTAGCCTCGATGAGTAATCCGTCGAGGAATATCGGGGCCTCGGGGATTTGCTTAGACTCGAAGAGGCTCTTAAGCACCAGCATTATCTCCTGTGCCCTCCCAACCGATGGCACTGGAATGATCACGACGCCTCCCCGCTGAATCGTCCTTCCAATGTAGTCTGCAACCATCTTCTCACTCTCTTCACGAGTGTATGGCACGGGTGTGGCTCCATACGTACTCTCGATTATGAGGGACTCAAGCCTAAGGAATTTAGATGTGGCCGCGTCGAGCATCCGTGTCTTCTCGAACTTGAAGTCACCCGTATACACGAGGTTGTGGAATCCCTCTCCTATGTGGAGGTGGGCTATGGACGAGCCCATAATGTGACCAGCGTTGTAAAAGGTCAATCTAATGTCAGGCGTGATGTTGGTTACCACGCCGTACTTCAGCGTCACTGAGTACTGCGCTAATAGTCTAACCTCATTCTCGGTGTATAGTGGGAAGAACCCCTCTTTTCCAGCCAGATTCACGTAGTCCAGCTGCTCCATCAATAGGAGGGGAAGAGTTGGCTCGGTCATGTAGACAGGCCCTCTGTATCCGTACTTGAATAGAAGCGGTAAAGCTCCGTGATGATCCATGTGAGAGTGAGTTATAACTACTGCGTCTAGAGAATCTACTAGTTCTGGAAAAACATCAAACCTTGGAAGCATATCGATATATTTTGAGGCTCCAGCGTTAATTCCGCAGTCGAGCAAGACCTGGCTCTCCCTTGTCCTTACTAGAAATGCAGACCTGCCCACCTGCATTCCAGCGCCCAGGACCGTCACAGTTACTTCGCCCGGCTCAAACAACTGATCTCTGAAAACTTTCTCACCGATCGTTCTCAGTATCTCGACGCGTTTCTCAGTGTCTCCAAATATGTACCGCTTCATCTTCTCGACAGTCTTGGATGACAGAAGCGGGGTCCTATACACATTTATTATCCAGCCGATATTCTGTTCAAGCAGAGAAGTCGTGGATTGGTCTAGCATTTTATAGATGCGTGGATCCTTGCTCTCTATTATTATCTCGCCGAAATTTTCGTCAAAATACTCAGAATACTCGACGCCCTTAAGAAACTCCTCTAACGTCTTTTTTGCCTCTTCTATGGGCTTTCTGATCGACTCGTCCGGCCGAATAATCACTCGCTTCTTGATTAAATTGACGAGCTCTTTTGCTACCTTGTTTCTCTCTGCAAATATCTCAGGCTTATCTGTGTAGATGACTAGTCTTGGGCCTTCGAAGTCTATCCTCGTCGCTATCCTTTCTCCCTTACCTATGCTGGCTAGGTAGTTGAAAATCTCGTCCCTTAGTTTGTTCAACATGCCTCTTTCCCCGACTTAATAATTATTATTGAGCAAGCTGCCCCCTGACTATGGTGTTGGGCAGACGAGGAAACGATACTCATCCCTCTATTTAACTATACGTCACCTTCAAACCATAACATTATTACTTCTTTGATAATTGTCGTAGCTGGAATATCGTTCCAGCCACCATCATTGAAAATGCCACTAGCAATGAAATGTATGTCGGTATTCCGAGAGATACGAGTCCCTGAAGTATCAGGGAGCCGCCGACGACGCCCGTAACTATGGAGAGGACATGATTATACAGGAAGATTCCCAAGACAAACGCGGCTACTCCCGCGATGACTCCGATCAACATGTCTAGGGCTAAGAGGTCAGCGATGTAGTAAGCCACGAATCCCAGCGATATGCCGAAGATAATCGGGATGAAGGCCACGCAGAGGAGACCAACACCCACAAAGCCAACCACGGCGATAATCAACGCCATGTTCTCGCCGAGCGTGTTCAATGTTAGCCAATAGGCCATTGCTCCGCCGAGTAGTCCCCCGGCGAGAAATACGAGTACTTTAACGAGTTTACGCCCAGCAAAGGCCAGAATTGTGCCTATTATTAGCATGAAGGGAGCAATCAAGTGGAGGACATTGCTTACAACCGCGAAGATGAACCCTTCGATCCACGGAATTTGTAGCACACTAAACAAATCCAATCATCAACGTCATAAAAAGTAAAACACTATTTTAGTGTTTCCTACTGGTTTAGGAGACTCTCGGCTTGTACAGTCTCTTCCAGAGATATATTATTGCGTATTGTCTAGGAACTGACTCGTCCTGCATGACCTTCTCAATCGCGGAGTTTACCCTAGTCTCGTCCTTAAACCTAGATATCAGGTCTTTGAGAAGAGGCTCAGCGACCTCGTCACTCGTCGTCAATTCATTAATGGATTGCGGAAGCGACTTAAGCTGCTCTATCTTTGATTGGAGGTCAGATATTCGCTTGTTGACTGAAGATATATTTTCACGAATCACGTCTGCCTCTTGCTCAAGTCTATCAATAATCGACTTATCGACCCCTATCTTTTCCTCTGAATCTCTCATCGACTCGATCTCGACCAGCTTTTCAAAGAGCTGCTCCTCAAGCCTCACCATTTCCGACTCAAGCGCGGCGACTGCCTCGTTGAGGAGATTCTCGATTGTCCCTGCGCCAGCCAATACCTCGCTTTTCATGTTGGTCAGCTCGTCTAACTTCTTCTTGACTACCCTGAGGTCTACGAAGTCCTGCCTGTGAAAAACCTTCTGCATCGTCTTATCCTTGTTCTTGATCTCGTTTATCTTGCTCATCAACTCGTTAAACTTCTCAATTGCAGCATCAACTATCGATAGGTCGAGAGGCTTACTGACGCTCTGGGATGGCTGTTCATGTTGGGGAATAGTCTCCTCCATTCTCTCCTCTGTCTTCTCACTCTCTGCTGGTGGGGGAGACGTTGTCTCTGGAAACGGCTCAAATAATCTCCTCTTAATTACTATCTTTTTCCTCTCACTCATTTCTTACTCACCACTTCTCGTCTGAATATTTTTTTACTCACGTCAGCCAAGGCCTGCTTGGCTCTTCCAAACACTAGTGGTCTCTCAAGTAAGAATGAATTGTCGATATTTAATCCCTTTAGTGCCGCGAGTGTAGATTCTAGCACTTTTCTTCTGTCCATGCCGATGGATGTTGGTACTTCCACGACTCCCGCCTCGCCGTCTATCCTGAAGACCTTAAACGCTATGTTGGATATGTCTCCACTCTCTAAGAACCTTAAGGGGTCGATCACTAGCGCTATAGACTTTGAGTATAGTGCCTGATAAGCTAGCTGTGTGCGGACATCTATTGCCGATAGGAATAGCCCGTATCCTGGATGCGAGTGATACCAACCAACTATATAGATGTCGAGCCCAAGCGCGATCAGCTTTTCCGCGACGGTAGCCATGACTTCTTCGTTGAGCTTTACGTATCCTGCGTGGCCCTCTTGGGGTCCTGTGACTGCGTCCCAGACCTCCACCGCTCCCCTCGACTCTTTGCCCAAGAGCAGGCCCGCAACCTCAACATTAGGGCTAGAAGATGCGTGATAGATGATCTTTCCCAGCGCTACCGGAAATATTCTTACCCGCAACTCTTCTGGATATATATGTTGAGCTTGCCTATAAACTCGGCTTTTCAAGCAACTACATGAGTATTCCCTAGGAACTCCCGTCAAAATACCTCGAAGTCTATCTTCGCTACACTTACTACGCTGTATGCGTTGCCGTGGGAGAAGTTAACGTTTTTATATGCCACTGGCTAAAAACCCATGGGGTAGATTTGAAGATCCGGATTGTGCCGGCAGTTGGTGGTGGCCCGCCAATAGAGTTGGACGTGCCAGCGACGGCAAGTATAGGCGCAATAAAGATGAGGGTCTGCGCGATGAAGAAGCTTAGGCCAGATGATACGAGGCTGACCTACAAGGGCAGAGCATTAAGCGATACTGAGACGCTCGCCTCAGCCGGAGTGGCTGAAGGAGACAAACTAGTACTGATCACTAGGACTGTCGGTGGATAGTCATGGTGTCGTCGGAGGTAGGCATGCTCTCCCAGGCGAAGTGGGAAAAGCGCCTGGCACAGGAGTACCAACTAATCAGGAATTATGAGCCTACCTTCGACGCTGTTTATGGCGACCTGACGCACTATAAGGGGACGATAATCGGGACAGGCATCTATGAGGGCGGAGTGTTCGTGGTCGAGATCTTTCTGCAGAGGACCTTTCCCTTCACGCCTCCTCAGGTGGTCTGGCATACGAGGATCTGGCACCCCAACTTTACGGACGAGGTGCCCGCGAGAATCTGCGAATCCATACTGAATAAGGACTGGTACCCGAACATGCATGTAGTCTCGGTTATTGAAGCGCTGAAAAACCTCTTAGCCAACCCTAACCCAGACGATCCGCTTAACGCTTGGGCAGCACACGAGATGAAGAATTGGCCTGAGCGGTTTATTGCCAGGGTGAGGCAGTACATAAGCATCTACGCAACGCCTGAAAGCTCATCCGTGTACCTATAGAGACCATGCATCCTGAATCGCTAGAGAGATATGACCGGCAGGCCAGAGCGCCTGGATGGGACCAGGCCCTAATTCAGGGCGGGTCCGTAGCGATAGTGGGCGTCGGCGCGCTTGGATGCGAAGTAGCGAAAAATCTAGCACTGATGGGCGTTGGAAAACTGGTGCTGATTGATAACGACGTCGTGGAGTTAAGCAACCTAAGCAGGCAGATGCTGTTTACGGAGGAGGATATTGGGAGGTATAAGAGCGAGGTGGCTGCCCGGAAGGTCAAGAACATGAATAAGTTCGTAGAGGTTGTACATTATAACTCGGACGTCAGAATGCTGCCGGAAGAAGTATTCGAAGAGGTAGACGTTATCTGCTCCTGTCTAGATAGCTGGGGCGTCAGGAGGTGGCTAAACTCTCTGACGGTCTCTCTGGGGAAGCCGATGGTCGATGGAAGCATCGAGGGCTTCTATGGAAATGTACAAGTAGTCATTCCGGGAAAGACCGCGTGCCTAGAGTGTCATGGAGAGAACCTGATATCGCGTGAGGAGAGGCTCGCCGAGTGCACGTTGAGGAGGAGAAAGCCCGAGGAGCTCGTAAAGGACTTAGCAGAGCAGGGAGTAAACATCAGTCAGGAGGTAGGTGAGGAGCTCTTCAAGCTCAACATCAAGACAGTCTACGACCTGAAGTATAGCAAGCTCGAGAACATCGCGGATGAGTTGCCGCCCCACTTGAGGGATCTGATTCTCGAGGTGAGGGAGCGGCTTAAGCCTAAATCGCCCGCAATTCAGAGCGTGTCAGCAACGATTGCCGGCCTCATGACTACTCAGATAGTAAAGCTACTTCATCGGGGTAAGCTCGGCGAGCCAGATACTGGGCTTTTCGTCTACGACGCGCTAAACTCTAGGCTGACGAGGGTGAAGCTCGTCAGGATGAAGAACTGCATAGTCTGCGGAGACTTGGAGGAGCAGATACAGATAATCGACATACAACGGGAGTGGACAGTTCAGACGCTTAAGGAACTGATAGCGCTCAGATACAGTTTTCCAGACCCAGAGATACTATACGGCACAAAGAGACTAAACGACGACCAACTAATCATTGATACTGGGATAAAGAACGAGGACGTGATATATATCTCGACGAGCAGAAGACACATGCCGCTACCGCTAAAGATAAAAATGGTTGACGAAACACAAGTGTAATAAAAATATAAAAATCTCTACAACTATATCACTATCAGCGATGATGTGTCTGGCCAGTCTGACCAGTGAAGAAGATCTTGAGCGCTGAGCAATAAAAACTAGTTAAATTATAGTTAAATTAATGCTTAAATATGTCCCACATCATTTAATAAAATGCTATGGATAAGAAATTCTATAAAGATGGGAACAATCGGTTAACTCGTAGGGCTGCACTTTCGACTTCTGCAAAAGTAGCAATTGGTGCTGTGGTTGCAGTCGGGGCCGGGGTAGGCGGATATTTTGCTGGTCTTCAAGCTGCGCCAAAAGAAGTAGTGAGAACGGTGACGGTCCCGGGCGCTACTGTAACTCAGCCTGGAGTTACGAGTACGGTCACAGTTGAGAGGACTGTTGAAAGGACTATTACTGCTCCTGAAAAGCGTCCAAAAGAGGTTAGAGTCGCCGTCTTCTCGCACTATGAAGACGTGCCGAGAAAAGTTATGGCTCCATACTTTGAGCCGAGATTTGGCGTGCCTGTTGTATTTGAAACAGTAGTAGCGGCGGAGAGTAGGGATAAGTACATCGCCGCACATAGGGCTGGTACCTCTCCATACGACTCTTTAGAACTCTGGGCCACCACGGTTCAGGAAATGGCTGATAGGGGATGGCTTGTGGACCTAACAGATTGGGTAAACCGTATGTTTGGCCCTGATAGAGGAGCAATAGCAGACGTGTGGGAGGCTGCTACATATAAGGGCCGAATATATGCTGTTCCCGATAAAATCGGGTGCCCAATCCTCCAATGGAACAAGGAATTATTAAAGGAGGTTGGGCTCGATCCAGAAAGGCCTTATGAATGGTGGAAGACCAAAAACTCGATAAACGAATTTGTCGAATATGCCAAGGCAACCACGTACGAAAAGGGCGGAGTCCAGTATTGGGGATATGTAGATCAGTGGGGCTATGAAGTCGTCGTTCAATATTCGATATTTGCCCAAATGTTTGGAGGAAAACTAATGGACACGACCAAGAACCAGCCATGGGGTGAGCCAGCAATGAACCAGCAGCCAGCTGTTGAGGCACTACAATGGATGGTCGACTTATTACACAAGCACAAATGTATTGATCCTGCTTCGCTGACGTACAACTGGGTATTTGACTTCCTACCTGGATACTTGCAGGGTAACGTGGCGATGGTGATAACCTGGCCATTCGTCACTCACGTATCAGAAAATCCTGAACAGTCAAAGATAGTCGGCAAGACAGGATTTGCACCAAACTTCGCAAAAGAAACTACTGCCTCGGTAGATGGAACTGAGTTCTTCGGCGTATCTAAGTTTGCGCCCAACGGAATAGAAGCAGGATTGCTATGGCTTGAGCATGTAACCTCATTCGACATGCAGAGACGGCAGGGACTTCACGGTGTATGGGCACCAATATACAAATCATTGCTGACAGACCCAGATATAACGAAAACAATGTATGAGGCACCAGTTATAAGAACATCCTATGAATATCCACACAGCAACTTCTGGACTCCTGACTGGGAGAGATGGACAGACATCTTAAGAAAAGAGATACACGCAGCCCTCCGGTTAGAAAAGACACCGCAACAGGCAATGGATGACGCAGCGAGAAGAATAAAGGAGGAACGAGAAGCATACACTTCGTAACCCCTTGCCAGATATTTTTTCATAGAATTATGACAGGATGATGAGTATGAAGGTTAAGCAAAATCAAAGTGATGCGAAGTTAGCAATTATTCTTTTGCTACCTGCTGCCACATTAGTGATTGGACTATATTTTATTCCGACGCTAATAACGTTCTTAATGAGTTTTCAAAAAAGAGATATTAGTGCAAACTTACTTGAGGTCATAATTAACATACCTAATTCAACCTTAGATAATTATATACGGTCATTTAGAGACCCCGACTGGGTCGCTTCGTTTAATCAGACACTTTTACTAATTTTGATTGTAACTGGACTTGGAATAACAATATCTTTGGGAATCGCAATACTGTTGAGTCAAGAGTTCAGGGGCAGAGGATTTCTAAGAGCATTAGTTCTAATACCTTGGGCGGTTCCACCGATAGTAAATGGAACAACATGGACCTTGATTTATCATCCACAGGTCGGCACGTTAAATGCATTGTTAAGTCAATTAGGGTTGATTGACAGATACATTATATGGCTATTGGACCCACTATTAGCCATATTTTCTGCAGGTCTCGCAGTCACATGGCGATTCATCCCATTCATGACACTTTTCATACTAGCAGGACTTCAGACCGTCCAGAGAGAACTTTACGAAAGCGCTATGGTCGATGGTGCTAACTTTTGGCAAAGATTTAGGCATGTGACTCTTCCAACTATAAGGCCAGTGCTTTTAACGGTTATCTTCATGCAGATAATATGGACGACGAAGGTCTTTGACGAGATCTGGGCTCTAATAAAAGGCGGAGCTGCAGGTACTACGGTTATGAATCTCTGGATATATAGACAGGCGTTTGAGTTCTTACGATATGGATACGGCTCAGCTCTTGCTTACTTACTGGCTCTGTTCACATCTATAGTAGTCATCGGATACTATTATCTTGTCTCAAAAAGATCAGAAAGGTGAGGGCAATGGTCAGTCTCAATAGGATTTTAAATAAATTGCTGATATACATCGCAGCTATCGCAGTTGCGCTAATCATAATGTTCCCATTATATACTTTGTTTATGATGAGCATCATTAGTAGAGCTCAGCTGTTCTCAAAACCATTTAATTGGATACCAGTTACGGCGTCTCTTAGAAATTATATAGAAGTACTGAAACCAGAACATCCTGTCCCCGTCTTTCAGGGAATAGTTAATAGCTTCGTAGTTTCGATTTGGGCCGCAGCGCTAAGCCTGCTGCTAGCAAGCCTAGCCGCATATGCTTTAGCTAGACTGAGATTTCCATATAAAGCACACATTCTAACCTCGTTACTGTCCTTCTATATGCTTCCAGCGATGCTCTTCTTAATACCAATATTCATAATTATGAAGTATCTTAATTTGCTCGACACTTACCTATCATTAGTCCTTCCCTATTCGGTGTGGATCACGCCATTCGCCACATTAATACTAAAATCCTTTTTTGAGACCATACCACCATCAATAGAGGAGGCAGCATGGATAGACGGATGTTCTAAAATCTCAGCATTGAGAAGAGTTATAATGCCGTTAGCTATTCCGGGACTAGTTGCAACATTCATATATGCGTTTATTCTGTCATGGAATGAATTCTTAACACCGTTGGTCATGACGAACCGCACAGTAATGATTACGACTGCTCTAGGAAGATACCGATCAACTTATGATATTGAAATAGGACAAATGTCAGCCGCAGGAATCTATAGCATCCTGCCAGTCATTATACTAACGTTGATCTTCCAGCGATACATTGTTAAGGGAATAGTTGAGGGAGCAATAAAGGGATAAAGAAACTACATTTTCAGATATATAGGCTCATCATGTCCAGGAATAATCATTGCAGGATTCATAGATGAAATTTTGTCCATGCTCATATTGATCTGTCTCTTCTGCTCTTCTGAATACCAATGCGATAACTTTCTCTCCGTATAGTCTAGTCTAAGCATGGCGGTGTCACCTAGAATCGCCACAGGCCCTCTCGGTGTATTAGCAACTATAGATATGCTGCCTGGAGTGTGACCGGGCGTCTCATATATCCTAACGTCTCTAGCTATCTCCATTCCGTCGTATATTGAGTCCTCTATATCTAAAATTCCGAAGAAAGCTTCAACATATTCAGGCCAATACATCTGTTTAGCCAGTTCTAACTCTTTTTTATGAATAATTAGTTTTTTTCCTCTGAATAAAAAATTGCTTTGGTTATGATCGTGATGACAATGTGTATTAACTACGACATCTACGTCTTTAGGACTAAGACCTCTTTTACTCAACTCTACTTTTAACGGTCCATACATTCCTACATGAAAGTTTCCAGGATCCACAATTACGTTTTTATCACTTCT
>CAYTRT010000018.1:22714-27988 GCA_964440295.1 uncultured Nitrososphaeria archaeon
TGCCCCGGTAGCTCAGTGGCAGAGCGGCCGCCTCGTAAGCGGCAGGTCGCGGGTTCGACCCCCGCCCGGGGCTCTCCTCATCATTTAGCTATTCGGAGGCGTTGTTCTGCCAGTATTCTGAGAGTTCTCTGGTCTCTAGGACTATCTCCCCTGTCTTATGTCTGTTTATGGCTTGAGCGACCTCGTATCCCAGCTTTGCGTCTAGAATTATCGGAACGTTGTGGTCTACTGCTGTTCTCCTTACTGCGTAGTCGATTGACGGTGAGTAGCCACTGGTTATTACTAGTCCGATCGTGTTTCGCTTGATGGCGTGGACGGCGTCCTCGACGGAGAGTGCGTTTAGTCGATCGATGATTCCGCCGGATAGTGTTACGGCCTCGAGGTCAGACTCTCCGAGAATGTTCGCCGTCTTCTCCATGATGCGTGCGTCTTGACTGTTAGTGGTGTATATCAGGACTGCCTGATCGCTGGTCGGTATCCTGTTGGGCGTCGCCGATGCCCAGCTTTTCAAGAGGGCCTCGTGGAAGGAGAGGCCGAGCGATGCCACCTCGCCAGTGCTCCTCATCTCTGGTCCCAAGAATGGATATGCACCCTTTAACTGCGCCCAAGAGAACTGGGGCGACTTTACCGCCCACCACGAGATATTTGGCACGTATACGCTGTCTATCACCTCGACTGAGGTCTTAGGAATGGCGAGTCTTGAGCTCGTCATGACTGAGGCCCATAGGTCCATTAAGTTGATCCCGCATGCCTTGCTGCTGAAGGGCATCGACCTGCTACACCTAAGATTCATCTCTAAGACATAGAGATCTGAGTCCTTTACGATGAACTGAATGTTGAACGGCCCCTTAATCCCCAATTCTCTGGTCAGGGACCGCGTGGTTTCTGCCATCTTTCTAAGCATCTCCTCGTCCAGCTCCCTAAACGGTATGTGCATCGTCGCGTCTCCACTATGCACGCCTGCAGGCTCGACGTGTTCTAGGGGAATGATTAGGGCGGATGCTCCATCTGATACTCCGTCAACCTCCGCCTCTATCGCTCCCTCGTAAAACTTGCTAATCACTATGGGTTTGTCAGAGAATGAGACTACCCGCTCTATGAGTGACGACAACTCTTTTTTGTTCCAAGCTATGAATATAGATGACCCGCTGAGGATGTAGCTGGGCCTGACGATGACTGGGTATCCAACCGTTTCTGCAAACTCTAACGCATCCTCCAGTCTGTTTACTCTCCTCCAGGGGGGCTGCTTAAGCCCGAGCTCCTCGACGACCTTGCTGAACTTAGACCTATCCTCCGCCCTATCGATCGAGTGAGAAGACGTGCCTACGATTTCTAGGCCGTTTCTCGTCAGGTCCAAGGCTAAGTTATTGCCTATCTGTCCACCAGCAGATATTATGAAGCTCCTCGTTTTTTCTTTCTGCGCGATCCATCTCAGCGATGATGGCGTGAGCTCAGCGTTATACAGCCTATCAACGACGTCCCAGTCGGTGGAGACAGTCTCTGGGTTGTAGTTTACGATGATTACGTTCCAGCCCCTCTCTCGTAGGGCCTTATAGATTCCTACGACCGCCCAGTCAAACTCTACTGATACGCCTATCCGGAATCCTCCCGCTCCGAGGATTATGACCGACTTATCGCTCGATGAAGTTACGTCATCCTCTATGCCGTTAAAAGTCGTGTATAGATAGTTGGTCCTAGCAGGCTGCTCTCCCGCAAGCGTATCAATATTTTTAGCGACTGGCAAGATTGAGTATTCCTCAAACATCGAGATGATCTCTGAGGGCGAGTATTTCGAGAGATCAGCGATCTGCTCGGCGCTAAACCCATTTTTAGCCGCCTCCCTCAAGAGAGCCATCCGCTCTCTCGGGCTGAGCTCTTTCAGGCCGCGTAGCCTCCTACCAATATTCACGATGTTTTCCACTGGTCTGATGAAGAATGGATCGACGCCGGTTATGCTGCTGATGTCTTCGACTGTTGCTCCTTGAATGAGTGCCTTGGCAGTATCTAGGAGCCAGTAGGGCCTAAAGCTCTCGATCCTCATCAATATGGTCTCAATGTCTTCATTCTCTTCAAACATCTTAGAGGTTACGATGCCCACCATGCCGACGTCAAGCATCCTGAATGCCTTCTGATAGACCTCCTCGAGGTTTCGGCCAATTGCCATTACCTCTCCGACGCTCTTCATCTCCGAGTTAAGCGTTCCCTCGACCGGCCAGAACTTCTCTAGGTCCCACCTCGGCGCCTTCAGCACTAGATAGTCTAGGCTCGGCTCGAAGAAGGCCGTCGTGGTTCCTGTGACCTTGTTGGTAAGCTCGTCGAGCAGATAGCCGAGGGCGAGCTTAGCCGCGATGTAGGCGAGTGGGTATCCAGTCGCCTTGCTTGCGAGCGCGCTGCTCCTAGACATTCTTGGATTCGTCTCGATTATGTAGTACTGTCCCGACTTCTGGTCTAGGGCAAGCTGGACGTTGCACTCACCGACCAGGCTGATCGACTCCGCCACCTTAATCGAAGCCCTCCTCATCGATTGGTACTCAGTGTCAGTCAATGTCTGGCTGGGTGCAACTACTAGTGACTCGCCAGTGTGGACACCCATAGGCTCTATGTTTTCGAGACACGCAACTGCGACAGAGTTGCCGGCCATGTCCCTGACGATCTCGTACTCAATCTCCTTCCACCTCTGGAGAAACTTCTCGACGAGGAGGCTTTTGACGGGACTGTGCGAGAAGGCTCTTGAGAGCTCTGTCTCGAGGTCCTGCCTCCTAAACGCAATGATGCTCCCCCTACCACCCAAGTTAAAACTCACCCTAACTATCACTGGGTATCCGATCTTCTCCGCAGCCTCTACTGCATCCTCGATGGTTGT
The DNA here is from genome assembly GCA_964440295.1 of uncultured Nitrososphaeria archaeon. GTDB lineage: Archaea > Thermoproteota > Nitrososphaeria_A > Caldarchaeales > Calditenuaceae > CALIKS01. Next base: position 25,578 of record CAYTRT010000018.1, read on the forward strand.
CGCTGGCATTGACGGTGGAATCGGGAGGCCGGCCCTGAGCATAGTCTCACGGAAGAGGTGTCTGGTGAGTGCTGCCTCTATTCCCTCGATGGGTGTGCCCAATACTTTGACGCCATACTTGGAGAGGATGCCGCTGCGATAGAGCTCCACGCCTATCGAGAGGGCCGACTGTCCTCCGAAACCCACCATTATGCCGTCTGGCCTCTCCCTCTCTATTACGCGCTCAACCGACCATGAGGCCAGCGGTAATAGATACACTTTGTCCGCGAGAGAGTGCGAGGTCTGAATAGTCGCGACGTTGGGATTAACTAGGACTGTCTTTATCCCCTCTTCTCTTAGCGCCTTTAGTGCTTGACTACCACTATAGTCAAATTCTGCGGCCTCGGCTATCTTAATTCCTCCAGAGCCAAGTACCAAGACTTTAGATACTTTTTCCATAGCTGTTTACTAGCCTTGCAAACTCATCAAACACGTATTCTGAGTCCCGTGGCCCCGGCGCTCCTTCCGGATGGAACTGCACAGTGAGGATGGGCAGTGACTCGTGGTAGAGTCCCTCAATCGTCCCGTCATCACAGTCGACAAACCATGGCCTCAGTCCTGTGCCATCGAGACTTTTTGGATCGACCGCGTATCCGTGGTTTTGAAGAGTGATGACTCTCCTCCCAGTTCTTAGGTCTCTGCAGGGCTTATTGATTCCTCTGTGCCCATATTTCATTTTGTAGGTTTTTGCGCCAAGTGCAAGCGCTACGAGCTGATGGCCCAGACAGACACCCAGAGTGGGGATTCCAGCATTAACGATGGTTCCGATTTTATCAATTTCTTCATGCAGCAGAGCGGGGTTGCCTGGACCGTTGCTAACCACTATTCCGGCAGGATTTAGTCTCAATAACTCATCGACATCAAAGCACTCGGGCACGACTATGACTTTGAAGCCGTACCTCTGAAGCATCCTGACAATTCCGAACTTGACGCCGAGGTCCAGCACCGCCACGACCTTCTCGCCTTCACTCACGACTCTCACCTCGCTGATCGTTGATTTATTAAACTTCAATGAGTCGTAATTCACATTCTTTGCCGCCTGGACTAGATCGGCTGGGTCTACCGAGTCGTGATTGTCTGTAACTTCGACTGCGCATCCCATAACTCCCTTCTCCCTTATTTTCTTCACGAGAAACCTCGTGTCCACATCCATTATTCCAGGCACGTTGTTTTCCTTTAGCCACTCCGAGAGGGATTTGAGGGATCTGGGGTGGCTGGGCTCCGTCGCCTGAGCCACGATGAGAGCCTCTATCTGAATCTCCTCCGACTCAAAGTCTGGAGGAACGCCATAATTCCCAACCAATGGATGAGTAAGCACTAGTATCTGGCCCCTGAAAGACGGGTCAGTCAAGGACTCGGTATAACCATTCATGGCGGTTGAAAACACGATCTCACCGACCCTCCGCCCATACGCTCCGAAACCTATACCCCTGATAAAAGTGCCATCCTCAAGCGCGACAAATGCGGATGGAGCATCTCCTAACTTGTCATGCTTCTTCAGTACTGCCTCGCTTCGCACCATTACTACTCTGTAGAAAAGTTTAAGATTAATATACCTATTGTCCATAATCGGTCATAAGAAATGAGTTTTAGCCAGAATTGGTCAGTCAACAGCGTTGTCAAGATGCTTATCGAGCTTGATCCTGCTATTATCGCGGGGCTCTCGGGGAGATACGTGAATTTATCAGCTTTGGCCAGATTGTTGAAACCTCAAGTTGAAGAGCTTTTGAAGAGGCCTGTCAGCGTTGATGCGATAATTTCGTCTCTGAAGCGTATGAAGAGTAGGCCGTACGAGTTGTCGTTTCCTGCCGCAAAAGTGATTGCTGAGAGTAGGCTAAACCTAAAATCAGACCTGGCTAAGCTATCGATCAAAAGGACACTCAAGACTAGAGGCATTGTCAAGGAAGTAACGTATAGATATCGGAGAAAATTTCTCCAGGTCCTGGAGGGTATTTCTTCAATAACGCTAATACACGATGAAAAACTGCACCTTAGACTTAAGAAATATTTTCCGAGGCAGTACATTATCGATGAGTCTTCGGAGCTTGTCGCGTTAATAATTGTTAGTCCAGCTGAGATTACTTCTACTCCTGGACCACTAGCTTTAATTCTGAACCGGCTAGTCGAGAGGGGAATAAACGTCGAGGAGATAATTAGCTGCAACACTGACACGGTGGTTGTGGTCAGAGCCATGGATGGCGGCAGGGCGTTCGACTCAATCAATGAGCTAATTCAAAGATGCAGGCAGGTAATCAGCACTAAGACTCGGAGGGAGGCAGAGTTATAAATAAAGGGGTACCGTGATAAAAATTGGGGGCCGTGGTCGAGCATGGTCTAAGATGCCCGGCTCGGGCCCGGGAGGTCGCCGGTTC
>CAYTRT010000019.1:0-7733 GCA_964440295.1 uncultured Nitrososphaeria archaeon
GTTCTTGGCTATCACTATAACCCTATTATTTGCGCCGTCCCAGTATGCCGATTGGATCTCTATTTTTTCGAACCTCGTGAATACGCCTACTAGTCCTGACGCCCAGAACGCTACGGCTATCGCAATGACGATTGCGACTGCCACTAGTATAACGGTTGCGACGACTGGGCTTATTCCACTCTTTCTCCGATCCATCCGCATGTCATAAGCCTATGCACACCCATTAATATAAATTATTCACTTCGTTATCTGGTGCAAAATCTAGAGAAAATTCAAGAGGACTGGCCAAGCCTGAGCAACTAGCTATGCTTAAATACCCAGCACCCACACTAATTACAAGGAATGGGCGTAGCCGAGTCTTTCTATAGTTTCTCATACGCAAACTTCCGAACTCTAGGAGCATACCTACTCAAGATAGCGCCAGGAATCCCCATGAGGCTTGAGAGCGCCGGAAAAAGAATATACCCAGAAGTCTTCACCTCGATGGTCGCAGCAGTAACCGTAATCTCGGCCATCGTATGCGTACCCACCGCGGTCGTCCTATACATGCTGACCGAGAGCTGGATAGCAGCCGCGGTGCTTGGCTCAATCCCCGCCCTGACGCTCCTCATAGGCCTGGCTTGGCCATATCTTTCAGCAACCTCAGCCGCCTCCCTCTTCGAGAGCGAAGTACCATACGCCGCGAGCTACCTTGCAGTAATGGCTACGGGAGGAATACCGCCATACAAGAGCCTCACACGACTCGCAAACAGCAAACTCATGCCAAACATAGCCAAGGCCGCAAGGCTAGCAGAGCTAAACGTGAGGGTCGGAGGAATGGATCCAGTCTCAGCCATCGAAAAAATGGCCAAGGGACTGCCATCAAAAGAATACAAGGACCTCCTCATGGGATACGCATCGACGCTAAGAAGCGGAGGAGACGTAGTCCACTACCTCATCAGGAAGACAGAGCAGATCTTCACCTCAAGGATGGGAAAGATGAGGATAGTGGGCGAGAGGATGGGAATGCTGATGGAGGGATACGCAGCAATAACAATGATGCTCTCACTCGTCATCTTCACCATCTACATAATCTCGAGAGCCCTACCCTCAGAGTTCCTCATCATGCCCTCAGAGCAATTCGCAATGATCGCATACTTATTCCTCCCAATGATGTCGGTACTCTTCATCTACCTCGCAGACATCAGCCAGCCAAAATACCCAACAACAGATCCAAGACCTATGCGCGTATTCCTATACACGCTCCCGGCAGCATTCGCGTTCGCGGTCTTCTTCGTATTCCCATTCTTCGCGACTGACTTAAAATACATAAGCCCCTTCGACTTCACGTCCTCGCTCATCGAAGCCATCAGAAAAGCAATCGGCCTAGAGATGGGCTACGAGTCATCAATCGCCCTCATCCTCTTCTTCATAATCATGTTCGCTCCAGGAGCAGTGGCCTACCAGATGTACGGGTCAGAAAACATATCAGTCATGCATGGAATGACGCTTTTCCTCAGAGACCTAACAGAGGCCAGAAAGACGGGACTAAGCCCAGAGAGATGCATCATCGACCTCTCAAGAAACCCATATGGAGCCTTCAGCAAACACCTCAAAGTAATGGCGAGACAAATAGGCTGGGGAATGCCGCTGAGAAAGATATACGAAGACTTCGCCAGAAGGACCTACGGATGGCTAGAGAAGGCGGGAACATTCATACTGATCGACGCCATCGACGTCGGAGGAGGAGCACCCGAAACATTCGAGGTACTAGCATCATTCTTCGAGGACCTAGAAGAGATTGAGAGGCAGAAGAGAGCGACGCTTAAGCCGCTCATGATCATACCATACCTGACGGCCATAATGCTGATAGTTGTCGTCGTCATACTCGTATCATTCATGAAGGGACTGCTACAGCTTGCCAGGCTAAGTATCTCGACCGCCGAGTTCATCCACTTCTTCCTCCCACCAGTCATAATCATCGCAATAATCAGCGGCATAGTTGCAGGCAAGGTCTCGAGCGCAGTCGTCGCGGGAGGATTCAAACACGCAGTAATAATGTCGATCATATCATTCATCGCGATATGGCTTTCAGGAATCTTCGCGGTAGGAGCATTCCAGCTACCAGTCACTCCTACATAAAAAATAAGATCTATTTTTATTCTGTCAGCTCCACTATTCCGCCGACTATGTCTATCCTCTTCTCGTCCTTCAGCCTTCTCATCGCTCTAATGATCAGGTCCCTAGAGAAGGGTGCCTTAACGAAGATCTGCCAGTAAGGAATGGGGCCGGTCCTCTTAAGGATGGAATTCACGATGAAGTCCTCGATGGGCTTAAGGTCCTGCGGTGCTACTTCCTTGTTCGACGTATCGACTACGGACGCGTCTGTCCTAACGACCTGAACTATTGCTGGCTTCCTGACGATTATTCCAGCCTCCTTTATAAACTTCTCTGGGTCAGCGTAGTAAGAGAGGATTATCCTCGCGACTTCAGCGTTGTCCGTGATTTTGTTCTGCTTCATCCATTCAAGTATCTCTTTCCTCCTCCAAAGTTCAAGCATCAACTCCTCCCTCGACCGCCCAGTCTGTAGCGAAATATTCTCGAGCTGGAGGCTGTTCGTGAAGTTCACCCTGAAAGAGTCAGTCACGGGATCCCACTCAGCAATAGTCCTATAGTGATGCGCATCCTCAATCTCCCAAATGTACCTGACCCTCCTGCCGAATGCCTGGGGCTTACCCCTAAGCTGAACCCTCTCAATCATCGCCATCGCGTCAAGCAGCGAGATATGAGTCTCAGGAATATTCATAGGTGGGCTCATGAATCTCTTGATGGCAGAGTCTATGTTCTCGGCGTGGACGGTCGAGATGCCTCCGTGACCAGTCGCGATCGCCTGGAAGAGGACGAATGTCTCCTCACCTCTGACCTCGCCGACGATCAGATAGTCAGGCCTATACCTGAGACTCGTCCTGACTAGGTCGAAGAGAGTTACCTGACCCCTCTCGGTTGCGCCTAGTCCATAGCTCTCCCTAGTGACGAACCTAACCCAGTTCTCTCGCGGAATGTTTATTTCTGCGGTCTCCTCGCACGTCACGATCTTCATCCTAGGCCTAATGAACGTAGTCAGCGCGTTGAGCAGAGTCGTCTTGCCGCTGCCAGTCGCTCCAAGAATCATTATGCTGGCCTTGTGCTCGAGGAGGAGCCAGAAGTAGGCAGCCATCTCGCTGTTAAGAACGTTCGCCATTAGGAGCTCAGTGATGCTGAAAGGCCTCTCCCTGAACTTCCTAATCGTGAACGTACTACCCCTGGGAGAGATCTCCTCCCTAAAAGTCGCGGCCAGCCTGTGCTTGCCATAGATCATAGCGTCAACTATGGGGAAGGCGGAAGAGATGTGCTTGCCTGCCTTGTGCGCGAGGTGTATTATGAAGTCGTCAAGCGCCTCCCTGTCGGTGAAGACGACGTTTGTAGGCATCGACTCGTAGTCTCTGTGCCATACGTATATCGGTATTCCTAGGCCATCGCACGACACGTCCTCAACTCTGTAGTCCTCCATTATGATGTTCAGGGGGCCGAAGCCCATCATGTCCCTCTCGATGTAGTAAATGAACTTCTCGTAGACCTCCTCGGTAAGTGCACCGAGACCCAAGGCACGCCTATACTTATTCAGAATCTTCTTCGTAGTCTCGATCACAACCTTCTTCACTTCTTCCTCCTCGCCTATCTTCGGGAAGTCCAGCTCCTTCGTTAAGATGTCCTTAACCTTTTCGAGCGCGTTCACTTCCTGAGGAGACAGCGGAGCCTCGACGCAGTAGTATATCGGCTCCACTACTCTCCCCGGAGGTGAAGCAACTATGACCTCTGCAAACTTCTCCCTTATCTCGTATCGGTCAAGAATTTCGAAGTCAGGCTTGACTGGATATACCTCTATGCCCTGCCACTGCCTCCTAACCTCCTGAGCCTTAGCCTTCTGCTTAAACATGCGAATGATTCACTATGTTTTATTATTGCTAAGTAGGATAAATTCATTTCCATAACGACCGCATTATTGGAGAAGCTATACTCCCATCGTGTCGGGCTGCCCCCTTGACAGGCTACCCATTAGGACCCTGTAAAAAACAATGGAGACTATGGCTACGAATATAGAAATGTTGGCCAATAGCTGTGGTGTGGGGTCGCTCGCCAGGGGCTCGAAGAGCCTGACCACCAGTATGGGGAGGGACAACAGTATGGAGCCCAGCATCGGTATCAAGACGTAGAGCAAGGAACTGATGGAGAAGGGCGTGGGAGTCCTCCTAAGCCTGAAGGAGGTAAATATCGAGAACAGCACGCTGAAGATAGACATTGCCAGCAGGAGAGCAATATCAATCTCTAGGAACGGCAACTCCCTCGCACCTATGGATACGAATCCATAAAGACAGGAAGAAAAAAAGACAGTAACCATGAAGTACGCGTAGAATAGCCCTGAGAGATAGTTCTTCCTGCCCCTAGCAGTCGTATCGACGATCCAGAGGTTTTGCCGCTCAGAGACGCACCAATTGATGGACAGGAGAGCAGGGAAGAGAGGCGTGTAGAGCGCTATCAGTGTTAGCTGGGCCACCTCCGGAAAACTCTCGATCCTCAGAAGCCGGGGCAGCGCCATATTCGCCGCGGTGAATATCATCAGTATCAGGATGGCTGTCCATAGGCTTCCATCCCTGACAATCCTAGTTAGGTGAAGCTTAAACATCATTATTAATGTGCGGTCTCCCGGCCTGATGCTGAATAGGGCATCGCTCAGTATTGGCAGCCTAAGATATCTGGGAAGCTTCTTGGGAGGCTCCATCAAGGCCGAGAGAAGGACAGGCGTGACCGATGCGTAGAAATTCGTTTTTGCGGCCTTCACATAGGCCGCGACCAGAAAGGCTAGATAGAGCGTGAGCAGGAGTATTACTTGTGGATCTGCCCTGCCATCCACTAGTAGCCCCAACAGGTATGATGGATGAATCGTCTTCAGGAACATTGGCTGCACGCCAATTATTCGGACAAGCATAGGCAGAACCATCAGAAGCGTGATGCTCCATCCAATAGCCTTAGCCTTCAGCTCTCCCAGCCAGTGCCTAGCAACTCCGAGCAAATGCGCAGTCATGGAAGACATGACTATCGATAATTCATACACTGCAAGCAACAGCGCAAGATTGACCATCTGCTCTGGATAACTAATGGTAATGATGATTATTAGGGAGGACGGAACGATAAATATGTTTAGCAAGACTAATTGAAAAACTAGGTCTGTCATGAGGAACGTTGCCGGAGTAACGCGAGACGTGAGGACGTAGTCTAATTCGTATCCCTGCGCAGTTATTCCGCCTTTCGAGCCGAGAAAGGCACCGATAGCCAAGATGGAGGAAACGGTGAGCACGATCAACGTCTCTACGTATTCGTTGACCGGCACATCCAGTATGCCGCCGCTTAGCCTAAGGAACAGGGAGGAGAACGAGATGATTCCCATCCAGGAGAGATATATCGCGAGGAGGGAGAAGAGGCTCAGCTTCGAGCGCCTCACCCTTCCAAGATACTGCACAAACTTTGTCCTCAGCAGTGTCAGCAGAACCATACTCATCAGCCGGTAACGATCCTTATGAATGCGTCCTCCAACGGAGCCTCTGTGCTCAGGCCTGCAAGCCTCTTCAAATCGTATATAGTGCCTCTAGCCACGGATCTGCCCTTGTGTATGATTGTTGCTCTGTTGCAGAATCTCTCCGCCGCGTCGAGGATGTGGGTGCTTATGATGACCGCGCCGCCCTTCGCTGCTATTTCTCTCATGATCTGTTTGGTGACTCTCTGCGCCTCTGGGTCAAGGCCTGAGAAAGGTTCGTCGAGGATTAGGACGACTGGATCATTTATTACTGCGGCCGCTATGGCTAGCCTCTGCTTCATTCCTCTCGAAAGCTCAAAGATCAACTGGTCAGAAAACTCTGTCAGGTCGAAGAGGGCTAACTTATCCTCTGTTTCTGACGCTGCTCTGTGGCTGTCGAGTCCCTTAATCTTAGCCATGAATAGGAGAAACTCCTTCACGGTCAGATACTCGGGCAGGGATGGATTCTCAGGGAGATAGCCCACGAAGGACTTGTAGGAGGAGTCAGTAGAAACATCTCTGCCCAAGACCTTGATTACGCCGGAGTCAGGCCTTAGAAGTCCCACGATGCATTTTATCGTCGTGGTCTTCCCAGCGCCGTTCAGCCCTATCAGTCCATGAATCTCGCCTGCAGATACCTCTAGGCAGAGCCCAGACACTGCCGGTCTGCCATCATAGCTCTTACGTAGATCGTCGACGTAGACGACTAAGTCCTCCATGATTCTCGCTGCATAACTTAGAGGAGAGCCGACTATTATTCTTACCCCACTATCTCTCCAGTCATGCCCATTGATTTCATGTTTATTACTTCGTAGATTAATGCTACTATTCAGTGTCTTAGGAATGTTTTTCATATTTGAGGTCGAGGAGATTGTAGGTGTTGAGCCGAGGGAATTTGAGGAGCCTCTAGGAGAGTTGGCGATGAGGAAGTTGTCGTCAATGTATGAGGGAGTCTTGGACGAGGAGCTCGGCTACGTTATAGCGGTCGTGGACGTAGATGTCGAGGAAGTAGGAGTGCTACTACCTAGAGACCCCTCGATCTATCATCGGGCAAGATGCAAACTCCTCACGTATCTACCATTGCTTCAGGAGGTCGTCGAGGGAGAGGTCGTCGAGATCACAGAGTTCGGAGTCTTCGTAAGGGTCGGGCCACTAGACGCGCTTCTGCACGTCTCCCAGATAATGGACGATTACCTATCATTTGACAAGAAGCATTCTGAGCTGACAGGGAGCAAGACTGGCTGGAAGCTCGCCATCAACGACAGGGTTAGGGCTAGGATTGTGGCGGTCTCCATCAGTGGCGGCAAAGTCGGCCTCACGACTAGACAGCCCTACCTGGGAAAACTAGAATGGATACGGCAGCAAATTTCTCCTAAGCCCGCTGAGAAGCCAAAGCAATCATAGGTGAGCGGGAATGCCCAGAGAGAAGGCCTGCAGAGAGTGTAGAAGAATAGTCACTGGCAATAAGTGCGATAACTGCGGTTCTACAAACCTCACATCCCAGTTCTCAGGAGTGATTGTGGTTATCAGTCCTGAGCACTCAGAGGTAGCGAAGCTCTTGGGAATAACGAAGCCAGGCAGATACGCGCTGAAGGTAGAATGAAGAGAATAGCAGTATTCGACGAGGAGCTTAAGGAGAGGGTGAGGAAGCCGCTTGGAAGACTCATTCAGGGCGTTCCAAGCGAGACATCAAGAATCCTAATAGATGAATTAAGAAGAGTTTCGGGAAAGATCATCGCGGTCGGCGATAGAGTCTCACGTGAGCTCTCAGCCCTAGGCGTTAGGGTTGATGTCTACATCGTTGACGACAAGATTGAGAGGCAGAGCGTTGAGCCATTCACGATGCGGGGCGCAGTAGAGCTGCGTTGTGAGAACGAGCCGGGAACGATTAGCGAGGATGCCTATGCCGCAGTCAGAGACGCAGTCAGTATGAATGGACCAGTAGTTGTGAGGGTTAGAGGCGAGGAAGACCTACTCGCGCTGGTCGCTATTATAGAGGCACCGCTCAGAAGCTTGGTCATCTACGGCCAGCCAAGAATGGGCGTGGTGCTGGTGGACGTTGACGAGAAGTCTAAGCAAAACGCCCTCTCTATTTTGGGGGCTGCTTCTTCTTGAAGCTCGTGTATCCGCATCGTCCGCATGT
>CAYTRT010000019.1:7833-27413 GCA_964440295.1 uncultured Nitrososphaeria archaeon
GCGCAGCCATGGAGATTTATACTAGTCAGGAATAAGGAAACTATTCGTAGACTGCTTGAAGCGATGGCTGAGGAGTGGAGGAGGGACCTACTTTCTGATGGATTAGACGAGCGAAAAGTAGAGGTGATTATCAGGGAGTCTGCTTCTAGAACGCTTAGGGCCTCTGCAGTGATAGTTGCATGCCTCACGATGAGCGAGATGGATCGCTATCCAGACGAGAAGAGATCAAGATGCGAGTACATAATGGCGGTGCAGTCTGTCGCCGCCGCATGCCAGAACCTACTGCTGGCTCTCCACGCACTCGGCTATGGCGCCTGCTGGAGATGCGGGCCACTGTTCGCGCCCGAAAGCGTTAGGAGGGTTCTAAACATTCCGAGCGACGTTGAGCCGCAGGCACTCATCGAGGTTGGCCTGCCGGGAGGAATTAGACCGACGAGGAGGAAGCCACTTAGCGAGGTCGTCTTCATGGATAGGTGGGGCGAGCATTCTTGATAACGGTACTTGCAGGCGGCGTCGGCGGAGCAAAACTGGTGGACGGGCTGGCAGAGACTATTGGCGATGAGGAGCTTAGAGTCATCGTAAACACGGCTGATGACGAGGAATTTTTCGGCCTCCACGTATCGCCGGACATAGACACGATCGTCTACACGTTGGCGGGCATCGCTGACAGGGAGAAGGGGTGGGGAATAGAGGGAGACACGTACAGATGCTTAGAGATGCTTGAGAGATACGGGCTGGAGACTTGGTTCAAGATAGGCGACATGGATTTTGCTACTCATATCTACCGGACCCTAATGCTGAGGAGGAAAATGAGGCTCTCAGAGGTGACCGACATGATAGCTAAGAGGCTCGGGATAAGGCACAGAATCGTGCCGATGACGGACGACAGGGTGAGGACGGTGGTAGTGACTGAGTGTGGGCACTTGTCGTTCCAGGAGTACTTCGTCGAGAAGAGGGGAGAGGTGAGGGTTAAGTCTGTTATCTATGAGGGCGCTGAGGAGGCTGAGCCCTGCAGCGAGGTCATCCCATCGATCATGGATTCTAGGGCCGTGATTATCGCTCCCAGCAACCCCATACTGAGCATAGGCCCAATCCTAGCACTCCGCGGAGTAAGGGAGGCGCTACGCAAAACCAGGGCTGTCAGGGTGGGAGTGACGCCAATAATAGGCGGACGGGCAGTAAAGGGCCCTGCAGACAGGCTGATGAGAGACCTAGGAATAGAGCCCACCGCAGCGTCCGTAGCTCGTCTCTACTCAGACATATTGGACCTATTCATCATAGACGAAGTCGACGCAAGCATGGCTGGAGAAGCCTCAAAATACGTACCGAGATGCATTGTCACGAATACCCTGATGCAGACTAGACAGGACAGAGTTAGGCTCGCTACTTATATTCTAACAGCCATAAATGAGGTTCGATAATCGTATCAAAAATACGAAAATATGTTGTAAAACAAGAATTCATGTTGTTTTATACAACTATTGAGCAAAAATAGGTTTAATTTAGGTGCAATGATTACGGTTTTGTTGGGGCTATAAGCTGTTTCTAAACTTAGAAATTGTAACGTTTGTTCGGCATAATTATTATACATTGTAAAAATTTATGCCTCTTTTTTTAGCTGGGTGGGAAAAGGGTAATTATTTGCCGTGAGTTGTTGCTTAATCACTAATGACGGAGATTAGGGTGTTCAGGGGACTCGAGGGCGTCTACGTCGCCGAGAGCGAGCTCTGCCTGATCGATGGCGAGAACAGCAAACTCTACTACGTCGGCTACGACGTCGAGGAGCTTGCAGAAAAGAGCTGCTACGAGGAGGTAGTCTACCTCCTCTTCAATCGCAGGCTACCGACGAAGAGTGAGCTGGCGGAGTTTAAGAGCGAGCTGATCAGGCATCGTGCTCTCTGGAGTGAGCAGTTGGAGTTTATCGATAATTTCGACGGCAGTAAGGAGCCACTCGGGTTGCTTTCGTCGCTCTTATTGATCAGCTACGACATCGACTCGAGGTACATGGACAACAATCACCTTACGAGGGCGGTCAGGCTTGTGTCTTTGATGTCCTCTGGGCTGGCGGCGATTATTCGTAAGGGGATGGGACTGAGATTTGTCGAGCCTAATCCAGCCCTAGGCCATGCGGCCAACTTTCTTTACATGATCCGAGAGGAGGAGCCAGAGGCGGAAGACGTGATGCTGCTTGATAAGCTACTGATACTTCAGGCTGAGCACGGGCTGCCTGCGAGCACGTTTGCAGCGCTTGTGACCGCCTCCACGATGGCTGACCTCTATTCCTCACTCGTTAGCGGATTACTGGCTCTTAGGGGGCCGCTTCACGTCGGTGCCTCCGAGGCCGCCCACAGCCAGCTGTTAGAGATTGGGTCTCCTGACAGGGTTGAGGAGTGGTTCAGTAAGGCTATGGCTGAGAAGCGCAGAATCATGGGCTTTGGACACAGGGTCTACAAGACTTACGACCCCAGGGCAAGAATACTCAAAGAGCTGGCACATAGACTAGCAATGAGTAGGGGAGGAGAAATAAGGAGGCTTTACGAGATCGCGGCAAAGCTAGAAGAGGTGGGGATCAGGCACCTCGCACCGAGAGGAATATACCCAAACGTCGATTACTGGTCTCCGATAATATACACGGCCCTAGGCATACCGAAGGAGTACTATACGTTGATGTACGCCATGAGCAGGGTTGCAGGCATCGTCGCGCATGTCTTAGAGTACTGGACAGACAACAAACTCATAAGGCCACTCCACCTATACACTGGCGAGAAGGGAAGGAGATACGTTCCGGTCGAGGAGCGCTAAAGCCGTATAAGCCCAGATCTTATCAGTCGAAAAACCATTCTGAGTCCGCTGATGCTGAGTATACCTCTCATGATGCTTGATGCCTGGAAGTCCATGTCTCCTATGCGTGAGATCTCCTTCTCGAAGCCTGTCTCAGATATGTGTTTGAAGAGCTCGTCTATCTCGTCGTCTGAGAGACTCTTAATCCAGTTCTTCGCCCTGTGGATATTTCTCAGCTCTCGATATATTGGCCTAGTGTTTTTCCTGTATGTCCCGTCCCTACCCTCCTTTAGCAACTTGTAGGCGTGACGAGCAGCTTGGATGGCGCAGATTCCACCGATTACCACGCCTCCACCCGTTGTAGACTTTACCTGCCCAGCGACGTCGCCGACGAGCAGCGCGTTTCCGTCAAGCCCTACCTCCGTGGGCAGGCCCTCGTATATGCAGGAGGTGCTATAGCCGATTATCCTAGCCTTTGGAGCGACCTCGCTTAGGAACTTCATGGCCTTCGTCTGCGTGTCTTTGTACGATGCGACGCCAAGCCTGCCAAGCTTCTCGTCGATCGGAACTAGGTATCCGAAGAAGTCTCTGAGGTATGGCTTGAGCCAGACGTGGACCAGGTCGCATTCATGCCCATGCCCAGACACAAGCATCTGCATTATCGGTATCCATCCATCCGTTGCGTAGGATGGATAGAGCATTTTAGCGATGGTTCCTACGTGTCCCTCCGCGTCTATCAAGATGGAGGCCGAGACAGCATCTCCCTCTCCAACAGTCATCCTAACTTCTCCGCTCGCCCTCTGGGCATGTGAGACCCTGCTACGTATATTGATCTTTGCTCCACTTGCCATTGCCTCCTCGGCCAGATACCTGTCGAGCAACTCCCTCCTAACTACCGCGGCAACCGGGTCGCGCGTCCTAATCTCTATTGACCTACCACCCGGAGAGTGGATGACGGCGCCCTTGACGGTGTTCTCTAAGTACTCCTCCCTGAGACCTATGCCCAGCATTCTTAGCCCCTTGATGCTGTATAGTCCTGCGCAGCTCTCCGGCCTGCCGATGGTCTCATGCTCCTCGAAGACCTCCACCCCTAGTCCGAGCCTAGCGGCCTCCCTTGAGGCAAGCAGCCCAGCCGCTCCTCCACCCACTACTGCAACCTCCACTCTTCTCAATACGGATGAATATTGCGTGTCTTTGAATAAATGTATATAACATGAGGACGAGATGTGGAGTTATCGAGGGATAACAGGCTGAGGTCCTCGATTCTACTTCTGAACGTAGTCGTCGCCGGCGCGGTAGTCATGGTTCTGGAACTGACTGGTAGTAGGGTGATAACGCCGATCTATGGAAGCTCAGTGATGACTTGGGGCGGACTGATAGGCGTCGTCCTGACGAGCTTATCGCTTGGATACGCAGTCTGCGGAGTGCTGGCAGACAGGGCGAGCGCTAGAACGCTGCTTAAACTGCTGATAATCTCTGCATCCATATACATACTGGTAACGCCGACGCTCTCAGCCATAGTTTTGAGGGAGCTTGACCCCATGCTGATAGATGATAGATTAGGCGTCGTGTTGTCCTCGCTGGCAGTTCTCGGTCCGTCTACATTTCTGCTGGGCGGCGTGACGCCGGTCGCGCTAAAGCTGAGGGCAAGAGAGCTCTCATCCATCGGCAAGGTCTCTGGGAATCTCTATGCATACTCAACACTCGGAAGCATTGCTGGGACCTTCCTCACGACCTTCGTCCTCATACCCCTGCTTGACGTCAACATGATTTTTTACCTCTCCGGAGCCTCCCTCCTCATAGCTGTAGCGCCGCTGATAAGGCCTAGGAAGATGCTCGTCGCGCTGGTACTCATAGTTATATTCTTCTATCCGCAGGGAATCACGTTCTACCTCACTTGTTCCTCCTCAATGCTGGGCGACGTACAGTACAGGGGAGAGTCACTCTACAACAACATAGTCGTCATAGACAGGGGCGGTGTGAGGTATCTGTACTTGAACGGCCTACTCCACAGCGGCATGTCGCTCTCAGAACCATATGCATTGGTCTTCGACTACACTAAGCTGTTCGCCGCCGGCCCACTGCTCGTGCCGAACGCGTCTAGGACACTCTTCATCGGTGGGGGAGGATTCTCTGGCCCCAAGTTCTTCCTCGAGAGTTATGAATCAATGATGGTAGACGTAGTTGAGATAGACCCAGCCGTGGTTGAGGTTGCCAAGAAATATTTTGAGCTCAGAGACAATCCGAGACTAAACATCTACGTGGAGGATGGCAGGAGATACTTGGCGCGGACAAGCGAGAAGTACGACATTATAATCATAGACGCATACTCGAAGAACTACATCCCATTCCACCTAATGACGATAGAGTTCTACACGCTTGTCAAGTCTCACCTCAAGAAGGGGGGCGTAGTAATTCTCAACATCATCGCATCCCTAGAGGGGCCGACATCAGACATCCTGAGGGCCGAGTACAAGACCATTCGTTCAGTCTTCAGCGAGGTGGCCGTTGTTCCAGTCTATGCAGGCAGCGGCAGCCAGGTTCAAAACATAATATTGATCGCGACAGACACGGATCTTCCATCTAAGGAAGATCTAGTCGTGTGGGCAGTGAGGGACAGCGTCTCGTCCATGCTTGGCCTTAGTAGGTTCTTCGGGCTCATGCCCAGTAGTGAATTACCAGTAATGGACGTGCCGCTTCTGCACGACTCCTACGCCCCAGTCGAGGACTTGTTAAACCCAGTGACGGGCACGAGGCTTGGGAGGGAGTACTACCTGGGAGTTACTGGGCCCTCGATCTGTGGCTAGATGGCTACGCTCATAATAGCCAAGACATTTCTGGCCAGATGGGGGGGAGCGAGGTGGCCCGTCGGGCTACATCTGCCTCCATGACTCCTCGAGGAAGTCCTTGAGGTCCCTTGTCTCGCCCTTCTTGTATACCGCTACTCGTGTGCTGATCTTGACGTCCAGGCCCAGCCTCCTGAATAGCTGTAGGAGCTCGCCGCCACTGATTGGCGGCCTGATCTTTCCCTCATCGATCGCCCTTAGGAGCACCTCGGCCACCCGCTCGGCGAGCTCTGGGTTAAGAGCCTTCGCCGCGTCCAGCACTTCGTCGCCCCTATCGGTCAAGTGTCTCAGCAGCTTGCTGGAGGCTGGCTCCTCCTGAGGCTTTGGGGGCTCCGATACTGACTGCTTAGAGGCCTCCGCCATCATTTTCCTGAGTTTCTTAAGCCTCAGGATTTTTAGACTGATGTCTTCCTCCTCGCTCAAGCATCATCACTCCCCTAGACTCTGCTCGAGATATTCATGTATTCGGTACGGAATAAAGGTTAGTACGGCTAAAAAACACCTATTTATCAGTAGGGAATAGGTAAGCGGTATGCCGAGCATAAACACGGCCCGCGAGCTATGCACAGCAATAATTTCAGGAGAGATTAGATGCGAAGAAGTTGCTCAGGCATTTCTCGATAAAGTATCAAAGATCAACCAGGCGCTAAACGCCTACATCTCCGTTAAGCCTGAGGAGACGGTTAGGCAGGCAAGGGAGGTGGACGCCGTCCTGAAGAGGTACGGTCCCAGATCGATAATGCATGGCGCACCACTCGCGGTTAAGGACATAATCTCAGTGGCAGGCTATCCACTCACTGCTGGCTCAAGAATCTTGGGACAGGAAAACGCGAAGAGAGACGCTGACTGCGTCTTTGAGTGTAGACAGGCCGGACTGATAGTCATTGGAAAGACGAACCTCCACGAGTTCGCCTCAGGACCCACGGGCATGAACCCGCACTTCGGGCCGACCCGCAACCCATGGAATAGGGAGTACATTGCGGGCGGGTCTAGCAGCGGATCAGCAGCCGCCGTGTCAGCGGGGCTGTCCGCAGTAGCTCTTGGGACAGATACTGGTGGGTCGGTTAGAATACCCGCGTCTATCTGCGGAGTTGTTGGGTTCAAGCCTACCTACGGAGCCATAAGCACTTCCGGAGTATTTCCATTAGCCTGGAGCCTAGACCACGTCGGGATACTTGGTAGGAGCGTCTGGGACGTTGCTGCTCTTTTCTCAATCATCTCGAGGGGGCCGACATCTATTCCATTGAGGCCCCTCCCGAGGGGGACAAGGATCGGCGTGCCTTGGGGATTTTTCGAGAACTCCGTGGACAAGGAGATACTCTCGCACGTTAAGGTCTTCGTCGATAGACTCTCCACGCTCGAAGTTGATGTCAGCACCGTCGAGGCTAAGTGGCTAGGCGACATCTTAAGGCCATGGACAATTATCAGGAGGAGCGAGGCGTCAGCAATCCATCGAAGATGGCTGGAGAACATGCCGCACCTATACAGCGACGACGTCTTGGAGGGACTGAAGGAAGGAATGAACTACTCAGCCGTCGACTACATCGTTGCTCAGAAGGAGAGGGAGAAGCTTTCCGCAAAGATGGACTCGCTACTCACGAAGCTGGATGCCATACTTATCCCCACAGTTCCAATCCATGCTCCTAGAATTGCTGATCTAGAACGTCTCCCGCTTCGGGAGCGGCTGATGATTCATCAACAACTAATCTCTCTTACGCATCTCTTCAACCTCACTGGCTCGCCCTCAATATCACTGCCGATAGGCTTCACTCTCGATGGCCTACCAGTCGGCTGCCAGCTAGCTGCTAGGAGAGGAATGGACTCGATGGTTCTCAGCATCGCATACGCCTTTGAGACCGCCTATGGCTCCTTCAAGCACCCAGCACCGCTTTTCTAGCTACGCTAAGAAAATAATAATTACCCCGGCTATTGATTTTAGTCTTAAAGCCAGTCAAGAAAAGTTAGATTAATATAGATGACTAAGCGTGGTTTTTTGGGGGTTATTTTGAAGGACAAGTACCAGATCCCTGAAGACTACTACTATACTAACGATCATGAGTGGGTTAAGGTCGAAAAGAAGATAGCGACTGTCGGGATAACTGACTATGCTCAGAAGAAGCTGAGGGAGGTAATCTACGTAGAGCTGCCGAACGTCAACACTAAGGTCCAGAGAAAACAGACCCTCGCCTCGGTCGAGTCGGTGAAGGCTAGTGCAGACGTCTACGCGCCCCTGACGGGGAAAGTAGTGGAGGTAAACACCAAGCTAATCGATAGCCCTGAGATCATAAACGAGTCGCCCTACGAGGATGGATGGCTGGTGAAGCTCGAGATCAGCGATGAATCTGAACTAAACTTCCTCATGGACGCTGACGAGTATGCCAGGTACTTAGAGGAGCTCGAGGAAGCCGCAGAGGAGGAAGAATAAACCCATTCATTCTCAACAATTATATAGCACGTAGGACAGGTATTGACTAATGTGCGGCGTAAGGGTTAGAGTTTACCGTGTGACTGCGTACAACGATCCAGAGACTGGAAGGCCTGGAAAGCTAATAGAGCTAGTCGAGGTCAGGAGGCGTGAGGGGACGTTCGTCGGGCCCGGCGCAGAGGAGGCACTAATAGCTCAGAGACTGATTCAGGGAGTCTTCATACAGCTGCAGGGGCTAGGGCTTACTCCACCTCCGAGAGACGCCATGTATCCAAAGATCACGCTAATTCTTAGTGAGGAAGAGTACGAGAGACTCGGAGTAAGATTCGAGGTCAATGAGGAGTTTGAGCTCGAGTTCAAGGATGGTAAAATATCATTCAACCCAATATAAATCAATAATATATTACCGAGTATTTAATGAAAAATGATCCATGCATCAAGAATAAATTATGCCGAGTCCCAGTTATTCGCTTGACTGAGGTTAAGTTTAGATGCGTTGTCTGTATGGAGAATTGCGTAGCTGTCGATTATCTCGAGTTCGGAGACAAGATGCTGCTCGTCTGTCCAAAAGGGCATAAACAATTCGTGCCGAAGAACCTTATTCGTACTCAGCGATGAGTATAGATGTACGTGTTTGGTTCTTTGTCCTTTATGCAGTATCCGAACCTCTCGAACTGGACCCTCATGCCGACCTCCACACTGAGCTCATGGGGCTCGACGAGTCCCTCAACTACCTCTAGGCTGTTCGGCTCGTATTCGTCGTTCTTGAAGAGTCGACCCGGAATGATTACTTTTATCTGGCGAGACTCTGCTGGGACCCACTGGATGATCTCTAGGCCCGGCTCCGGCTCGCCAGTCTCTGCATCTGCCAAGACGTAGTCCTTGCCCTTCTCGACGATCGTTATGTTCGCTAGATACTTGAGCCTCAGCCGGTCCCCAGTCTTTAGCTGGTCAGCGTCTCTCCGCGAGATGTAGAGCTGACTGGTCGCCCTTAGTTTTCTTCTACCCATCTCGGTCGTCGGGTGAAGTGGCGCCTCTACTATCCTCTCCTCTAGGCCCCTGAGGACGAGTCTGACTGGCTCTGGGACGAAGAAGAGCCTAGGCGATACTGGGTCAATTATTCTCCTGTTTATGGCGTAGAGAAGGTCCCATGAGTATTCCTTCTTGGTGGTTGTCAGTGCTGTGTATCTCGTGACGAATTCTCTAAGGGCCTCTGGCACGATTCCCCTCCTCCTGACGGCCATGACGGTGGCGAGTCTGGGATCATCCCAGCCTCTCACAACTCCGCGAGCTATGAGCTCTCTTATCTCCCTCTTAGCGACCGGGGTGCCCTCAAACTCAAACCGCGAGTATTCGACATACAGCGGGTTGGGCAGTCCGAGATAGCTCCTGATCAAGTCTTGAAGCTCGTCCCTAAACCTGAACTCGGACGTCCTCAATACGTGCGTGACGCCGCAGAGCGCGTCCTCGATGCTTACCGCGAAGTCGTAAGTCGGCCAGATAATGTATTTGTCCCCGCAGAGCGGATGTGGATGATTTACTATTCGTAGAAGCACTGGGTCGCGGAGCGCGGTATTGGCAGACGAGATTTCTCCCAGCAGCCTAATGGATATCTCGCCCTCTCTGTATTGTCCCTGTAGCATTTTGTCCCACTGTTCTAGGCTCCAGGCAGGGTCCATCGACCTGTGTTCGCATGGCTCTCCCAGGGCTCTCTTCTTCCTCATCACTTCTTGGCTACATAGGCATGCGTATGCCTTTCCAAGGCTTATCAGCTTCTCGGCATATTCATACATAATTAGTATGTCGTCGCTGTTGTTCTTCTCGTGGTCCCACTTGATTCCCAGCCATCTGTAGCCGTCCCTGAATGATTCGTAGTACTCGGGCCGGGCCTTTCTTGGATCCGTGTCCTCGAACCTGAGCCAGAGCTTTCCATCATACATCTCCTTGTAGAGATAGTTGATCAGCCCGCTGAGTGCGTGTCCTATATGCATGTAGCCGCTTGGCTCCGGTGGAAGCCTAGTGACGACCGCTCCCTTCACGGCTCCGGGCAGCGGTGGGAGTCCACGTTTCTCCTCCTCTCCCCGCCTCCTCGCCAGTAGGCTGGGCTCGATCTCGGTCAATGCGTGCTCGATCTCCTCGAGGCTCATGGAGTTTACCAGCTCTACCGCCCTCGCCACCTCAGACTTTAGCCTCGGTATGTCTGTCTTTGCCCACGGTAGCTCCGCTATGACCTTAGAGATAACTGCGCCCTCGATGGCTTTTCCCGAGTGGTCATACGCGTTCTTGAGGGCCCATTTATACGCCGCCCTGAATATTTCGCTCCCCATAGACACATCTCACGAATTTCTACTCTATGATCATCCGTGAGACATCGCTGAGTGTATCCTGAGGATGTCGCGGTCCTTGGGCTTGTAGTCTGCTGGAAGCCTCAGTCCTGTCCTCGCGTCAACGGCGTAGAGTAGCCCCTTCGCGAGGTCTTTGTGGATCTTCTCGGCCAGGTCTCGGACAGTGGAGTCGGCTGGCAGCAGGATGGCGTCTGGTAGGACGTTCCCCCTACTGTCGGTGAATGTTTTTATGTCGTAGACCGGGTAGACGACGTTCATTCTCAGAAGCTTAAAGACTGCGACGTTGACGGCGAACTGGACGCCCGTCCGCATGTATTTTGAGAGGATCCGCTCGTTGACCATCTCGAGGGCCCATAGCTGCTGCTGGGTGAGGCTACTCCTATCTAATATCTGGAAGGACTCCTCTCCGGGAATGTACTTGATAAGCCCCTTCTGCTCCGCCCTTCTCAGAATTAGCTCAGCCTCGGCGCTGCAGGGCACGACGATCTTGTCCGAAAACCTCTCGACTAGCTCTGTGTAGAACTTGTGGGCAGTGTCGATGTCCATCTTGTTGGCAATAATTATGGTAGGCTTAGATATCTCTCGCAAGGTCTGCGAGAAGTTCCTATCATCGATCATACTCCAGTTCTCAAAGTCTTTCTTCTCTAGTCCAGTCTCCTTCAGCGCCCTCTCGACGTGGCTCACGGTTATTCTTAGTCCTAGGAGTGGCTCTGCGATCGCCTCTGCTAATGACTTCCCCGACTTGAGCGACTTGACGATCCTGTCCTGGTTTCTCTCTATTATCTTCATCAACCACATCACGAGCTCCTCCTCGATGTCGAAGACGTCCGCGACTGGGTTGCCCGTACCCGGATCTGTGAGTCTCCCCTCCTCGTCCACGCTTCCAGACGCGTCAACTACGTGTAGCAGGGCGTCTGACTGCGCGGCAACGGATAGGAACTGGTTGCCGAGCCCTTTCCCCGCCCACGCGCCCTTAATCAGCCCGGGAAGATCTATCAGCTCTATGGGTATGTGTCTCCAACCGTCGATGCATGTAGAGTTGCGTGGATCACACTTGACGCCCAGCTCTACGTGCACACAGGGAGTTATTGCGTTAGTCACGCCGAAGTTAGGCTGCTTCGTCGTGAATGGATACGTCGAGACCTCAGCTGACTGGAGCGTAGCCGCGTTGAAGAACGTCGTCTTCCCGGTGTTGGTCTTTCCAATCAGTCCAAGCTTGACCAATCCTAACCATCTATAATTGTCGCCGACCCATAAAATACCTTCCGCTCCTCATCAATGGGGTATGGATAAATGCCAGCCATTTGTTAGTATTATCGAGGGGAGTTAGGTTGGTCGATGCTTTTGGGGAGACAGAGCAGAGGAGAAAGGAGGGAGAAGAGGCGTTCTGGAAGGTCCTGAAGTGGCTCGAGGAGCACCAGGAATTCTTCTCGAGGAGCATACCATTGGTCGCGAGTGAGAACGTGCCTTCACCAGCCGTGAGGGAGGCGCTAATAAGCGATTTCGGCAACAGGTATGCCGAGGGATATCCGGGCGAGAGACTCTACGCAGGCTGCCGCTGGATAGACATGGTTGAGAGCCTAGGCATAGAGCTCGCGAAGAAGGTATACAGAGCGGAGTACGCGGACCTTAGGCCTATATCCGGAGTGGTTGCAAACCTGGCGGCCTACACGGTCTTCGCCGAGCCCGGAGACGTGATGTATGCCCTCCCAATACCCTTCGGCGGCCACATAAGCCACGGTAAGAAGTCTTGGGGAGGCACGGCCGGCGTGGTCAGGGGACTCCAAGTAGAGAGATACGAGTTCGACATGGATAGGTTCAACATAGACGTTGACGGCACGAGGAAGAGGATTGAGAGCCTGATTAAGGAGGAGGGAAAGAAGCCCAAGCTCTTCATGCTTGGCGCAAGCGTCTTCCTTTTTCCACACCCGGTAAAGGAGATCGCCGATCTGGCCGCGGAGTATGACGCAAAGGTCGTTTATGACGCTGCCCACGTAGCTGGCCTCATCGCTGGCGGTGTCTTCCAAGACCCGTTAAGGGAGGGAGCAGACGCGGTGACGATGAGTACGCATAAGACGCTGGCCGGACCTCAGCACGGAATGATCGTCAGCTGGAACAAATATGCGGAGAGGTTTAAGAGCGCCCTCTTCCCGGGGCTGCTTAGCAACCACCACCTACACGCCGTTGCGGGCGTGACGATCGCGCTGGCCGAGGCGCTCGCGTTTTATCACGAGTACGCGCCGCAAGTAGTGAGGAATGCCAAGAGGCTGGCGGAGGCCATGGCGGAGAGGGGCCTAGACGTCCTCTACTCTGACTTGGGATTCACGGAGTCACACATCGTACTAGTCGACGTCAGCAGGTACATGGGTGGCAGGGAGGCGGAGGAGAGACTAGAGAGGGCTGGAATAGTGCTGAACAGGAACCTCATACCGAAGGACTACAAGCTCAAGACTGACTACAGGAACCCAAGCGGGATCAGGCTTGGGACGCAGGAGGTAACGAGGATCGGCATGGGGAAAGACGAGATGGACAGAATCGCAGAGTTTATCGCGAGAGTAGTAGTGAAGAAGGAGGAGCCAGAGAAGGTGGCGAGAGATGTCGCAGAGTTCAGGAAGGAGTTTAGAACCGTCAAGTATGCCTTCACGAGCCAGACGGAGGCATACCAATACTTCAAGATTAGGTGAATGGTTTAGGGAATGCTCGACATAAAGCAGATGCGTCAGAACCCAGAATTATTTAGACGTGGGCTTAGGAGGAGAGGAATAGATCCATCAATCGTCGATAAGTGCTTAGCGATGGATGAGGAGAGGAGAGCCCTCATAACTCGTATCCAATTGCTCAGGCATAAGAGGAACGAACTCGCCGAGGAGATTGGCAGGGCAAAGAAAACGGGCAAGGATGCTTCAGAGATGATGAGGAGCGTGGCGGAGGTCAGCCGGGAGATTGAACACATAGAGGCTAGGCTCGAGCAAGTCGAATCCGAGCTCAAATCCACACTCTTCAGGCTCCCAAACCTTCCAGACGACTCCGTCCCAGACGGCGAGACCGAGGATGACAATGTCGTCGTCAGGACTTGGGGACAGACAGTGAAGGAGGACTGGATGAGGGACCACGTCGACATACTGATGGGGCTGGGCATGCTCGACGTAGAGGCCGCGGGGAAGGTTGCGGGCGCAAGGTTCTACTACATCTTCGACGAGATCGTCGAGCTGAACTACGCGTTGATCAACTATGCGCTGGACTTCCTCTCAGCGAGGGGGTTCAGGCTTGTGCAGCCTCCATACATGCTTAGAAGAGAGATCATGGAGGGAGTGATAGCTCTGGAGGACTTCGAGTCGATGATATACAAGGTCGAGGGCGAGGACCTATACTTGATCGGGACCGCGGAGCACCCTATAGCCGGACTCCACTCAGGCGAGATCCTCGACGGTAGAGCCCTGCCGCTTAGGTATGCGGGCGTGAGTCCATGCTTCAGGAAGGAGGCAGGAGCGCATGGCAAGGACACGAAGGGGATCTTCAGAGTACATCAGTTCGAGAAGGTTGAGCAGTTTGTCTTCTGCAAGCCCGAGCAGTCATGGAGCGAGCATGAGTTGCTGATCAGGAACGCGGAGGAGCTCTACCGTGGGCTCGGCCTGCCCTACAGGGTCGTAAACATCTGCATCGGCGAGCTGGGGCCGATCGCGGCCAAGAAGTACGACTTAGAGGTCTGGATGCCGGCGCAGGAGAGGTACAGGGAGGTCGTCTCCTGCAGCAACTGTACCGACTACCAGGCGAGGAGGCTGAACATTAGATATAGGGAGGCGCCACACGTAGAGGAGACGAGACACGTCCACACGCTCAACAGCACCGCCATCGCGACCGAGAGGACAATTGTAGCGATAATCGAGAACTACCAGAGACGCGACGGCTCAGTCGAGATACCAGAGGTGCTCCACCCCTACATGCGTGGGAAAACCGTCATCAAGCCCAGGACGAGGAATATGGCTACCTAGTTGGCAGCTTCGACTACTCCTTCTTCGTCTCTTCTTTTTTGGCGTCGCTTGACTTCTCTTCAGTGCGGCTACTTCTCGCCGCTTTTCTGGCCGCTCGCTTGAAGTACTGGAGAGGGTTCTTTATTCCTGGACAGAGTCTACCCTCCTCGATGCATAGCCCATGCGTCCTCATCGTCGCACATGAGGGCGTCATGTACTTCGTCCTGCTGCCCTTCATGCCCGCTATGTGTTCTGCCTGATACCTCGCGAGCCTCTCGTCGAAGTCGCTTCTCTGAGCATACATCGAGACGACCGCGTCCACGCTGTAGCCGATGTTGAAGAGGAAGGAGGCGAAGGCGAAGTTCCCGAAGTGGCCTACGTTCTGCCCACCCGTGAGCGCTACCTTAATAGCCTTCATGCATGGTGGCCAGTTCTCTTCAGTTCCCGCGGCGGCGGCCTCCTCATACCCCCTCCGAGAGGCCAGCCTTGCCCTGATCTCCTCGACGTATGACTTGAGGAACTCTGGAGTAGCTGGGAGCTTAGCCTCGCCGAGTCTCTCCATTATTCTCCTTATTATTGCCTCCCTAGCGAGTCTGGCGAGGTCTCTCTTCGGCAGGTATACCCAGCCATTCTTCACCACTCTGTTGACCAGCTTCCACTCTAGTGCGTCGATCCTAGAAGCGTGGGCGAGGTAGTCGGCTATCCCTACCTTGAAGTCGCAGAACCCAGAGTACTCCTTCTCGCGCTGGTCAGCCATCTCGACTCTTATGCCAAGCTCTTGGAGGAGCTCAGCGACTATCGAGGGCTCCTCCTCTGAGAGGAAGGACTCGCACCTCACGGCCTCGGCCAGGGCCCAGCGCCTGGAGAGCCAGCCGTCGCCGACCGCAGAGACGATCATA
Source organism: uncultured Nitrososphaeria archaeon (assembly GCA_964440295.1). Classification (GTDB taxonomy): domain Archaea; phylum Thermoproteota; class Nitrososphaeria_A; order Caldarchaeales; family Calditenuaceae; genus CALIKS01. Next base: position 23,101 of record CAYTRT010000019.1, read on the forward strand.
AGCGCGATCGGGAAGCTTATGACGTCGACCTCTGGGTCCTCGTGGAGCCCTATCTCCGCCGCCTCACCCCTCTCAAGCGCCTCCCTAACTCTGAAGAGTGCCCTCTCGACGTCCCTCCTATGTCGAGCCTCGGCCAGCTCCTCCACCCTCACGCCCCAAGACGCGACATACTCCCTAGCAGCCCTCGTGAATGGATACTTAGCCAAGAACTGGGACGTGAGGCGGAGACTCATCCAACAAAACATTCATGCACCACCATATTTATGGTTATCCAACAACCAAAACGGTAGTGTCTGGATAAGGGGGTTAAATAACAGAGGGGCCTCGTAATCGCCTAAGTATGAAGCCTTCTATCCTTCTTAGAGTGACCGTCGTGGTGTCCGGTGGATTCCTCAAATCTAGTGAAGTCGCTAGAAGCCGTGGTTCCAGAGCTTGAAGTGGGGGGTGATGGGCCTGTAGCGGACGCGGAGATCCGGAAAGGTTAAAGGAGGCCCTTAGGAAAAGCGCAATCGATGAGACATAATTATCGGAATTTTAACGATCGAATGAACAAACATGATACCGGTATCCTCGACGCCTCTAACTCCATGCAGAAGTGCACCTTAGTTTTTTAGCAATCTTGAAAGTTTCTTCTGTGGTGTAGTACTGAACAGTAAAGTAGTCGTTAGGTGTAGATTCGCTCCTCGTATACGGTGTGGAAAGCCGTTACGGAAGTTTTGCATAGCAGCCTCTTAAATCTCTTACAGAACTTTATCGAAGTCGATGAAAGATAAGTTTTTCAAAGAAAACTAAACGAAACAAAAATATAAGGGAAAACTGAGATAAAAGGTAATCGAAGCCGCGAAGTCGGATTCACTAAGCATTCTCGTGAAAGTTTGAGGCTCTAAAGCATTATGGCTTTGAAATAAATGAGGAGGAAGTCGTTGAGACGATTCGAGATCCTGAGCGCGTAGACCGACAGGGTACTCGATATTTTGCCATTAAAGCTATTAATGCAAAATATGCTTTAAAAGTTGTTTATGAAGAGAGAAAAGATTTCTGCTAGTTATTACCTTCTATCCAGTGAGGCGAAAACCCTATGGCATACAAAATTAAGTACGATGAAGAGGCCGATGTTCTCACGATAATAGTCGCTGAGGAAGGGAAACTCTCCCATGCAGAGGAAGTAGGCGACTTGATAGTGCATTTCGATGAGGATAATAAACCACTCTTCATAGAGGTTCTTAGAGCAAGTAAAATAGTCTCACTAATGGTCCAAAGCCTAGCTAAAAAGGAAGTTTCAGTAATTTAACACCCATGCTGTTTAAGATATGTGTCGTTTCCCACACGTTGTCGGATAGTTGAAAAAACCTGTACTGTGTTAGATTTGTAATGTATTTGGTGTGTGCAGCTGATCTGTCCTCATTGTTGCTAAGTTGGTTGGACATCCTCATCATGTTAACCCGATCTTTGCCTTGATCTCCGCTATATCCCTCTCCATCCTAGCCAGCCTTTCGTCGAGGATTGTCTGGAGGTCTTTCCTCAGACCCTTAACCTCATCCAGCGTCTCTTTACTTATCTTAAGTGATTCATCCCTAAAGTCTCTGGATTCCTGTCTGAAATCTCTGATCTCTTCCACAAGACCTTGAAACTCCTTCCTATAGTCTCTGAATTCTTGCCTGAAGTCCCTGAACTCTGCCCAGTAGTCCATGAATATTGACTGCATGGCGCCGAACCCCTCCTGGAGTTCTTCGTGTAGTGGTGATGGTTTGGTCGCGAAGTATTTCAGGGCCGGCCTAGGTCTGGCATCTTTAACATCTATGGATCTGACATGTGCTGGGTGGGGTGGTGACTTTATCGTTTCAATGAACTTCTCAACGACTGCATCATCTCCCTGGACGAAGATAGTTACGGAGCCATCCTTCTCATTCCTAACATAACCTGATAGGCCGAGCTCTTGGGCAGAATCTAGCACAAACCTCCTGTAGCCAACCCTCTGAACCCTGCCGTAAACTCTCGCGAGGATAGCCTTCAAAGCCAAGCATGAGCACACTCTATGAGTTTATAAAGCTTTCCAAAAATCGTGAGGCCCGCGTCAACACTCTTTCTCCAATAAGCTCTCCACGACATTTACAAAGTCTTCGGCCACCTTTACAAGCATCTTGGCCTCCTCATACAAACCATGTATCTACGAACGTATATTTCTTAATCACACGTACTCCTCCATTCTAGCCGCGAGTTCAACGGGTAGTATGCCTTTGTCCTTCAGCAACATGACGGAGGCCCTTGGTAGGTCTCCGGGATCCTAAGATCCTTGGCTGTAGCGATGTGGCGGCATGCATGACGAGTATTGAGTTCGGGTTCGGCTGTTCCGAGCACATTATTCCGCGTGTAGAGACTATTCTCCAACTCGCAGCCTTAACTCGAGGCTCACTGGGCTCGTAATTCTCAGCAGGTATTCTCCGGGCCTAGCCTTCACTAGTAATAGTGCCTGGTAGTATGGGCCCTGCTTCTCGACCGGCACCTCGAGGACCGCCACCGTCTTTCCAGCATCCAGCGAGGTCAGCTCAAGCCTGAACTCTTTGTACTCCTCTCCAGCGGCCTCAAAGACCCATACATGTACGGTGAACTCGCCGTGGCCCGACCGGCCCGCAGGTGTCTCAGCCTTATTGACGAGCAATGCATATGACCTCGTGGAACCCTCAGCAGTGATCCATCCGGAAGTATCTTCAGGCTGGTAAGAGCCCAAGTAAATAATGACGGCGTCGTAGGCCCTCGGAGAGACTGATAGGTAAACCCTGCCACGACCCCTGGCTTCGCTCCAGGAGAGCTCCAGCGATACTAGGTATTTTCCAGGCTCAACTCTGAGCGGCGCGTCGTAGCCAGGAATGACCGCCGTTATCCGAGGACAAGAGACGTTGAGGCTCAGGATGCACGGCATATCAATCGTATAGCTATTGTTGCTCGACTCCAACAACACCCTGCCACTCAGGCTAATGGAAGATAAGCCATCGGTCTTTATATCGACAGGTCTAAACAACAGGGAGTCCACAGACTCCACGTTGATCAATGCGATATTCCTAAATTCCTCGACACCATCCACGCTTGAGACCTCGAGCTCCAGATCAATCCTCGATGGATCGACGAGCAATGCGCTACTAGTAGTAGTGAACGATGGGGTGCCAGTAGATTGAGTGGATGTAGTAGACTGAGGTTGAGCGTAGTAAAGATAGCAGAGAGAAGCAGCGACACCGACCGCTACAAGTATCAAAACAAGGAATCCCGCCCTAGACCCAGCGCGAAGAGACAAGCCCAACCACAAGACAATAACACCACCTCCCTAATATTACTTTCCCGACACTCATGAACTCAACACCAATTCCAATATATCATAAAGTGATTATTTTGCTACCAATACATATTTACATCTCGGCAGTTTTCCCACATGCTGTCTCGTAGAAATATCGTACGGTGGAAATTTCCTGCCTCTTCAAGAGGTATTGACACGCATCAAACTGGTAGCCAGAGGCAAAAAGCCTAACAGTCCTCACAAAATAGAGAATGAACATCAGTATGAAGGATATCTTTATCATTGCACCGCCTACCCTAGTATGTTTTTGAATATTTTTGATTCCGACCTCTATTAACAGGGGTATCGCCGGCAAAAGATAAGCTAGGTGTCTGAAGAAATCTATCTCTCCCTTAAGAAATAGGAGACCGCCGGCTGCAACTACGCCAAAAATTACTTGTCCTAAAATTAGTCGGTCTATCTGTCTATAGTGTATTAGTGATGAAATCAGTGGGATAAGGCATATGATTCCCAAAAGAATTACAATGATGGTTGCTAAGTTTGTGAAGAGTGGAGCAAAATTAGAAGGAATGAAATATGCTTGGAGGTCCTCTGAGCGGATCTCCCATGGCAGTATGGGTGTTAGTGTCGTTATAGCTGCCCTATAAAACTCTTCTATGGTTGGTAAATGTGGCTGAAAGTCAGAGTAAGATAAGCCTCTACTCATCTTAACGTACAGTTGCCAGACGATCAAACCAGCAATCCATCCAAAAAATAGCGTCAGTAATTTCTTATTCCTAAACTCAGGTTTAATTAGGAATATAATCAATAAGAGTAGTGGTAGAGCAGAGGAGCTTTCCCTAGCCAATATGAGCAGCATTGGTGTTAAAAACAATAAGACGTTGTAGCGCTTGCTGTCATTCACATTTGCTTTTATCCACACTATTAACATAAATGTTGACAGCGTTGCCGTGAGACTATCTACATAGGTACGGCTAAATAGTAAATATATGGATGGAAACATTAATGCGAAGACGCTTAGTGA
>CAYTRT010000020.1:0-25749 GCA_964440295.1 uncultured Nitrososphaeria archaeon
CTTCGGATAAAAGAATAGAACTATCCTCTTACCAAGCACATCCGACAAGCGGAGCGTGCCACCATCGCTTCTAGGCAACTCAAAGAGCGGAGCCTTATCTCCTACACTAACCATGATTTATAAAGAAGTCTCGTCCATAATCAGTATTTTCCAGCTACAAATTTTCCTGTAGCTCCTATACGATGCTATCCATAAGAATATTTTTTTCGTTTTGCCGCTGAAGGACAAATTGAATATATAGGGGTAATAATTTAATAAACTTGATGAAAAAGATAGGTTTTGCCGTAATAGGTCTCGGTTGGTTTGGCGAAAAACACGTACACGTGTTGTCTGAGCTTCCGAGCGTAGAACTAGTCGCGGTATGTTCTCGGACTGAATCAAGGGCTAGGGAGGTTGCGGCCAAGTACGGCGCAAAGAGATGGTATACCGACTGGGAGAAAACCGTTAAGGACCCTGAAATAGAGGCGGTCAGCGTAGTAACGCACGTCCCCGAACATAGGGACCCAGTAGTGCTAGCAGCAGAGGCTGGAAAACACGTCCTAGTAGAAAAACCAATTGCAGGAAACTTGAAAGATGCGGATGACATGATTGCCGCTACTGAGAAGAACAAAGTTCACTTCATGGTGGGACATATACTCCGATTTGAGAACCGCTATGCTCAGGCAAAACAAATAATAGAGCGAGGCGACATCGGAAAAATAGTTTCAGTATACGCAAGGAGAAATATTCCGGGAGGATTTGCTGCTCCACACCTAAGATATGGCTCTCCAATACTTCTAGACGCGATCCACGATACTGACATAATTCTCTGGTACCTAAAGGACAGCATCAGGAGCGTCTATGCGACTTGGTTGAATGTCCGTGGCTCGCCAAACCCAGAAATCACTTGGACGGTCTACAATTTTTCAGGAGGTACAAAGGGAGTATGCGAAAGTCTCTGGTTCCTCCCAGACAACACCGCATTCGCAATAGACGCTAAGATGGAGGTGCTCGGGACAGACGGCGCTGTGTATATAGATTGTGGGGACTCTGGACTGGAGATTAATGATAAGAAAGGAGTCAAGAGACATGACACTATGCACTGGCCGATAATCCACGGTGAGATTGTCGGTGCGCTAAAAGAAGAGATAAGTTATTTTGTAAAATGTGTATTAAATGACCAGAAGCCTAGCGTGGTTACGCCTAAGGAAGCCAGACATGCGTTAGAAGCAGTATTAGCAGCGGAGGAATCTGCTAGGACTGGAAGAATCATAACTCTATAAAAGCAAAAAGAAAGTATTTTTTAAATTATTTTGTATAGTTTCTCCTTAGTGTCTTTAAGGTGTACTAGTATGTCTTTGTCGTAAAATATTTCTGGCACAAGGTACCCATCCCACCCCATGGTTTTCAGTTTTTGAACGATTTTTTCATAGTTAATTGTGCCCATACCTATAGGTAGATGGTAAGGATAGGTGCCGTCATTATCTGTCAAGTGAATACAGTTGCAGAGTCTCTCTTGCAGCTCGTCAATGTACATCTCAGGAGGTAGATAAACGTTGGCATTCGCTATATCGAGATATGCTTTAACATTTTCTGAATTAACTTCATCGATGACCGATCGCATCTCGCCCGGTAGATTTATGAAATTACTTACCACCGTATTTTCAACTCCCAGCGTCACCCCGCGCTCCTCGGCATATCCTACGCACTCCTTTAAGCTTCTGACTAGGCTTGACCAGTACTGCCTGTAAGAGTAGCTAGACTTCATGAAGTTTGGCTCCTCGATTTTTCCAGGCACTACAAGTACTACTGATGCTCCAAGATCTGCGGCTAGGTCTATGTTTAGTTTATACCACTCAACTGCCTTAAGTCTTAGAGACTCTGTCTGAGAGGCTAGGTTATACTCAAATTCAAAGGTCGCCCAGTCTTTTGACGTAAAAGGAATGGGACAGGTCGATAATAGCTTAACTCCAAATGAATCGAGTTTTGATAATACCTCAGATTTTTCCCTTTTGCTGATGCTTTCAGGCCAAAAATGATTTTTGTCGACCCAAAGTTCCATGTATCTTATCCCTAGGTCACTAGCTACTTTCAGGCATTGATCAAAGTCATATCCAACTCTTACGAGCGTACCCATCTGCAGAGCAATATCCAAAGGTTCTCACTCGTCAAACTATAAGAAAGCACTTGAATAGAAATCTTTTGTTATGTCATTAAAGTTATTTTTTAAACTTAAATATGGGTTTTAAATCAACAATTACGAAGCAAGGCTAGGTGTTAATATGGCTAGTAAAGTAGTAATCAAAGACCTAACAAAACGTTTCGGAAACACTATTGCAGTAAACAAATTAAACCTAGAAATTAAGGCGGGCGAGTTTGTCTGTCTCCTAGGCCCATCAGGATGTGGAAAAACCACAACTTTACGTTGCATTGCTGGGCTAGAGAGGCAGGACGATGGAGACATTTACATTGATGATACTCTCGTGAATGACCTCTCGCCGGCAGAGAGGGACATCGCGATGGTTTTTCAGTTTCCGGTGGTTTATCCAGCAACTACTGTCAAGGATAATCTAGAATTTCCGCTTAAACAAAGGAAGCTCTCTAGAGATGAAATCAAGAGGAGAGTCAACGAGATTGCCAAGACGCTGAGGATAGAACATGTATTAGACAGAATTGCGTCAGATTTAAACATAGGCGAGAAGCAGAGAGTAGCTATTGGCAGGGCACTTATTAGAGAGCCAAAAGTACTATTATTGGACGAGGCTCTGACGAATCTTGATACTGAGATGAAGCTCTCAATGATAGCAGAATTAAAGAGGATTCATGAAGAGTTTAATCAGACAATTGTCTATGTTACTCACGATCAATCAGAGGCGATGATGATGGCTGACAGGATAGCAGTTATGAATCTTGGATTTTTGCAGCAGTATGACACTCCAGAACAATTATATTCTTCTCCTAGGAACCTCTTTGTTGCTGGATTCATTGGAAGCCCACCGATGAACTTCATCAATACAAAATACAATCCAGACAAAGAATCTATAGATATAAATAACTTCTCAATAAATGTCTCAAATTACCGAGAGATGATCAGGGGAAAGGCCACCTCTAATGAACTCGTTTTGGGATTCAGGCCAGAATATGCATCAATTCACAGGGTTTGTCAAAGGAGTGACCATTTGAGAGGAGAAGTAGAGATCGTCGAGCTACTTGAGGATCGTCTGTCCCTCGACATCAGGGTAATGGATCAGATAATTAAAGTCGTAGTGCCTGCAACTCAAGAAGTAGGTATTGGCGACGAGATATGCGTTGAGCTTAACAAGTTCCATCTGTTTGACGAGAAGTCTGGTGAGACTATAGTGTAGGTGAGAAATATGCCTGAAATTTATCTTGAAAATGTGGTTAAACGTTATGGGAAGCACGTAGCAGTAAATAACCTAACTTTGAGGGTGAACGACAAGGAGTTTCTAAGCTTATTAGGGCCTCCGGGCTCGGGGAAAAGCACATTACTAAAACTAATAGCAGGACTGGAAAAGCCCGACAGTGGAAACATCTACATAGACGGGAGGCTTGTCAATGAAGTTCCACCGATAGAGAGGGGCGTCGCCATGATGTTTGAGACACTTGCATTGTATCCACATATGACGGTATACGAAAACTTGGTATTCCCGCTACGAAAGCTAAACCTGAGTGAAGAAGAGATACGAATGAGAGTTCGCGAAACAGCAGAATTACTGCGAATTGACCACCTACTGGATAGAAAACCGGCACAACTAAGTGGCGGAGAGAGGCAAAGAGTAGCATTGGGTAGGGCATTAACTAAGAAATCAAATATATTATTGCTTGACGAGCCGTTGGGGCATCTAGATGCAAAACTGCGAGTCTACGCAAGAGTAGAGATAAGGAAGATACAGAAACTGTTAGGTCAGACGGCGATAATGTCTACCTTCAGCGTATTCGATGCTGCAACAATATCTGATAGAATTGCATTAATGAATAATGGAGAAGTACTCCAAGTGGATAGTCCTAAGAGCATATTCGAAAAACCCAGAAATATCTTTGTGGCCAAATGTGTAAGTTCGCTTCCATTAAATCTTATACCATGCAGAATAGATAAAAAACAAGATAGGATGTTCTTGTCTTCAGAAGGATTCGAATTAGACGTCACAAAGATTTCTCAGATGCTATTAGACAAGGTCGGCCAGAAAATAATCCTTGGAGTTAGGCCCTCAGTTGTCACAGTCAAGAGCTCTCCACCAGGCATAGAGGCCATCGTTGATACAGTAGAACCAATGGGCCCAGAAAGTATCTTAAAAATTAATGCAGGTGGAATTGACATGTTTGTTAAAGCGCCGTCGACAAGAGTTTATAGACGTGGAGAAAAGATCTGGGCAGAACCAATGCTTGAGAGAATCTACATATTTGACGAAAATGAAGAATTAATATATCCAAAATAGTAAAAAATTATTTAGGTTTTACTGGCTTTCCGGCCTTTGCCGACTCATAACTGGCGACGGTAATGGCCACTCCCTGTCTTCCGTCGAATCCCGACGCAACTGGCTCTTTATCCTTTGTAATGCACTCCACAAAGCTTTTTATCATTTCTAAGTCACAGTCACATCCATAGTAGTGCCAGCTCAACTTATCATTTGGCTTATCAGAACCTACGTATGAAATATTCTGTCTGAATGCGTCGAGTAGGATTACTCCCTCCGTCCCCAGTACCTCCATCGTTACGTCGCCCCAAGTATATAGCCCGGCTGCGTATGACCAGCTTCCGTCAATATGTCCGACGGCGCCGTTTTCCATAATCAAGGTAGTCAAGAAGTTATCCTCAACATTAATACTCTTGTTCACGTTCTTTCCTATCTCTGTATAAACCATTGCTGCCTCGCTATTCGTGTACCATCTAATAAGATCTGCCAGGTGCACTGTATGATCCATTACGGCCCCTCCTCCAGAGAGAGTTATATCAGTGAACCATCTCCTCAGTAGTGGTAAACTGGAATTGAGCTTATTTGTGCCTATTAATGCTACAACTCTCCCGATCCTCCCCTCATCAATAAGGTTCTTTACTAGGATCGACGTAGAGTGATACCGCATCACAAAGCATGTCTGGAATTTGACTCCTGCTTTTTCTGCTCTTTTAATCATGTCATCGGCATCCTCAACAGTAGTTGCTATCGGTTTTTCACATAGTATATGTTTCCTAGCCTCGGCAGCCTTTACAGCATATTCATGATGCTTGACATTCTCAGCTGTGATTATCACGGCGTCTATATCGTCTCTCTTTAGTAATTGGTCAAGGTTCTCGTAATAATTAACGTTAAATTTCTTGGAGAATTCCTTGGCTAAATCTTTGTCTTCTTCATACACAGCTACAACTTCGCAGCTAGGTAATTTCTTAATTGCAGCAGCATAATTATCGGCGTGGAAATGTGCTACTCCTAAGAACCCAATCCTAATCTTATTCATATTTCATCCCTCCCTCATGGGTAGGTTTACTGATGCATTTAGCTCGGAAGACTTGAGGGCAGCTATGCATACCTCTAGGCATCTGCGGGCTACTTCTCCATCAGTCATAGGTGTTTTATCATGTTTAATGCTCTCGACGAAATGCTTTAATTCTCTGTAAAATGGATCAACTGGAAATGGATGGACAGCAGGCCTCCATGGAAGAGTTTCTGGAGCAAATCCGCCCATCGCCTCATTTGTTATTAGTTTGACAGGGACGGGTGATTGATTATCTAGAGTGATCATGCCATTTGTGCCGTCAACTTCAAACCTCATTGTGAATGGATACATCTTTGGCAGTGCCCAGCTCGCTTCTATTAAGGCTGTGCCGCCGTCTTCAAATCTTAAATTGATAAGTGCGAAGTCTTCAGCAGTTATCTCTTTATGGACGAGCTTCTTTACTACAGCATACACCCTCTCGACCCTCTTGTTGAATATCCACATTAAATAATCAACATCATGTATGGCTAAGTCAATTGCCACTCCGCCGCTCTGCGTCTTGTCAAGGAACCAGGGACTCCACTCGGGTATGGGGCCGCCCCTGAATGTCCTAGCGATTACCGGCTCGCCTATCATTCCCTGGTCAATCAATTCTTTTGCCTTCATGTACTCTGGGAAAAACCTCAAGACGTGTCCCACCATTAGTTTGACCTTGTTCTTTTTAGATGCCTCGATTATAGCGTCTGCATCCTTTAATGTCAGAGCGATGGGCTTTTCGAGAAACACGTGCTTACCCGCATTCATTGAGGCTACAGAATAATTGGCATGCGTGGAGGTTGGTGTGCAGACATCTACTATGTCTATATCTCTCCGTCTAAGTACCTCGTCGATGTTGTTATACGCATCTATTCCATATTTTTTAGCTACTTCTCTGGTTTTTTCTAAGTTTCTCCCAACTACTGCCCTCACTTCGCACTCGTCAATGTATCTCCACGCTGAGATATGTGTAGTGCCCATAAATCCGTAACCAATTACTGCTACTCCCAGTTTATCGGGCATATCCACCACTCTCGGCTACTTGAGTAGTGGGAGCTTCACTGGCCTATTCTCGTTGTAGGATATCATGGCAGCAAGCGCTGCCTCGTGAGTATTTACTGCATCCTCGACATTACAATGCGATTCCTTATCCTTTATAATACAATCTACGAAATGATTCACTTCATGTTCAAACGGATGATGTCTCACATCGGCCGTATCTGGAAGAATCGTCGGGATTGTAACCCAATCGGTTTGTCCTGGAAACTTGCTTGGGGCCCATATCCTATTATTCACTATTGTCCCTCTATCCCCGAAAATGGTTATTGGGAAATAGTATGGACTAGCGCAGTCGAAATTAGAGTTGACTTTGCCTAAGGCACCGTTCTCAAATTTTGCGAGAAGCACTTCGAGCCCATAATACTCTAAGTCTTTTCCATATCTATGCCCGCCTGAATATGCGAATACTTCAGTAATCCTGTTGGCTTTTTCGGGGTCCTTACAGGATAACCATCTAGCGGCGTCAACTGCGTGTACTCCCGCGACCAAGAAGCTGCTTACTCCATAATCCTTTGTTTTTGCCCATTTCCAGCCTGTCCACCACTCAGCTATATGAGAGTTGTATCCAGTCTCGATGTAGTATACGTCTCCCAGCGCGCCTTCCCTAAGTAGTGATTTAACCGTCTCAAAAAGTGGGTTCCACCTAAGGACGAACCCAACCACCGTTTTTACTTTTGATTTTCTGACGGCGTCTCTAAGCATTTTTAATTGTTCTAGACTAATAGCTATCGGTTTCTCGACGACCATGTGTTTTTTTGCCTCGGCGGCAAGTACTGCTTGCTCGACGTGTAAGTGCTGAGGAGAGCATATGGCAATTATGTCTACGTTCGGGTCATCGACGAGTTTGTTATAGTCTGTATATATCTTAACATCCCTCAGTCCGCACTCCCTTGCTAGATTTTCACAGCTAGCAGCCCGTGGGCTCATTAAGGCCACAACCTTAGTATGAGGGTTTTTCTCAAATGCCGGTACGTACTGCGTTGATACCCAGCCACAACCCGCTATACCAACTCCAAAATGCTTATTCTTAGACATAATTAGGAACTATAAATACTGCAAAATAAATTTTTCTATAAAAATTAAGAAAAGTCTGAATGAAGGCTTAGCACAACAATACTTTATATATTAGTATATATTATTTTAAATTTGCGTGAGGAAGTAATGGGACAAGAAAAAAATGTGGTTTCTAGACGCACATTTCTAGGTGCTGTAGGAGGGCTGGCCGTTGCTACTGTGGTTGGATGGGGACTTGCCGGGTACTATGCGTCACAGCCTCCAAAGGAGGTGGTTAGAACCGTTACTCAGACTCAAACAGTGACCCAGACAGTCACTCAGACATTGGGCGTTACCACTACTCCGCCGGCAACCACTACTACTCTTCCGCCTCTCAGCAAGTTTGTAGATATCGAGTGGGGAATCTGGAGCTGGGGAGTTGAGCTCTGCAACGACAACGCTAGGATCTTCAACGAAAATAACACGGACATGAAGCTCCACGTAACTGACTTGGGAGCAAACTACATGGCTAACCTGTTTGCAAGATATGCTGCAGGAGATCCTCCGGACATATATTATGCCACTCCAGATATAGCATACGTTGTCCAGTACAGGAAGTGGGCTGCTGACATTGAGGACTACTTCCCAGAGGCTAGGAGATATTTAGACGATATCTATCCAGGAATGAGAGAGTTCTACATCAATCCGTTCACCGGCAAAGTACATGGTCTCTGCTATTGGGCAGGTCCCTACGTATTCGCCTACAACAAGAGACACCTGACCGAGGCTGGAATAGGCGCCCCGCCCAAAAACTACGACGAGGTGGCAGAGCAAGCCAAGATAATAAAGCAAAAAGGAATATGTGAGTATCCAATCGGAGCGCTTTGGTCTTGGGGATTCCCTGCCCTCTGGTACATGATAATGCTGGGATATCACGAACCAAAGCCAGGAACTCATTTCCTCTTTGACGAAGACCTGAACCCGATATTCGACGATAAAGGCACTCCCTTCTTCGAGGCCGTAAAGTGGCTATTGGAGAGAGTCGTAGTAGACAAGACAATATCGCCAGGAATCAGGGAGTATGACGAGTCAGGAATAACTACGGCGTTGGGCTCTGGAACAGTCACCTTCTGTCCGAACTTACCAGACTACGACATAGCTGGCGCCAACGTGCCAGAGCTGAAGGAAAGCGGGAACATTACCATGTGTCTGAACCCAGGAACGGGCTACGCAGTGTATCACCCGACAAACTATAGCATCTCAACAAGATGCATGGAGAGAGGAAAAGATAACCAGATCGCCGTATGGCGTGTCATGCAATTCCTAGGAGGCAAAACCACAAACGCTAAACCCGACTTCGAAAAAGGAGAATACTTCGTCTGCAACAGGCTGATCAGACAGTATGGGGTCACGTCTGCTTATAGACCGGTAATGGAAGATCCGACAAACAAGGAGGTCTTAAGGAAGTTAAAGATAGATCCTGACCTTCTATTGGCCCAGTACGAGAAGCTGACGACTATACTCTGGAGAGATCCCGTCCTAACGCCCTGGTGGGCAGACTGGTTCAGCTCACCAAGCAGCGAGGCCGGAGGAAGAGTCAAACCAAAATTTGAAGAATTCCTGACGGGAGCCAGATCATATAGCGATGCTGAGATTTTGAACTTCTTAAAGGAGATTGCTGAAGACTGGAAGAGGGCCAGGAAGGAGGCTGGAATGTAAGGTGGCTTCAAAGACAGTGACGCTACTGATCTGTCTAATACCCGCTCTAACACCACTTTTTTTGTTTGGTTTTTACCCTCTTGCATATGCATTTTATCTCAGCTTTACATTCTATAATTTAAAATCCCCAATCGAACCATATTTTTATGGGCTCGGCAACTACGGAGACTTGGCAAATGATCCGGTATTCATTAGGGCTTTACAATCGACAGGCTTATTTGCCCTGATAACGGTGCCGCTAATTACGCTTATATCGCTTGGACAGGCGCTCCTACTGGCAAGCCAGTTTAAAGGAGTGAAATATTTCCAAGTCCTTGCACTACTTCCTTGGGGAATTCCCCTCGTTGTTAGTTCATCGGTTTACAGACTGTTCTTTGACTTTAATTTCGGGCTCTTTAATGACTTAATGGTTAAATTAGGACTCATTAAACAGTACGTTTCATGGCTGTCTATGCCCTGGCCTGCATTGTTTATCGTGGCGTTGGCACATGTCTGGGTTAACACTCCTTTGCCGACGCTTCTTATCTTAGCAGGTATACAGTCAATACCTAAGGAGCTCTATGAAGCTGCCATGATAGATGGTGCAAAAACCTTTTCTCGCTTCAGAATGGTTACTTGGAACTGGCTCAGGCCAATTATGCTGATAGTGCTGGTCTACTCTTCACTGAGTGCTTTATGGTGTTTTGACCCGATATATGTCATTACGGCCGGAGGACCAGCAGACTTCACGAAACTAATAACGTTCTACACCTATGAAAAGATGTTTAGCTATCTCAACTTTGGTCAAGCGGGCGCAATCACTATACTCGTCTTAGGATTGACGGGGCTACTAATCTACGCGTACTTCAGGGCGCTGAGGCTTGGACGCGTGAGATTAAGGGTGTGATGAGTCATGGCGCAGAACACAAAGAAAACTAACATCGGATTATACATCGCTGCACTTGTCCTCGCATTGTGGATCCTCTTCCCGATTTATTGGATGACAAACCTAAGTCTACAAACAGAGAAAGAGATATACAGTGTACCTCCATATTATTTCCCACCTAACCCAAACACAAATAACTACTGGTTCATCTTTGATATCGAGGCGGCCGTCAAATATTTCTTAGAGCAGGGGATGTCTTTATTCCTGTTTATTCCCGGTTCAATCAAGGAATTCCCAAGGGCCATCATTAACAGTGTAATCATTGCCACAGTAGTCATGGTTTATAACTTAATTGCCGGCATGCTGGGCTCTTTCGCACTCACTAGGATTAGGTTTAAGGGAGCGATGCCACTATTCTATCTTTCAATAGTGGGCAGGTTACTCCCACCAGTAGTTATAGCTGTTCCATACTACGTAATAATTAGAAGCATCGGACTGCTGGATACTTTACTGTCAGTAATTATGGTCCACATCATGTTCACGATGCCATTCACAATATGGATACTGAACACATATCTCCTAGGGATACCGACAGACATAGAGGACGCCGCTAGGGTCGATGGATACTCATACTTTGAAATATTAAGAAAGGTTACATTCCCAATAATTAAACCGGCAATCGTTGCAATTGCAATAACTTCATTCATGATATCTTACGGCGAATTCTTCTTTGCACTGTTATTGACTAAGACGGCTGCATCAAGAACGATTCCAGTAATTATCGGGTCAGCCATGTCTGAGCCAAGAGTCGTCAAAGGACTGATATGTGCAATGGGCGTACTCGCCATGCTGCCCGCCATGGTTATCATAATAATCTTCAGGAGATACTTGATAAGAGGACTAGTCGCAGGAGCAGTCAAGTAAATTTAAAAAGCATAAATTATTTTTTATTTTTTCTCAATATAGTGCTGATCTCTAGCGATGCATCGGTTCTTGAAGGGTTACGCAGTGTATTCCGCCCAAACCATAGAATAGTTCGCTGCAATTTACGGGCACTACTTCTTTATTACTGAGTGCTTCTTGGATAATGTTTATTGCTACTTCGTCCTCTTTGACGCCAAAGACTGGGACTAGTATATTTTTATTGCCTATGTAAAAGTTGGCGTACGTCGCCGGTACCTTCTCATTGAGGACCTCTACGTCGAGTGGAAGCGGCAAGAATAATAGCTCGAGTTCTAGTCCGTATCTTTCGATCCACATCTCTAACTCTCTTTTGCTTTCATTCATTATGTCCCTGTTAGGGCCGCTGTGTCTGTCATCCCATACTAGCAGTAATTTGTCTTTGTATACGAATCTGCAGAAAACGTCGATGTGTCCATCCGTGTCGTCACCGATAAGGCCTCGCCTTAGCCATATGGCTTCCTTAATTCCTAGATATTCATTCAGCGCGGTTTCGATTTTCCTTTTAGTGAGTCCGGGGTTTCTATTGCTGTTTAGTATTGATTCTTCAGTCATTATTGCTAGGCCTTCTCCGTTTGTATCTATTGCCCCACCCTCAAACACGATGTTCGATACGAATACTTCAGCGCCGGTATCTAGTAGTAGCTTCATCCCAGCGTCGTTGTCTTCTGCTAGGTCTGAATATTTTCCTCCCCAGGCATTGAAGATCCACTTGACGCCTCCAAGCCTATTTTCACGGTTTATTATGAATGTCGGGCCATAGTCTCTGACCCAGACGTCTACTGTTTTTATTTGACGGAAATCAACACCCTTAGTTCCCACGCCGTGCATTTCGAGCTTCTCTTCAACTATGCTGATCCAGCCTTCATCATCAATCATTATCTTGACTCTCTCATACCTTCTCAGCGCCTCAACGATGTCGCAGTAAGTCTCCTCGACTTTCGGCAATATCTTTTCAGGAAACGTGTCTTTATTCTTAGGCCAAGATATCCAAGTAGCCGCGTGTGGCTCCCACTCGGCGGGTAGGCGGTAACCAAGAGTTTTTGGATTGTGTTGAGTCATTTCCTGACTATTCTCCTATAAGTGTTTGGTCTTCGATTTTCTAAGAATCCCCACCCACTCCTGATTTTTTGATTAAGTTCTAGATCGACTTCTGCGATGAGTATTTCCTCCCCTTCTCCACCCATTACGAGTATTTTTCCAAATGCGTCGCAGACGAAAGAGCTTCCCCAGAAATTTATGCGTCCTTCCTTTCCAGCCCTGTTGACTGCTACGATGGTAGTTGCGTTTGATATGGCGTGGCCTCTATGGACCGTGATCCATGCATCCCTCCAGCTTCCCTCTTCCTGCGCGATTCCCTCCACAGTTCCTATTGCTGATGGATAGAAAATAATGTCTGCACCCATGAGCGTGTTGATCCTAGCGACCTCGGGAAACCACTGGTCATAACATATCGAGACACCGATATTTCCGATGCTTGTCTCGAAGACTCTGTATCCGAGATTTCCCGGAGAAAAATAGCTCTTCTCATAAAAACATTCGTCGTGAGGCAGGTGCATTTTTCTATACTTTCCGAGGAGCCTACCATCGGAGTCAAAGACTAGCGAGGTGTTGTAGAACCGCGTACCTGCATTCTCGCAAAGCGACCCAGCCACCAAGACTACGTTGTTTCTCCTCGCCGCCTCTGATAAAGATCTCGTAACTTCTCCCGGAATCTTCTCCCAGTGAGGAGGGCTGCCCCCGAGTTCTTGAGGAAAATAATGGGTCATGAAAAGTTCGGGTAAGCATACAACGTCTACCCCCCTCTCCGCCGCCTCGCTGATCATTAATAACGCCTTTTTCAGGTTCTCGGAAGGATTCTTAGACATCATCATCTGCAATAATCCAATATTCACTTTCATGTACTACCACTCAGAATCGGGAGAGTCTCTTGTTATAATCTTTATGCCTTAAACTAATGGTAGCCTTTAAAAATTTTAAAGAGCGTGACTTAAGTATCTTGCTATGCCTTTAGGGGAATCAGTCGGGGAGCAGTCACTAACTCGGCGAAGATTATTGATGATTCCCGGCCCCACTGAATGTTTAGACGAAGTGTTAGAGAGCATGGCTAGGTCTCCTCCTGCGCATTATATGGACGAATTTGTCCCAATTTATGAAGAAGTAATTAAGATGCTGAAGCAACTTTATGGTACTAAGTCAGACGTATTTTTAATTACTGGGTCGGGCTCGGCTGGGCTTGAAGCATCTGTAGTGAGTTTAATTGAGCCTGGTGACAAAGTTGTTGCCGATGATTATTACCTAAAATTTCTAGAGGTCGTCGGTGCTAAGGTAATATTGCTTGAGAGGGAGCGGGGAGAAGCAATTACGCCAAGCATAATTGAGAGGACTCTAAAGAAAGAGCATGGCGTCAAGGCTGTCGCCATCGCACATAATGACACGGCACAGGGCATAACTAATCCCATCAATGAGATAGGCGAGGTCGTAAAAAATTACGGCGCCCTCTTTATAGTTGATGCCGTATCATCATTGGGTGGGATGCCGATAAAATTTGATGAATGGTGCATCGACGTATGTTCGTCAGGTACTCAGAAGGCTCTCTCAGCTCCTCCCGGGTTGGCTCCCATAGCTGTAAGTGAACGTGCATGGGAAGTTATCATGAATAGAAAGACTCCCATCCCAAGTAGGTACTTAAACTTGCTTAGTTATCGAGAGGCAATTGAAAAACATGGTCAATGGCATCCAACACCTTTTACTACGTCAACATCACTAGTAGTGGGCCTTTATGCTTCTCTTAAATCAATTATGAGCGAGGGATTGGATAAAGTTTATGAGAGACATGCTAAGGCTGCATCAGCTGTGAGGGAGTCATTAAAAGCAGCTGGGCTTAAATTGCTGGTTAAGGACGAGAGATACGCGTCTAATACCGTTACGGCAGTTATTTGGCCTGAAAGATATAGCTATGAAAAGTTCTGGTATCTTTTGTACGATAAGTATAGAGTAATGATTGGCAATCCTCCAGTTCAATGGGTATCTTGGCCGATTTTTAGAGGATGCTTTAGGATAGGACATATGGGCAGAACAGCGAAGCGAGATCACATAATGTATACAATCTCAGCGATAGAAAATGCTCTTCTCGAGATTTCGTACCCAATCAAGACAGGAACCATGACGGAAGCAGCAGAAAGGATATTAACGTAATTGCTGTTGTTTATACATATAAATCGCTTCTTACTCATCAGATGGGAGAGATGCTCATGGATGTGTTTGAGCAGTACTTTCTCGCTATGCTTGTGCTGCTCGTCTCAGTCGTGATAGGCCTTGCAATCCGCCAAACCATGAAATACCTGCTGAAGAGATGGGCCGAGCGCACTGAGACAAAGATAGACGACATAATCATAAATGCGATTAAGAATCCGATTATAATTTGGTTCTTGTTGGCTGGAATTTACGGTGCGTTAACCTTTGTTTCTATTCCGTCAGACATTCTGGAATATGTGGAGAAAGGAGTTTTGGCGTTGATAATTTTCTCGATTACATTAACGCTTGCCAACATCACGAGTGGGCTCATTAAGTATTATGGAACGAAGCTGGGCGTAACGCTTCAGGTCACAGGACTCGGGCAGTTCCTCGCAAAGGCCGCTATAATATCGATAGGCATAGTCATCCTTCTCGCAGAGCTTGGAATTGAGATCACTCCTCTTATAGCCTCGCTTGGCATCGGCGCATTGGCAGTAGCGCTCGCCCTTCAGGATACTCTATCCAACATCTTTGCCGGATTCTACATCTTGGCCGATAGACCGATAAGGATTGGTGACTACATCATGGTCGAGGGTGCGGGTGAAGGCTATGTCATAGATGTTGGGTGGAGGTCGACAAAGATCAGGACGCTCCAGAACAACGTGGTAATAATTCCCAATAAGAAGCTCGCAGAATCAGTCATAACAAACTACTATCTGCCCGATAAGCCGGTGTCTGTCCTCATAAACATAGGAGTCAGCTACAAGGAGGATCCGGAGAGGGTTGAGAAGATTCTCCTCGAGGAGGCATTAAAAGCGTCTAAGGAGATTCCCGGAATGCTGGAGGACCCTGCGCCATTCGTGAGATTCCTTCCAGGCCCAGGAGAATACTCCCTCAACTTCACCATAATTTGCAGGGCGCGAGAATTTACGGATCAATACTTGATAAGGCATGAGATGTACAAGAGGATATTCAAGCGGTTCAGGGAGGAGGGAATCGAGATCCCATTCCCAATCCGCACGGTCTATCTCAGAGAAGAGGGAAAGAAAAGAAGACGCTAACTTGTCCTTCAATAATTTTTGAACCTGCTTGCTGAATAATTATTTCTTCTCTCTCGTTGAGTCGATGACCCACTTGAGATAGGCTTCGCTGACTTTATCTGCTTCTATCTCTATGAATTCTGGAACTTCGTATGGATGTTCCCTCATAACTACTTCTTTAAGCGTCTCTGCCTTATCCCTCGTAGTCTTGAAGATCAATAATACCTCGTCTGACTCTTCTATGTTTTCTTTCCACCAGTAAATAGAGTTAACTTTAACTATGTTTACGCAGGCTGCGAGTCTGCGGTTGATTATGCTTCTACACCATGCCAGATAGTCCGACTCAACGGGATACGTGACTAAGACTATGGATAGGCTGGGCTCTGAGGTATTCGTGCTGGTCATTTACTTCGCCTCGCTCCAGACTCTTTCAAACTCCGCCCTAAATAGCATAGCCACCCCCTCTCCACTTATCACGACTAGGTTCTCGTCGTTTCGGTCCTCCGCCGCTATTGACCAGTTATAGCTCCCAGTAATCACGAGCTGGTCATCGATGACGACGAATTTGTGATGCATCAAGTCGGAGTTTCCGTCAATTTTTACATCTACTCCAGCATTCTTCAGCCGCATATACTCCGAGCCCTTAACGTTAACTTGCTGTTCCTCGATAACGACCTTTACGTCGACGCCCCGGTTTTTAAGCTCTATCAACGCATCTGCTAAGAAGTCACTCGTAAATGAGTAGACAGCGACGTAGGCGTAATGCTTAGCCGAGCCTAAAAGCTCAGCGATCAGTGTGTCACATCTCTCAGGTCTAGAAAAGCAGACATAATTAACTATTCCCGGCGCCTCGCCTATTGGTATTGTGATCGTATGGGTTTCATGAATGGTAGTCGTTGCTGTGATCTGATTAGTAGTAGTGATGCTGGTCGTCTTTATGAGCGTCGTGGTTCTGAGCTCTGTTAGAGTGATCGTCGTTCCTGTTGTTGTGGCTGTAAATGCGCCGAAGATTAATCCAGCTATAAATACAATAATGACGGCTATAGCGGTTGTCGCTTTCATGAATATAGTTTTTGACTGGAGCTTTTATAATTTATGGAAGCGTGACTATGGATTTTACTTGGCACGTCATTCCTAGCTCTTCTCTCAGCTTCTCGGCCATACCCTCGATCATCGCTATAGAAAATACACCCACGATGTTTCCTCCCGCCCTCTCGGTGAGTTTTGCGAGAGTGACTGCGGTCTTGCCGCTTCTAATAAGGTCATCCACTATCAATACGTTTTCACCCCTCTTGATTGCTCTTCTAGGAATGTATAGATACTCGATTATTGGTGGCGTCCTTATTATTTTTTCTTCGAGGCAGTCCCTGACACTCAGATCTCTCCGCTGCTTTGCTATAATGAGTTCGACGTTAAATTCATTAGCTATTTCTACTGCTACAGGAATTCCGTCCGCAGCAACTGTGAGGAGCTTATTCACGGGAACATAGCTAAACTCGTTGAAGGCAACCTTCCCGATAAGTTTTTGTAGCCTGATATCCTTCACGACTTCGTAGAGGTCATAGAACCCCTCTTCTGTCTTTATGATTTTACCTCTTATCATGTCCGCGAGCACCTTCTCGCTGAATAGCGATATTATTCGTTCTGACCGACTTCTGTTAGGCAATACTCTGCCCTTTACATACCTGCTGAGCACTGATGGCGGCAGGTCAAGCATCTCGGAGAGAGTCTTGTAGTCGTATTTTTTCTTGAGTAGTCCTAAAACCTCGATAGCGTTTAGCCTAAGCTTGAGGACATCTATTCGTGATTTACTGTCCAACTTTTATACACCGCTTTGATAACTATCTCTTGTCGGTCGTTGAGGAATTTATACATTTATGGAACGAAGCCTGCAACTCGGGCGGGTTTATATCATAGTTGAATCGCTCAATACATGAAGCCTAAATTAGTAATCTCGAATGAAGAACGGTGTTGAGGGTTGGACTGGCTTCTACTCGCTGTCGAGCTGATGGGGCTAGGAGTAGCTGTTGGGGCCGCAGGCACGCTAGTGGGCATCGGCGGCGGATTTATCGTAGTGCCAGTCCTCCTAACAGTATTTCACTTCGAGCCAGGAATGGCCGCTGGCACGAGTATGGTGCTCATCTTCTTTAACTCGCTTTCCGGATCTATTGCTTACCTCAGGCAGAGAAGAGTCGACCTGCTAGTCGGCATATGTCTCGCACTCTCGACAATTCCCGGAACAGTCATCGGTGGACTCGCCGTCAGTTATTTCGACACGTCGAGTTTTAGACTTGCGTTTGCCATTCTGCTCCTCTCGGCGGCGCTTTACATGATGTTTAGGCCATCGCGTCTTGATGGCAATGCAAGGTTAAGAGTATGGGGCACTCAGCGGAGGCTCATAGATAATACTGGCCGAGAGTACTTGTACAGGTTTAACATCCCGCTTGGATCTGTGATTAGCTTTTTTGTCGGAATCTTGGCGAATATGTTCGGTATAGGAGGAGGAATAATCCATGTTCCAACGATGATTCTTCTTTTCGGTGTTCCCACGCATATAGCGACGGCTACTTCCCACTTCATACTGATGGTGACTTCGTTATCAGGCCTAAGTGTACACTTTCAGCTTGGCAACATTGATTTGTTGACTGCTATTCCGCTTGGGCTCGGCGCGGTCGTGGGTGCGCAGATTGGTGCGAAAATCTCGCAGCGGGTCAGGAGCAGGACTCTTGAGCGTATTTTCTCGGTCTTCCTTATGGTCTTAGTTGTCAGGCTAATTCTCCAAAATGTTATATAGGCCGATTTCTTGGTGATGCAGGGGCCCGCCCGCTAATCGGGGTGCATATTGGCTTGGTAGAAATTGTATGCATAGGAGAACCATTAGTACAGTTCAACGCAGTGACGCCTGGGCCTCTGAGGAATGTAAGTCTATTCGAGAAGCACGTTGGAGGTCCGGAGACGAACGTTGCAGTATGTGTCAGGAGGCTTGACCACTCCTCAGGGCTAATTGGAAGAGTTGGCGACGATGAGCTAGGCCACTTCGTTGCAGGTTGGCTTAGAGGAATCGACGTCGACACGTCTTATCTAAAGATTGACTCCTCGGGCCCTACCGCTATCTGTCTTGTACAGCGTGGATACCCAATACCAGGCAGGAGCAGGGTCTATTACTACAGAAAGGAATCGGCGGGGAGCAAGCTTGCGCCTGAAGATGTTGACAGAGAATTCATAGCGGAAGCCAGAATTATATACCTCTCTGGAGTAACGCCAGCAATCAGTCAATCCGCAATGGATGCATGCCTAAAGGCAGTAGTGAGTGCTAGGGAAAACGATGTCTTGATATCGCTTGACACTCAGATTAGGCCCCAGCTGTGGGCGTCGCTCGATGATGCAGCATCAGCAATTATGAAATTCATAGAGTTTACCAACATACTCTTCACAGACTTAGGAGACGCCGAGGTACTGATAGGCGAGAACAGCCCTGAAAAAGTCACTCAAGTATTCAAGAGCTTGGGCGTAGAGGTCGTCGTGCTGAGGCTTGGTGAGCGTGGAGCCATCGCTGCTAGGGGATCTGAGCTGGCCGAGGCTGAGCCCCTCCCAATAACGGTGGAGGACCCCCTCGGCGCTAGTGACGCGTTAGCAGGCACCTTCTTATCATGCCTAGTAGAGGGACGAAGCCTCTTCGAGTCTCTGAGAAAATCAATGATTTCGTGGTCATTAGTAGCGTCAACTCGGGGCGAGCAGGAAAACCTCCCCACTAGCAGGGACCTCGAGGGCGCATTTCGAGCACTCTACCCCTAATCACCATTAAGTATATGGCCAGTGATATGACTATCCATGAGGCGTAGGCGATGGGGCCTAGTCCGGCAACTTCTCTCGGCAGGTCGGTGGTCAAGATGGTTAATCCCCAGACTGCATTTATGGAGCCGTGTAGAGATGCTGCAGGCAATACGCTGGAAGAGATGCTTCTTACGAATATGTGAGGCAACGTAGCAGAGATTGTAAAGACAACGAATAGAAAGACGCCAGCCAATCTATTATCAGGATAATTGTGTCCTAATAGTATTATTGCCGAGGCGTGCCAAGCTCCCCAAATCGCGCCCACGAGTATCGATGACTTGACGAGGCCCATGCCGATTGACTGGAACCTATCCAGTAGATAGCCCCTCCAGCCAATCTCCTCGCCTAGGGCGAAGACCGCGTTGAGCGTTAGAGAAGCAATATATGCGTTGAATAGCGTGAGGGCCATGAAGGCTGGAATATCAATCGAGGGGATGGATAAGAGACTCGTTATCTGCCTCATTGTAAATGCTCCAGTACCTATGAGTATCGCTAGGTATATTGATAATGCTGCAAAAGTGATGAAGGGAGCTGCAAGATAGACAATTGCTACCCGTCCATTTATTCGTAAATACTTCTTCAGCAGTGATGGGCCTCCCACGATGAGGGCGGCAGCCGTGGGTGTATACATCCTGATGAACCCCCAGACCAGCGTGCCGGTAGTGTCTTGAAGACCCTTAACGACGTAGAACGCGTAGTCAACGATTAGCGCGAGGACGATGGCGATCAGTGAAAAAATAACTATGTTTCTAAGGTCCTTGCCGTCAAAAATAGGCAT
This sequence comes from uncultured Nitrososphaeria archaeon, assembly GCA_964440295.1. Taxonomy (GTDB): domain Archaea; phylum Thermoproteota; class Nitrososphaeria_A; order Caldarchaeales; family Calditenuaceae; genus CALIKS01. Next base: position 19,955 of record CAYTRT010000020.1, read on the forward strand.
AACTTACGTATGTTTATCGGTTATAAAAGCATAGCTCAAGTAGCGTTCAGGATAAAAATAGGCATGAGGAGATTTTAGCTGGATGCCCACCGTAGAAGACGTGTTGGAGAGAGTTATTGAGTTGGTCGAGCCGAGCGAAGAAGAGAAGAAAAAGCTCAGCGAGATAGCATCAGCGTTGCTTGAAGTATGTAGAAGAAAGTTCTGCAATATTGAGGGATTTGTAGAAGCGTCAGTCGAGGGCTCGGCGGCTAAGGACACCTGGCTTAGAAGCAAGCCCGAGATAGACGTATTCATCCATTTCTCCCCTACGACTAGTCGTGAGGCCATGGAGAAGGTGATCATTGAGCTTGGAGCAGAGGCGGTTCAGGAGATGGGCGGACGCAGTAGGCTGAGGTATGCCGAGCATCCATACGTCGAGGGATTTATGGACAACATAACGGTAAACATAGTTGGCTGCTACGAGGTGCCGGCTGGGAAATGGATAAGCGCGGTAGACAGGACTCCGCATCATACTCGCTATGTAGTTTCTAAGCTTACGCCAAGGCTTAGGCGAGAGGTCAGATTGTTAAAGGGCTTCTTGACCGGGACAGAGACCTATGGAGCCGAGATCAGGGTCGGCGGATTTAGCGGATACCTATCCGAGCTCTTAATAATTCATTTTGGAGGATTTTTAGAACTATTAAAATCAGCCTCAGGCTGGAGGCCACCAGTAGTAATTGACATCGAGCAAAGATTATCGCGGAGAGAAGCCCTCGCCCTTTTCACAAACTCGCCTTTAATTGTGGTCGACCCGGTCGATAAAAACAGGAATGTGGCCTCGGCGGTCACGCTTACCAAACTTTCAGAATTTATACTCGCATCTAAGATTTTTCTCGAGAGTCCCTCAATCAGCTTCTTCACCGGTGGGTTTACGCAGAAGCCTAATAGTCTCGAATCGCTGGCGGAGAATAGAGAACTATTTGTAATAATGTTTCGAATAGATGAGTATGTTCCCCCAGACGTTATTTGGGGCGAACTTCGACGCTCAGCGGCAGGAATAAAAAAGAGGCTCGAGCTGGCTGGATTCAATGTCTATAACTATGGCATAGATGAGCGTGAGGGCTCAATAGTGCTGGCGTTCGAGCTCGATAAGATTAATCTCCCGTCTAGATTCGTGCATAGAGGTCCACCTGTCTGGATGAGAGACGCTATAAGATTCGTAGAGAAGCACCTCTCGAGCCCAGATACTGTGGCGGGGCCATGGATTGAGGGTGAGAGGTTATACGTCTTGAAGAAGCGGGAGGAAACCTCGGTAGACGTGCTCCTAAAGAGGTGGATATCTCAGGGCGAGGTATCAATATCCAGGCAGCTAAACGAGGCTTTCAGTTCCTCAAAGATGGTTGCTGGGTGGCGTGAAGTTATAAACATGTTGGGGTCAGGGATACATGCTTCCTTCCTGGCCCGCTTCCTCTCGTCTAGGCCAGCATTCATGGAAGCTTTTGGTGGGAAGGAACAGGCTTGATCTCGATTAAGAAAAACCTAGAAGTCTCTATGCCTGTATCTTTGAGTGAATTGGAGCGTGACGAGCCTAGGCTTCTTCAACTCTCCTATCCCAGGCCTGACTCTAGTTATGCATTGACGATAGTAGGCTCTCTTAAACAACTCGATGTTGATGGCGTGTGTTTTGACCCGATGGGTAAAATAGTCATGGTTGGTAAAGGATTTAGGAACATAGTAGTAGCATGCATGCGTCGAGGAGAGATAGTTGCCGCCAAGATAAGAAGAATAGACTACGTAGTCAAAGACGCTGCGAGGGAGGCAGCCATGTTTAGAATGGCGAACGAAGTTGGTGTAGGTCCGAGACTATTGGGAAGCCACGGTCCAGCCCTAGTGATGGAGCTAATCGATGGTGAGGACTTGACGTCCTGGCTCTTAAGATTGCCTAAGAACGAACGAGAAGAGGCGCTCATAGTGTTATCTGACTTGCTTAAGCAGTGCTTTATGCTGGACCGGGCCGGCATAAATCACGATGAGCTGAGTGATGCGAGTAAGCATGTATTGAGGACTGATAGGGGTGCCATAATATTGGACTTTGGGTCAGCCAGGATAACTAATAGGCCTTCAAACTTGACATCGATAATTAACTATCTTTTTCATGGCCCAATCCGTCAGGTCTCGCTGGAGACATTAGGTATGAGAAAACCACCAAATGAATTATTAAGAAGGTATAAATCACTTCTTTCTTGGGATGTGTTCGAGGAGATACACCGCGCTGTTTTGGGTCTAAGATGTCGGAGGGAGGTGCGAAACTCATATCCTTAAATAATGGCGGAAGTATTTTTAACATATCGGTGTTATATCGAGGTGTCCGAAAAAGAACCAAGCAAGGAGGCTGAGCTCCTAGAATGCCTATGCAGAAGGTAAGAATAAGGCATAGCGTCTTGTCAGCCATTGGAAACACGCCGCTAATAGACCTCACGGAGATCCTAGAGATTCCGAGAGGCGTGAAAGTGCTTGGGAAGGCTGAATACATGAATCCAGGTGGCTCTGTCAAGGATAGGCCTGCGCTCTACATAGTCACCGACGCGCTTAGAAGAGGACTGCTAGGACCTGAAAGGAAGATCCTCGATGCCACGTCGGGCAACATGGGAATAGGGCTGGCGCTCGTTGCAGCGGCCTACGGTATACCATGCAGATTAGTGGTGCCCGGCAACATAAGCGCCGAGAAGCAGAAAATCCTGAGGCTCCTAGGAGCGGAGTTAGTAATCAGCGATCCACTAAAAGGCATCGACGGCGCGATCAGAAAAGCACGCGAGATCTATCAAGAGAATCCTGAACAATACTTCTACGCGAACCAGTACGACAATCCAGCCAACGTTAGGGCTCACTACGAGACGACCGGCCCAGAGATATTGGCCCAGACCGATGGCAAGATAACGCACTTCGTCGCAGGAGTAGGCACGTCAGGAACATTGATGGGCGTAGGTAGAAGGCTCAGAAAATCCAAGCCTAAGGTAAAGCTAATAGAGGTCCAGCCGGACGAGCCTCTCCACGGAATAGAGGGCCTAAAATATATGGAAAAAGCCATTAGGCCCGCAATTTATGAGCCGGGTTTTGCAGACGAGCTATATAGAATAAAGACTGAGGAAGCCATGAAATACGCGAGACATCTATCTATGGCGGGCATATTGGCTGGTCTCTCCTCTGGGGCTAACGTCGCCGCCGCTGCTAGAGTTGCAAACGAGTTAAAGAGAGGTGTCGTCGTGACAATGCTTCCTGACGGTGCAAGCAGATACATAGATTTACTCATGTCTGAATAGGATTACGAGTATGGGGAGCTGAGACATGGTCGTTAGGATTCCACGCAAAATAATAGAAGAGATGTCTCTACACGCGGTCAATACTTATCCCGAAGAAGGATGTGGATTGCTGATTGGCGTCACTAATTCTGGAGTGAGAGAGATAATAAAATGCATACCTATGCCAAACGTCTACGCCGGGCCCAGACACAATCGATACTCGATTGACCCCCTAGAATACATGAAGATAGAGGACCAACAATATAGAGATGGACTCATGGTGCTGGGCGTATTTCATAGTCACCCAGACGCTCCCGCAGTACCAAGCACGTATGACCAAGAACACGCAGTCCCGACCTTCAGCTACGTCATACTCTCAGTAAGAAAGGGAAGGGTGGAAGAGATAGCTGCGTGGAGAATGGACGAGTCTACCTGGAGATTTGAAGAAGAACAGCTCGAGATAGTTTAGCCAGCAGTCCTCGAGAATCATTATCTTTGGCGATAGACATGTAGCTCCTCACCTGTCGACGAAAGTATGACTCCGCCTATCGCTAGCTTATTTATTGTATCGCTAAAAGGCGTGTAGATTCTCGCGGCCTGTCTTTTCGAGTCTATGCCCATGAATAGTGCGAGGCTTAGTACGGAATCATCACCACCCAACACGTATGAGACTATTCCTACCCCGATATCTGATAAGTCAAGTCCTTCATGCCCGACGAGTTTTTTGGAAGCCGGGCAACTACACTTCTCAGCGTCCATAACAACCTCAGTCAAGTATTCAGCGATGCTTAGATAATTCTCCCCCTCCTGTTCAAGTATCTTAAAGCTGATCCAGCTGAGGGGTATAGTCCTCAGCGACGCACCCCGTAGAAACCTTGCATAATTCATCTCCCTTATCAGTCGTCGCGCTTCTTGGCTTCGAGGAGCGACAACTTTAGGAGACTCTAGCCTAACAGCCTCTGCGCCTGAATTATTCACTGCCTCTTCAAGTAACGGTCCAGGCTCAGCTCCTAGGAATACGACGTGACTGGGCGTTGCGTAATTCACAAGGTTTGCCTTGTACCAGTCAGCAGCCCCCTCACTCACCCATCCGTCGGTATTTATCAATACGCAGCTGTCCCTCCTCTCGCTTAGGAGAATCTTAGCCTTATCCAGCGCCTCCTTAGCGTTGTATGATGGTGAGGTATAGCCAAAGGGATAGATCTTCTCCGGCCTAATTAGGTGGAGAGAGGGCGTGGTCTTAGAATACTGCACAGAATTGGCCATCGTCGTGGGTGGACAGATATCGGACTGACCCACGTCTAGGTCAATAATCACCGTCTGCAAGCCTCTCTTGACCGCACGATTATGAAGAAAAGTCACGAGTGATGTCTTGCCAGAATCCACGCCTCCGACAACTATTACACGGCTATTCATTCGTATAGTCTCTGATAGGTCATGCCAAGAGTCTGGAATGGTGTCGCCGTCAACTAGGTTGAGGGAATGGCCAGTGCCGAGCGAGAGCTCGAGCTCAGCGTCGGTCAACGCGTGGATCGGCAGAACTCTCCAAGGCCTAGAAATCAATGTCTCTCCTCTCCTAGGTCTGTGCCCAAAAACTTCCACTTCTCCATCCATGACCCTAGCGGAAGCTGGGCCGCCCAGTAGCAGTGTCTTTCCACGATTTAGTGAATATCTTTTGTCAGACATCCTTCTTCACCTCGATCTGACACTACTCCCTATTTGTTTTCCTTTCTTCGTAGCTTAAAGAACCAGCCAGTCTCTTCCTCTCCGCTTCTTATGTTGATGACCTTAACGCTGATTGTGTCATCCTTAGATATGTCTATCACGTTGAAGCTGTTACCTAGCCTCCCCCTAGTCCGCACTGATGCTACTGTCCCAGCATTGACAAAGATGGTGCCGTTAACCTGCATTGCGTTCCTAACGTGTCTATGCCCCATCAACACAAGGTCAACGCCTGCGTCAAGAATCACCTTTAAAACATCTCCAGCATCCTCGAGAATATCCTTTTCCCTGCCAGCGAAGGGTACAGGGATGATGTGGTGATGTAGCACGAGTATTTTTAGCACGCCGTCGGGCAGTGCTCTAAACTTGCTGGTGATTAGTCCCTGTCGGTGCCTACCAAGCCTGCCATTATCAGAGTCGGGGACTGCGCTGTCTAGCAGTAGGAAGACCGCCTTGCCTATGCTTGCCTCGAAGTCTACTGGGCCTATTATCTCCTTGAAAAGCGAGTCGCCATTATTTCTCTCGTCGTGGTTTCCTGGCGCTATTAAGAGTTCGTAGGGAATAGCTCCAAGCTTCTCTGAGGCTAACTCATAGTCGTCCAGCACGCCATTGTCAGTGATGTCTCCGGAGTGGACGATCACGTCGGGCTTTGGCTCCAGCTTGGCTATGAGTGAGACGCATCTATCGAGCATATCTGGAAGATGCATTCCGAACCTAGTGATATGAGTATCAGAGATGTGGGCTATCCTTAGCTGCAAGTCGCTCATTGCAAATCCTATTATCAGCAAAATTATA
>CAYTRT010000021.1:0-1347 GCA_964440295.1 uncultured Nitrososphaeria archaeon
ATGATATCGGGTTGAAGATTGCCGTGACCTCGACCGGTAAAGACTTGGACTCGCATGTAGAACCACGTTTTGGCAGATGTCCATACTTCATTATAGTAGATTTGGAAAGCATGCAGTTTGAAGCTATTCGAAACTCGGCTTCTGATAGTGTAGGTGGGGCTGGAATTCGGGTAGCGCAAATCATAGCTAGTAAGGGCGCCAAGGTTCTTATAACTGGAAATGTTGGACCCAACGCCTTCCAAGCATTGTCGAGTGCAGGAATACAAGTCATAACCGGTGCCTATGGAACTGTGGAGGAAGTCATTGAGAAATACAAAAGAGGCGAGCTTAGAGCTACAGACACTCCTACAACCGAGGGTCAATTCCGGATGGCCGGTGGTAGGGGTCGAGGATGGAGATAACTAATGATGCTGTAACGATCAGGTAGATGTAAGTTTAAAAATAACATTATAAAGATCTAAAAGAAGGTGAATTCGAGAGATTGAATGAAAGAATAGTCATACCGGCTGAGGATAGTAACGGGCTTGATGCAAGGCTTTCAGAACATTTTGGCAGAGCACCATACTTCATAATTGTTGAGCTTGACGAAGGTGGAAACATTGTAAACATTCAATCAGTCTCAAATGAGAGCGAGCACTTCGGCGGAGTTGGGAGGCCGCCTGACCGGATATTGCAGCTAAGACCTAGCGCCGTAATTACATACGGGATGGGACCTAGGGCGCTCAGGATTTTCCAAGACGCAGGTGTAGCCGTTTTAAGGGCCAACGCAGGTACTGTTAAAGAAGCGGTTGAAGCATATAGGCAGGGTAGACTTGAAGAGCTTACCGAAGGCTGTTATCGTGCGCGTCATCAATAACTAGGTAGGCGTTCGATATTGATAATATCTGTTGCAAGCGGCAAAGGTGGGACTGGGAAAACTTCGATAGCTGTTAATATGGCTATTTCCATAGAAAACGTTCAACTTCTAGACTGCGACGTTGAAGAGCCAAACGCCAGTTTACTTCTGCACCCAAAAAGTAATAAGTGAAGAATTAGTTTACACAACGATACCAGACTTAAACACTGAGCTATGCGACCATCGTGGGAAATGCTCAAACTTCTGCCAATACAACGCCATTTTTGTTACTCGCGAGAAAGTTTTGATCTTCCCCCAGCTGTGTCATGGATGTGGTGGATGCATTCTAGTATGTCCAAAAGGAGCTCTGAGGGAAGGAAGACGCAAAATTGGGAAGATATACCGTGGAGATAGAGATGGTTTAGAGATAGTTTATGGCGAGCTAGAAGTTAGCGAGGCTATGGCCACCCCACTAATAAGGCAAGTTAAGCGGCTTATTGACCGAGGCAAAA
>CAYTRT010000021.1:1447-12890 GCA_964440295.1 uncultured Nitrososphaeria archaeon
CTGAGCCAACTCTTTCCGGGATCCACGACCTCGAAAGAGTGGTACAACTATTAGAACACTTTAAGATTCAGCCACTAGTGTGTGTAAATATGTATGATGTAAATAAGAATAACACCGAAAAAATACTGGCTTTTTGCAAAGAGAGAAGCATAGAGGTTGTAGGAATGATACCGTTTAATCCAAAAGTTACTGAAGCTATGGTTAGAGGTAAAACAATAGTGGAATATTCGCCGGGAAGTGATGTTACAAACGAAATTAGGTGCATTTGGGAGAAAATCACCGTAGTGCTCAATCAAAAATGAGAGTATTTGAGCTGTGAACAAATGGCATCAATAGCCTTCGGGCCTGTTCCATCTAGGCGTTTGGGAAGAAGTCTTGGAATAAATAATATTCCGCCAAAAACATGCAGTTATTCATGTGTATACTGCCAACTTGGTAGAACCAGCAATATGGTAGTCAAGAGAAGCCATTTCTATAGGCCTCAAGACGTTTTAAGGGAAGTTGAAAGAAAAGTCCGTGAAGCACAGTTAAGGAATGAAAAAATTGATTACTTAACTTTCGTCCCAGATGGGGAACCAACATTAGACATAAGCATCGGTGAAGAGATAGTGCTTCTAAAGCAAATAGGCATTCCAATAGCTGTTATAACTAATGCTTCTCTGCTCTGGCTTGATGATGTGAGAGGAGATCTGTTGGAGGCTGATTTTATTTCATTAAAGGTTGACGCTGTCAGTCAAGACTTATGGAGAAGCATAAACAGACCATGCAGAGAATTAAAATTGGACAAAATTTTGGACGGCATAAAACAATTTGCAAAGGATTTTAAGGGGATAATCGTAAGCGAGACAATGCTTATTGACGGCATAAAATATAGTAATGAGTTCGCGAAGATAGCGGATTTTCTGAGGGGACTAGCTAAGCTGGATAAGGCATATATTGCCATACCTACAAGACCGCCTGCAGAGAAGTGGGTAAAACCAGCTAAGGAGGAAATTCTAAACGTAGCTTTTCAAACGTTTTTCAAGGTGCTTGGGAGTGATAGAGTGGAATTTTTGATAGGTTATGAGGGAAACGTGTTTGCATTTACGGGAAACGTTAAGGAGGATTTGCTGAGCATAACGGCTGTGCATCCAATGCGGGAAGAAGCTGTTGCAGAGCTTTTAAAGAAGGCAAATGCAAGCTGGCAAATTATCGATGAACTCTTGCGTAACAACGAACTTGTAAGGCTGGAATATGAGGGAAACACATACTATATGCGAAAGCTATTCAAAAATAAGTAGCCTTTTAGTTATTAATTTTTTACTTAATTTGTTTTGGGCAGAAAATGATGAAAGAGTGATTTGGCAGGAAGTCGAACTCTCGGTCTACTAAATATCCTGCCTCTTCCATTTCTTTTATAATAGTTTCTTTAGGGACGTAATGCCCAAAAATGCCGTGTAGAGTTAATGACTTATTACGCTCTATAATAGCAACTTTTCCATTAAGCTTCAAGAAATGTCTAATTTTTCTGAAATACTCTACTCTATTTCGCAGATGGTGATACACATTTCGTATGAAAATTAAATCTAGGCTTTGTTCTGGCAAGCTCAATTTTTCTCCAGTTACTAGAATTGTTTCAATGTTTTCTAATCCTTTTTTCTTTGCCTCGTTCTTAATATATTCTAAAAAATTTTGACTCGTATCAACTGCGAGCACTCGTCCATTTTTTCCTACAATTTCAGCAAATCGCAAAGAAAAATAACCGCCACCGGCTCCAATATCAGCAACTATCTGTCCTTGCTGTAATCTTAAGACATACAATACTTCGTCTGGTTTGTTTTTAGGGTTAGAAGCAGCCCTATTAAACATCATTGCCTTCAGGCTTTTCAAGTCTTTTCCTCCGTTAACTTAGTCTTACCTGAATAAAGGAGTTGATGGATTAATTTTAAGGATTTACAATCTATCACTATAAAATCTACATTGCAAGTACTAATTTGTGCAAAGTTTTAGCATGTGATTGTAAAATTCTAAAAACAAAAAAGAAAGAGGAAAAAATATAGTTATGAGCGTTGCCACGGAGGTCCTCCGCCTTTTCTTCCTCCCGGCGGGCCCTTATTCAGCCTATGAATCATCATTGCTGGCGCTCCCCACTTCGGACAGGCGGATGGTTTTGGAGCCCCTCTAGGAACTTCTATTATTTGCCCGCAATTTCCGCATTGAAATTGCCTCATTGGTAAGCTCAATTGCATCACGATCCGGGCGGCTGTCTTCCACCCTTTTCAAGCATCGACTTCAGCTCTTTTATTCTCGCTTCTATTTCCCTGATTTCTTCTTCAATGCTTGCCTTCTCGTCTTCTAGCTCAGCTATTTCATCTTCTAAGTTTGGAGGTGCCGGAGGTACAAATGGTGGATATGCAGGCGGTGGGTAAGCAATAGGCGGATAAGCGTATGGATACGTAGGCGGGTAACACCACCAACGTTGATATCTCCTACCTCTTCTAAACCACGTCATTTTCTATTTTCACCCCATTCACTAGTAAGCCGTATATGGCGACGGAAGGGGCACATATGGATAGGCTGCATATGGGTAGGCATAGATGCTCCATGGATACCAGTAGCCTGAATATGGTAGCAAATATTGGTACTGTGGGTATGCCCACCACCATCTAGGAAGCCACGGGAACCTGGCGCAAACCCACGGATTATAGAGCGCCCATGGGTAGTATTGTGCCCAGAACAGTCTTCCAAATCCTCCGAAAAGCCATCCTGGTCTCTGCCATGGCGGTAAGTAGCTGAATGGGCCTCGTCCAGGCCACATCCCGAACCAGCCCCAACCTCTACTTCTCCAACCCCATGCCATCCTTTCGCCTCACCCTCAATTATGAGATAGTGCACAGAAATATATAAACCTTTTACAAAATTACCCTCCTCGTAATATTCCATAGGAACCCTTATAACTAAGCTGGGGGAAATATTTCTAATAAAAGCCGTAAAAATAGCCGCCGCTCCCAATAGAGGACTTGATATTGCCTCACAACGTATTAAAAATACGTTATCTACAGATTACTATGAATTGCATGTGGCGTCAAAGATTTAGATGCGGGAGAAGAGGCAGACTCCCGAAGCCAATTATGCTTAGATTAAACCCGCCAGTAAATAGTTTTACCCCAAATCCACCGCAAAACCTAGAACCAATAATGATGGAGCCTGCAGAGCTTGAGGCGTTCAGGCTAGTAGATCTGGAAGGATTATCGCAAGAAGAAGCTGGACAAAGAATGGGCGTCTCCAGGGGAACAGTGTGGAGGCTTGTTCAAAGAGCAAGGAGAAAGGCTGCTCAGGCCCTCAGTGAAGGAAGACCAATATATATAATAAATACTCCTTAAGATTTTTCAGAGAATTTACGTTTAAGATAATAATAGAAATAGAGATAGGTATTATCGAGAGAATCAAACTTTATAGCTTGACTTGCTTTGTTAATAACCAAGAGGAAACAATACTTAGCAGTAAATAAACAATAAGAGTTTCTATGATGCTTATCAGAGCTAACTCGAGTCGGGGCTGCATGTTCGTAATATCTGTGACGCTATTCATGAGCATCAATGCAGGCCATAACGCAGTCAATGCGTTAAGATTTGGATAAAGATAACTCGCAAGAAATGATGGTAGTAAAAACACTTCATAAGTAAGGCCGGCAATAAGAGCCCCGGCCTCTTCATTTAAAAGTGCTTTGAAAAATGTTCCGAGCGAGTATGATAGAATGCCAATCATCAATAAAGAAACAAACGTGAGAAATGACCAAAAACTATAGGGCAGCAATAGGGAATAAACGATTGTGAATAGGGAAACTGTAGGAGTTATTATAGGGATGGGGCTTAGCAAAATAATCGGTACTATCTTCGATGTTTTATTAAATATGCCTGCTTGATAAAGAAGCCTCCAGCCGCCCCTCAAAAGCTCTGATAATAAGATGGGTGAGATCAGCAAAAGGAGTTGAAGAGCAAAAACGCTTGAAAATATGAAGACGGCCCTATCAACTGGAAAAATCGTAGAGAAGTATAGTATAATCGATGGAAGGATGATTATAGGTAGTGATACGTGTAGTCTTCTGAATATCCCCCAAAACTCCATCAATAATAAACTCTTCAACTACGTCTCCTCTTGTATTATTTTCCGATACATCTGCTTGCATGCCTCTACAGCATTCAGTTGCTCAATTGATATTTGTTTAACTCCTAAATTGAGAGAAAACAATAGCTCGATTGTAGGGGATACATCGTTGCTAAAATCTTTTAGCCATATTTTTATGACGCCATCACGGCTTAGTCCAATCTTCTTGATGGTTGGGAACTTGCTCAACTTCTCCATCACAGCTTTAGTATCCATCACTCTCAGCACTAAATACTGTTCATCAAGAATGATCTTAACTAGGTCTTTTAGTATCCCTTGAGCTACGAGCCTGCCATTATTAATAATTGCAACTTTATCAGTCTTTGTTAAGTGGTCAAACGTGTTACTCGTCAATATACACGTAACTCCACTCTTCGAAGTCTTCCTAAGATGCTCTGCAACCAATTCTCGATAGTCAAAAGATAAATTCTCAAAGGGTCTCGTAAGTAACAGCAACCTACTCCCTGTCACTAATACAGCCGCCAAAGCCGCCATCCTTTTCTCAGACTTGCTTAGCTGCCCTAGTCTATACTCTGAAAATTTCTTTAACCCTAAGCTTTCTAGTAATGAACTAACCAGCTCTTTTTGTTCTGCCTTCTTGATTCTCCTTACAGTACATGACAATTCAAGATATTCTCTTAATTTTAGCGTAGGCGGGATGTATGGATCGGGTGGAAGATAACTAACAAGTGAGGATAATTGTTGTCGATATTTTAGCGTGTCGTTTCCAAAAATTTGGATAGTCCCGCTAGACGGAGGGATGACTCCTGCAATCATCGCTAAAAACAGGTCAGCTTCAAGGCCGCCAAGCACCGTTAATTGCTCTCCCTCAAAAAGATCAATATCTATATTTGAGAGGACTTCTCTATTCTTCAATTTCAACGTGGCATTCCTTATCGAGACAGCTATCATCCTTACTGCATATTATGTAGCTTGTTTTTAAGATATATATCCAGTTTTAGGGTCGAAAAATACCTTATATTTTAGGTAATATCTACTCTACATTAGAATACACATTGATGATCATTGATGAAGAGGGAGTTATTGAGCTGGTCAGAATAGTCGGAGGTGAAGATGCTGCAAAGATTGCGCAGAAATTAATGAAGAAGCCAGGATTGACAGATGATGAATTAGCGGTAACCTTAGAGATGGATGTAAAACATGTAAGGAAAATTCTGCACATTCTTCACGACCTATCACTACTCACTTATGAGATGGCTTTTGACAAAAAGAATAACAGAAGAGTATTCAAGTGGAGACTACAACAGGAGCAAGTGATAGGCGTCGTAAAGGCGCAGCTAAAAAAGATATATGCGCGATTAAAAATGCTAAGAGAACACTTCGGGAAAAATCAATTCTATTGGTGCGGAAACGCTTCATGTAAAAAATATACATTCGATGCAGCTTTAGATAATTTCTTTAAATGCCCAGCATGCGGACAGAAGCTAAACTATTTCGACCCAACACCAATAATATCAGCCATAGATAGAAAAATTTCTGAGATAGAGAAGATGCTAAGCTAAGACATGCAAAACATAACAGTCTTAAGAATTGGGCACAGGGTTAAGAGAGATCAAAGAATATCGACACATGTAGCGCTTACAGCGAGAGCGCTAGGAGCAAGCGCCATAATATTTACTGGTGAGCAGGATGATAACCTAATCAGTTCGATAAACAAGGTCGTGGAAAAATGGGGGGGCAGCTTCAAATCCTACTTCTCTAATAGCTGGAGAGAAGTAATTTCTGAGGCTAAGTCTCGGGGAGACTACGTAGTCCACCTCACTATGTATGGTGCTAATTTACCGGACGTATTAGGTGAAATAAAAGAAAACTTCAAGCACAGAGACTTGCTCGTCATCGTAGGCGGAGCGAAGGTTCCCGCAGAAATATATGGACTTGCAGACATTAACGTCGCAATAACAAACCAGCCTCACAGCGAAGTTGCTGCGCTCGCTATATTTCTCAGAGATTTATTAGGAGAGAAGATGTATTATCAGAGCTTCCCGGGAGCTAAGATAATTCTCAATCCTAGCAGATTTGGCAAAGCTTTAAAAATAAATAAGGGAAAACACCAATAATCTTGAGGGCCGTTGGTCTAGTGGTTATGACGCCGCCCTCACACGGCGGAGGTCCCCGGTTCGAGTCCGGGACGGCCCACTAGATTGATTATATGGAGCGATGTGGCTGGTTTTTCGAGTTAGCGGCCTATCCGCATGCTAAGTTTTACGTTTCGTAGACGTATTGACGGCCCTCCGAACCATACAGGTACTGCCTGCATTGGGTCTCCTTTTCCACAGTATCCAGCATAGAAGGCTAAATCTTTTCCAACTGCATCTACAGATGAGTATAGGCCCTGAGCTGTCAGTTCTATTGCTGGCTGATAAACCATATCAGTTATTCTTCCATTTTCAATCAAGTATGACTCGACGCCGACGTATCTCTGATTCCATCTCTTGTCATCTATGTTCCACTCTAGATAACTCTTGATGTACACTCCTAGATTTATGTCTTCTATCAACTCCTCAAAAGAGTAATCACCCGGCTTCATGTATGTATTAGACATTCTGATCATCGGTTCTCTGTTATATGAGCTAGCCCTCGCGGCGCCATTACTCTTAAGACCGAACTCGGCCGCAGTCTCTCTGTTGTGAAGTAGTTCTTTTATACGGCCATTTTCGAGTAGTGTTCTTTCACATGCCTTGACTCCCTCATCATCATAGACATAGTAGCCGAAAGATCCAGGAATTACAGGGTTATCAACAATTGTCACCAATTCAGATCCTATACATTTGCCGACTGAGTCAGGAGTTACGTATGTCTCGCCTGCCTGTGCTGCCTCCCTTCCTAATACTCTATCCGCCTCTGAAGGATGCCCAGTAGATTCGTGACACACTATCCCAACTATCTCTGATCCAAGAACGACGTCTATCTTATCAGATGGAGGTGATTTGGCACTTAAGACAGCCCTTCCGATGTTTTCGGCCTCTTCTTTTACCATTTCGTCGAGGAGCCACCGCTCCACCACCTCCCAGCCACCAGTAGCGCCCAGGTTTTCGTAGCGCTGTAATGATCTGCCATTTGACGATAAAGTGAATGAGTAAGTCGCCATCTCGTAAGGTATTTTTGAATAGACTTTTGCGCCGTCTGTATTTACGACCATTTTTTCCACAACGCCATACCCGATGCTTAGTAGCCTTACTGAAGCCTTTACCCCCAATTTTTGGGAAGTACTCATCAATTCATCATCAATCCCTTTTAGCAGTTGGATTCTTCCATCGGAATCAACATTCTCTGGGTTTATCCTAGGCTTAATAACAACTTTATCTTCATACATGTGTTCTTCTGATAGGCTGACGCCTTTTTTGATCAGTGACGAGGAGGACTTGGCAATACTTATGGCCTCTTTTACTGCCTCCTCAATCTTACTTTTCGTAATTGTGGTTATTGATGAAAAACCTAATGCAGAGTTAACTAAGACTCTTATTCCTATTCCCTTACTCCGCGTTTTGCTACTTATCTCTGGTACGCCATTTTTTAGAAGCGACTCTTCATACGTGCTCGACTGATACCTAGCCTCTGCATACTTTGCGCCTAGTTTGGTGGCTATTCTCAACGCATGGTTTAAGAGATCCTCCATCTCTATTCCCATGCTCTACTTCTAGTCTTTAGATTGCGAGTTTCTCTTTCCTGCATTTCTAAGATATTTTTAGCCTTCTCAGCAATGTATCGAGCCTTAATGTAGAGGGCTTCTGCCTCCACTCTAACATTCTCCGGAAGAGACGTGTCAGATAACATTAATCCAAGAGACTCGATAATGTCCTCCACGTGATTGATGATTAACTCTATTCTAGAACCTGACTCCAATTGCATTTCTAAGAACTGTATCGTCTCTCTGATCTCATTAATGATCTTCCTTAAGTCACTCATGGGCCCCATTATCTCTAAAGATTAACCGAGCTGGCTTTCTATAAGGTTTTCCACTCCATCGTTAATCTTTATCGCTTAGAGTCTTAAGAATTATTAATAATAGCCATGAAGGTGATTGACTGTCCGGAATTATACGTCGCGTTGAGCGAGTCTATTAGGAGCATGCCTACATATAGGCAGAGACGCGAATACGTGTTAAGAAATATTTTGCCTTCTAACTTACTAATAACAACGCAAGAGTTAAGTATCAGGCTCGGAATAACGGAGGGCGAAGCACTAATCTTACTCCGAGACCTAAGAATATGGTACTACGAAGTAGAGGATGAGATTCAGTTGAGCAAATATTATAAGCCAAGGTTTAAACTTGCCGGCGTTGGTGGAACATTCGACAACATTCACGTCGGACACTTAGCACTCCTAAACCTCGCATTTAGGCTAGCAGAAAAAGTACTCATCGGATTGTGTTCGGACGAGCTGGTCCGTAAGCTTGGTAAGAAGGGCGATGTGGCGTGCTTCGAGGATAGAAAAAAGCAGCTCGAAGAGAAGCTTAAAAAATATGACTGGGACACCAAGGCACATATCCAACCAATCGATGATGAATACGGCCCATTGATAGATAAGTCGGACTATGAATTATTAGTGGTCAGCCCGTTTACGTATAGTAGGGGTGTCGAGATAAATGAAATAAGGCTTAGGAAGGGTCTCAGTCCAGTTTGTATCGAGGTCTGCCCAGTCGTGTTGGCCGAGGATGGGAGTCCCATCTCGAGTACTAGGATTCGTATGGGTGAATTGTTTCCAGATGGACGTGTCAGACAAAGCCAAAGATAAAAAGCGCCAAAAAAGTAACTATATCGACAATGATTATCGTGCCAGTCGACAATGAGTAGTAATACTTTACGGCAAGTGAGCTATAGCCAATTATCCATATCCAAGAAAATAAAGACAACAGACCAGCAACAAAATTCAAAAAAGGAACAGGATAGTATAACATGTCAGTGATGGAGCCATATTCTATAGATCGCCATTTTAGTCTACTTACCTCAACGTCACCCAAAGAAACCATCACGTTATTTATGTATGCAGTCGCAGACCTCATAGTCACATATTCTTTTAACTGGCCCAGATCTATAGTTTCACCTCTTTGATAAATTTCACTCCAATTTGGAGTACTCCCATTACTAAATACAGACGTGACTATGAGTTGTTCAGCACTCATAGTATCAGCCAGAACCTCAACATTACTAAGGTTTGATAGACATTTACCCGATAATTCGACGCCTGTGAGTTTTACATTATTTAACGTGGCAGAGACTATATTAACTTCGACGGGCGGTGAACTTACAGCAGAAATAAAAAAGATTACAGAGATTATAGTTATGGCTAAGAATGAATGGAAGATTATGCTGACTAGTGGATAAGACCTTACGCCCTCTCTCTTTGCGAATAATAAAGCCACTCTCAGTATGAATAGAACGATTATCATGCCGAATACTACGTATATAATTCTACCGAGTACTATGTCCAAAGGAGAAGTGTGGGGTGGGTTTATGGTCCTTAAAATTGGCATGAAAAAACCAATCTTTAACTTGTATATCCCATAGTAAAGAGCAGTACCGATCGCTGATAAAATTGCAAGCAAGTAGACCGAGATGGCCCGTCTAAAATTTAATGTAGCCTCAAATGAGGATGCTAGCTGTTTTGGATCAATAAGTTCCCTCCATTTTGCCATACCTAACAATTAAGTACGCGTGCAGATATAATTTTGCCTAATTGAGGATTTATAGTAGGCGCATCGCTCGTTTATAACGCATTCGTTGCACAGCGGATTTATCGCCTTACAGGTCTCTCTACCATGCAGGATTAGTAGCAGGTGGGCCTCGTATCTATCATCCTCTCTAAATATTTCGTCTAACCTTTTCCTAATTGTCTCATAGTCGGCTTTTAGCGGTACTAATCCGAGTCTTTTGGCTATTCGTGAGATATGTGTATCGACGGGGACGGTCTTTAAGATGCCCATGCTTACTAGCAGTACGTCGCTGGTCTTTGGCCCCACTTTCGGCAACTCCATCAACTCTCTCCTCGCGTCTATGACGTCTTTTTTGAGTAAGTTCGAAAGATCTCCACCGTACTTTGTGATGATTATTCTTGATAACTTCTTTATTGCCCCTGCTTTAGATCTGTGCAGTCCAGCAGGTTTAATTGCAGAAGCTATTACTTTAGAGTTTAGTTTAGCAATGCTTGAAGGAGTAATATCGACGATTTTTTCCAGATTTCTATACGCCGCCATGGCGGCCTTGTCGGTAGAATTTTGTGATAATATTGTCGCAACTAAGATCTTAAACGGATTCCTATCTCCCCTTCTAATAAACGAGGATATGAAGCCGAATTTTGCAATGTCGTACCTATTCCTAAGCCTTTCAATGAGCCACGACCCCAAAGACTCATCATCGATACTTTTTATCATCTACCTATTGATGTGGTGCTGGCTTATTTCATTTTTATTTCCACCCTCATTCTCTACACGTGCATCATATATGAAAACTTAAATTGTGGATGAAGCCTATCACGATAGAGCGATGGTATTTAGTCTAATTTCGAGAGCAGTAAGGCCGTTTTTAACAGCGACAAAACACATATTCATGCATCCATATACATTGAAGTATCCATATGAAAGAGTGCCTAATCTTCCCGTCGAAAATTATAGATATGACCCAAAAGCAGGCATTGCCTATCCTGGATTTAAGGGTAGACATGTCCTTCGCCTCGATAAATGTACTGGTTGTAGCCTATGCGACCTGACATGCCAAAACATAGCAGAGGCCATAACCATGGTATATGCATACGACGTCTCACTACAACTAGACGAGAATGCTTACCACGAGATAATTAGGGGAAATCAAAGAGCCTCTGAGCCCCTTGATGAAGTTTTAAAAAGCATGCAGAATGCTGACTCGATATTCAGCATCAGAAATGGTGTCTCTCACCCACTAATGATAGTCTATCCGGATTTGAAGTACTCTAAGAATGAAGATGGGACAGCAGTGATTAAGTTTAACCAAGAACCACTCTGGGAGCACAGGTCAGACTTGTTAACGATGAAATATCTGTCTAGCTCCTTTAGAAAGCTCGAACTAAAGGGATGGAAGATATCAAAGACAATAGACAAGGCTCCAGACAAAGAGGTTTACGAAATCTCAAACAACGATTACACCTATAAGTTAACGATTGAGAAGAGAGACTTCAAACTTGATCAGAATAAGAAATCATATTTTCCACAAGTTGATTATGGTCGCTGCGTATTTTGCGGCTTCTGCGTTGATGCATGCCCATTCTACGCACTAGAGATGTCGTCAGACATCGAGCTATCATC
>CAYTRT010000021.1:12990-24512 GCA_964440295.1 uncultured Nitrososphaeria archaeon
GAATTTGTTGTTCTTCTCGGGCCTTCGGGCTGCGGTAAGACAACCACGCTTAGATGCATCGCGGGACTGGAATATCCTGACTCAGGCGAGATCTATATAGAGGACAGGGTCGTGAATGACCTCCCACCCAAAGACAGGGACGTCGCCATGGTATTCCAGAACTACGCCCTTTATCCACATATGACGGCTTTTGACAACATTGCCTTCCCACTAAAGATGAGAAAAGTTCCTAAGGATGAGATTGAGAGGCGTGTTAAGGAAGTTGCTAAATTGTTAAACATTGAGCATCTGCTTAACAGGAAGCCCCGACAGCTTAGCGGTGGTGAGCAGCAGCGAGTAGCTTTAGGCCGAGCAATTGTACGTAAGCCTAAGGTTTTCTTGATGGACGAGCCACTTAGTAACTTGGACGCCAAGTTGAGAATATTCATGAGGGCTGAGCTGAAGCGTCTTCAGAAGGAATTGAAGGTAACAACCGTTTACGTCACCCATGACCAAGCCGAGGCGATGGCTATGGCTGACAAGATTGCCGTGATGAATAATGGAAAACTCCTGCAATATGACGAGCCCTCGGTGGTTTATCATCGCCCAGCTACCATGTTTGTAGGTGCATTCCTAGGAAGCCCACCGATGAACATGATAAAGACATCGTTGTCGAGGAAAAATGGTGACGTAATACTAGACGCGGGGGCGTTCACGTACAAGTTGCCGAGTGATATCGGAGAAATAGTATCCAATCAGGCAACGTCTTCCGAGGTATATTTGGGAGTTCGTCCAGAAGACTTACAGGTTAGCGTGGAAAAAACAATTAACACGGTCATTCCTGCAGAAGTTTATGTTGTGGAGCCCCAGGGAGCAAATCTAGTTATTGACTTGAAGATTGGCGACCAGATAATTAAGGCAATAACGCCATTGACTCTAGATGCCAAACTGGGACAACAAGTATGGGTCGGATTTGACTTAAAGAAGATCCACATATTCGACGGTAAGACAGAAAAAACAATATACTGAACCGGCCAGCCTAGAAATATCTAATATAGAGCGCTTTTTACAATTTATCTGAAAGGCATGACCACGGAGCCTAGCACAGAGGATCTAATTGATATTTTAAAAATTCTCAGAGAAATAATCACGTCGCTGCAAAAATTCATAGACAGTGACGACTATAAATTTATTGAGGACGCCCGATCTTCCTGCTATAAACTATTGAACGATCATAGATTAAGTAATTATGAGTTGTCCGGTAAGATGGATCTGGTTAAGAACGTCGAGTCAATGTATGAGAAGATAAAGTCTCGTAAAAATGGTTTAGATCTTCTTGAGCATGGATTATTAGTCCAGCAAGCTGTATATACAATAACTAGGGCAAACATAATGGCCGTGGGTATAGAATTTAAGCTAAAGCGATCTAAGGGCTAGCGGCTGATCAGTAATGCCGAAAGCACGGATGTTAATAGGAGATTTATGAATCCTAGAGGGATTAGGTATTTCCACCCTATATCTAGAACTCTACCTATTGTCAATCTAGGATAGGCTCCCCTGATTATGACTAGTACTGTGAATAGGATCAGAGCCTTTAGTATTACCCAGAAAGGAGCTGATATTGTCTCTGGAACAAACGGGATCGAGGGCCCATGCCAGCCACCAAGATAGATGAGTGACGCCAACACACAGAGCGCCAGGGTCTTTTCATAAGACGTGAACTGGATCATTAGGAAATATACTCCTGAATACTCGGTATGCCAGCCAGAAACAATCTCGCTCTCAGCGGTTGGTATATCGAATGGTACTCGCTCCGACTCAGCAATCATAGTGATGAAAAACACTATAAAGCCTAAAAACTGTGGCAAAATGAAGGGCATGATACTTTGGGCCTCAACGATTTTCACCAAGTCAAACGATCTGGCGCTCATTATTATTCCTGTTAGGGAGAGGAACATTGGTATCTCGTATCCAAATAGCTGTAATGCAAATCTACTCATTCCAATGAACGGGTACTTGCTTCCAGCTGCATAGCCCGCGAGAACTATTGGAATTGGACTTACTGCTAGGATGCCGAAAAAGAGTAGGAGACCTACGTCGGATGGATAGATTATCCAGCCAGCGCCGAACGGCAAAAACGCAAACAACAATAGGGAAAGTATTAAAGCAGCTCCGGGCATAACTACAAAGAGATATTTATTCCTAACATCTGGAACGATTCTTTCTTTAGACAAGATCTTCAGGGCGTCAGCAACCAACTGAAGAATACCGCTTACTTTTCCAACATGCAGCGGGCCAACTCTAAGCATAACTCTTGCAAGAATCTTTCTTTCATACCATACAGCGAATAATCCTAAAATTATACCGAAAAGAGCCCCTGGAAAAACAACAGCTTTGATGAAAGGTTCAGTTAAGGTAAGCTTAACGACACTTTTAATTGGTGCTGGAAGTGACTCGATTATGCTTGCTATTATTTGAATGAGATTAGGCATCAATTATCCTCCCCCTCTTTCTAGTTTTTGCGTCAGGTTTTTCATGAATAGACTTAGGTATATAGAGACTGCTGTAATGATTGATAGCACTATTACTCCACCATACATGGACTCAGTTGACTCCATTAATGAAATTGATGTGATAAACGCTACTAACGCGAGTAATGCGTATGCAATGTAAATAATTATGTAGGGAAAATACTCTATAGGGTAAGGGCTAACTCTGTAGGGAATGGGTGTCTGTCCGGACTCGAACAGCATCTTCTTTACTTTTGACGGCCTCTTCGGAGCGAGTATGACTGATATCAAGTAGAAGATTATAGGTGCAAGTAGACAAAACATTACGTATAGAATCAACGCATTATTAAGAGTCTCCACAACCAGCTCTTGAATCAATTCATTTATCTCAAAAAATTACTGTAATATAAATATGATTATTAACGTGCTGGGTTATAAGAAACTTGTTATGCATATTCTATTGTGTTTAAAATGAAGTTCGCTACATGCGGCTTAGAATGGATTTAGAGCTACAGTCACGGCGTTAACCTGAACTTATCTCGTGGGAATAGTATCGTTTCTCTTATGTTTGTTTTTCGCGTTAATACCATTAGCAGCCTCTCAAATCCAAGACCCCAGCCAGCATGTAGAGGCATCCCATAGTCATAAACTTTCAAATGATATCTAAAGTCCTCAGGGTTTAAGCCCTTTTCCCTAATCCGAGATTCTAGCAGTGGCCTATCCGATATTCTTGTGCCTCCAGACGATAGTTCTAACCACTGATACATCAAGTCAAATGACTCTGAAACTTGATCATTATTATCGGATGGCTTTATATAGAATGGCTTTGAGGCAGTTGGGAAATGAGTTATGAAATAAAAGCCTAAATGCTTGCTTCCCAAGAGTCTAAGCTCCTGCGTCGTGAAGTCGTCTCCCCATTTTTTCTTTACTCCTAAACTTTCTAGTTCGCTTAATGCGTCGTCATAGGTTATGCGTAGAAATGGTCTTTTTGGGATTTTTAGGTTAACTTTTAAGATGTTGAGTTCTCTTTCTCTTTCTGATAGGACCTTCTCGATGACGTGGACTATGAGTCCTTCAAGTATATTCATGACTCCCTCGTAGTCAAGGAAAGCTGCCTCAATATCGATTGACGTGAACTCGCTGATATGTCGTCTCGTATGTGATTCTTCAGCCCTGAAGAATGGTCCAATCTCGAATACCCGTTCGAAAACAGTCACTAATTCTTCTTTATACAGCTGCGGGCTCTGGGCAAGATATGCAACTTTATCAAAATACTTAACTTCAAATAGGCTTGCCCCTCCCTCAGTCGCCGTTGCTATTATTCTAGGCGTCCTGACCTCCACGAATCCTAATGAGCGTAGATACTCGCGACAGGCGTTTAGGACTGTGTCGCCTATTAGAAAAATTGCTCTATGCTCCGGCCTTCTTAGATCTAGAATTCTATTTTCAAGGCGAGTTGTCATTGTTGCTTTGACCTTCCCCACAACGTCGTAGGGAAGGGGCTCAACAGCCCTATTCAAGACCGTGATACTTGAGGCTTTAAGCTCCGCTCCAAGTCTCGACTTCGGCTCAGCTTTAACTACACCGCTTACTTTGACTACTGATTCCTTCGTGACTTTTTCCAGCTCAGATAGATCATTTCTGGACAGTGTATCACGTCTTATGCTTACTTGGCATGTCCCTGTTTTATCGCGTAAAATTAAAAAGACTAGTGATCCTAGGTCTCTGACCTCGTGAATCCATCCTAAAAGGTATCCCTCTAGCCCGTCATTTCGCTCGTGGACATCGACCGCATAGACTCTTCTGTCTGCTCCTCCCATTGGGCTCCACCACTTCTAGGCTATAATAAATTATAAGCAGTACTAAAATGTAGTCTATCTCGATACAAATCTAGTCCTGATGGTTTTTCCCTTGAGTAATCTTACAATCTCTGTGAGAACATCGGGCGTGATATTCATTTTTGACTTGCTATCAATCAATAGCCCTAGTTCTTCTGTTCCATCAGGTAGCCATATTTTAGTTATGGATACTAGTCTTGCTGGCGATATTAATGATCCAATGAACTCGTTAAAATTATCACTATCCTTAAACAATCTTACTTTTCTCTTGGTCTTAGCTTCAAGCCTTGTTTCAAGAAGGCTCAATTGAGTTTGACTTACATCTTCTTCAATCTTAATAAAAATATAAATTACTCCATAAAGCTCAATTGATTTTATATATTCAGATTTTTGCAGAAAAATAAAATTTTTTTCTTCATCTAGTAGGGTAGCCATGATTTTTATGTCTAGCTCTGAGACGATGTTCTCTCGTAGTTTCGCTTCGCATTTTGGACAAAGAACTCCACTCTTTAGGTCGAATTGGCAAACCGGCGTTCTCAATGGGATCCACCTGTCTTCGCATCCCAGCCCTCCTCCGAGTTCTTTAGGTAGTCTATTGTCCTACCCGAATTTCTATTGTGCTTACGTTTACGTCTCTACCATCTTGTCCCTTGATCATATCTGTACCTATCTTTATCTCGTGTATCTTCAGGTCTTTGAAGAATCTGTTCTTCAAGATCTGCACGACGTCTACGGCTCTGCTGATCGATCTTCCTCTTGCCTTCAATGTTACGTTTTGTCCTTGCTGCAGCGATATCAGACACGCCAAGACATAGCTCATGGCCGGCTTCTTCCCAATCAATACCGTAACTTCTGACGACATGTGCATCTACCTCTGTGGCTGGCGACTCTATCTATGTTACGCTATAATAAAAATATTATCTCGATCAATACCCACGAGGAGGAAATAAATAACAATAAATGTGTCAAATGTTCTCAAAACTAAATCGGCATAAAACAAAGATGGATGCAGCATTTGGTGGGCCGTCCCGGACTCGAACCGGGGACCTCCGCCGCGTCAGGGCGGCGTCATAACCACTAGACCAACGGCCCAGCCGTTTTTATGGATTGGCGTCCTATGATAAAAATTTTTCAGATCTCGATGCTTAAAAACATTTATTTAGAAGTATATTTATTTTTACTCTCACGATGAATAGCAAAAAGATATTTTTGGATGAAAACGATATTCCTAAGAAGTGGTACAACATTTCGCCGGATCTTCCTTCACCTCTTCCTCCTCCGATTAATCCCCAGACACGGAGCCCGATAGATCCAAAGGACCTCGAGAGAATCTTTCCACGCGCCCTGATCATGCAGGAGCTAAGCCAAGAAAGATGGATCGACATTCCACAGGAAGTAAGGGACATCTACACCTTGTGGAGGCCCACGCCCCTAATTCGTGCTGAGCGGCTTGAGAGGTTTTTAAAGACGCCGGCCAAGATCTACTATAAATATGAGGGAGTAAGCCCGCCCGGCTCGCATAAGCCGAATACCGCCGTGGCTCAGGCATATTACAACTATAAAGAAGGTGTTGAGAGGCTTGCTACGGAGACTGGCGCAGGCCAGTGGGGGTCGGCATTGGCATTTGCGTGCAACTTGTTTGGACTAAAATGCACAGTATATATGGTCAGGTCGAGTTATGATCAGAAACCATACAGAAGAGTGTTAATGCACTGCTGGGGAGCGGACGTTTATCCAAGCCCAAGCAACAACACAGAATTTGGTAGAGCGATACTCGCGAAGAACCCGGACCATCCGGGCAGTCTTGGAATAGCGATCAGCGAAGCAATAGAAGATGCAGTGACGCATGAGAACGTCAAATATAGTTTAGGGAGCGTTTTAAATTATGTGTTGATTCATCAAACAGTTCAGGGGCTCGAGGCTAAAAGGCAGATGGAAATGCTGGACGAGTATCCAGACATCGTGGCTGGCTGTGTGGGTGGTGGCAGTAGCTTTTCTGGCTTGTTTTGGCCATTTTACTACGATCTCTATGTAGCTAAGAAATCTCCAAAGAAGGTGAGGTTCGTCGCAACTGAGCCGACTGCATGTCCCACAATGACGAGGGGGATATACACTTATGACTTCGGAGACACTGCCAAGAAGACGCCTCTCCTAGCCATGTATACGCTGGGCTCTGATTTTGTGCCAGCGCCAATCCATGCAGGCGGGCTGAGATACCATGGAGATGCACCGACATTATGCTTGTTGCTGAAGCATCGCCTAGTCGAGCCAATAGCCTATGACCAAGTCCAAGTCTTTGAGGCTGCCACGATATTTGCGAGGACAGAGGGATTAATCCCTGCACCAGAGCCATCACATACTATAAGGTACGTTATAGAGGAAGCACTCCGATGCAAACAGACAGGAGAAGAAAAAGTAATTCTATTTAATCTATGCGGACATGGCTTCTTTGACCTGCAGGCATACCAAGAATTCTTTGAAGGAAAACTACCAGCCTGGCAGTATCCAGAGGAAGAGATTAAAAAATCCATTGAGAGACACCTAAAAGAATATCCATGGATCAAAGAAATCCCATTCCTCAATCAATGAAAGATTTATTTTATATATAAATACTGGGACAATCAACAAATAAACTGAAACAGCTATGCCGATAACAGATACTGCGTTGTTGCAGCTGGCGCAGCGAAGAAGGCTAGTATACAAGATTTGCCGTAACTGCGGAGCCAAAAATGCGCCTACTGCTGAAAAGTGCAGGAAGTGTCGGAGTTATAATTTAAGATGGAAGAAGCGAGAGATAAAGAGATAAAGCCACATGATAAAATCGGATAATGGTTAGAGAAGTGTCATATTTGTATAGTGTCCATCATTTTTTCAGTCAATTTAACAGAAAAAATTTTAGCAAAGTGTTGAATAAATTTTTGCTTTATCTCATTCATAGAGACTTCCCTTCCCAATATTTCGTTCAACGACGTGATTAGGTCTGGGGAG
The DNA here is from genome assembly GCA_964440295.1 of uncultured Nitrososphaeria archaeon. Classification (GTDB taxonomy): domain Archaea; phylum Thermoproteota; class Nitrososphaeria_A; order Caldarchaeales; family Calditenuaceae; genus CALIKS01. The sequence continues at coordinate 20,306 of CAYTRT010000021.1, forward strand.
AAGCCGCAGGGTTTTATTGCATGGAAGTATCTTAAATCTACATTTATGTTAATGGCTATTCCGTGGTAGGTCACCCAGTTTTTTATCGCAAGTCCAATCGAAGCAATCTTTTTGCCTTTGACCCACACTCCGGGTTTTCCCACCACTCGCTCGGCAACCACGTTATAGTCTTTTAAAAGGTGTATTCCGACTTCTTCCAACATATTCACGAGTTGGTGCACATCCATCTGTGTCTCATCTAATTTGATTATTGGGTATGCTACGAGTTGTCCAGGCCCGTGATAAGTGACAGATCCGCCCCTCTCTACTCTAACTATAGGAATAGTCATTTGAGATACGTCCTCTATTTTCCCTCTCCTACCGATCGTGTATACGTGTGGGTGCTCAACCGTCAACAAAACATCCGGTAATGCATTTACCTGTCTCTTTTCAACTATGTTTCTCTGTATTTCTAATGATTTTCCGTAATCCATGTATCCGAGGTCTATCCAATACATTATACGTTCATTTGACCTTGACATAGTGAATTCCTTTTCCGGATATTGCTCTTAGCATTTCGCCAAAAATCTCGGAGTAGGTAGGATGCACAAATATGGTTTTTGACAATTCTTCAACTGTAATTCCAGTCGATAGTAAAATTGATGCTTGATTAATCAGCTCCGTAGCAAACGGCCCAATGATCTGAATACCCAAAATTTTTCCAGATTTATCGTGTACTACTTTGATAAACGCGTTTCTTTTAGCATCGATAGACCCTTTTCCAATAGCCATGTATGGAATCTTTAGAACGTTTACGTTTATCCCATTCTTGTTTGCCTCGGTCTCTGACAATCCAATCATGGCGATCTCCGGCTCCGTAAATAATCCTATGGGAACCAGTCGCTCTTCAAATCTTACTTCATGCAAGGCTATGTTTTCGGCACATATAATACCCTGAGCGGATGCTCTATGAGCTAGGAACGGTGGGCCAGTGGCATCGCCGACAGCGAAAACACCATCTAAACTAGTCCTCAGCCTCTCGTCTACTTTGATGAATCCTTTAGGAGTAAGTTTTATACCAAGATTTTCTAAGGATTGTGCCTCGGCGGGAGGCGCTTTACCAACTGCTACCAATACATAATCCACTACGTGTTCTTCACCGTTTGTAAGCTTCACTTTCACGCCATCGTTAGAGTAACTATATTCCTCAACGGATGTGCCTAAATAAATCTTGAAGCCACGGCTCTCGAGCGACCTTCTCAGGACTGACGAGACATCCTTGTCAAAGCCTGGAAGAAGCTGGTCCAAAACCTCGACGAGTATTATCTCCGAGCCCAAGTTTGCATATGCCGTTCCCATTTCTAGTCCTATAGCACCGCCACCCACTATCATCAACCGTCTTGGAATATTCTGAAGAGAAAGTGCCTCTTTAAACGAAATTATTCTCCGACTATCAAACGGGAGGTTTTTAAGCGCCGCTGGTTCTGAGCCTATCGCCAAAACTATGTTTCTTACATTAACGATTTTTTCAACCGTATCAGTCATTACTGAGACCTTTCCTGCATCAACAACTCGGCCCACTCCTTTAACAAGGTCTACGCCGTTAATTTGAAGTAGTTGTTGAATGCCCTCCCTCAATCTCTTGATTACCTTTTCTTTTTTATTCCATAGTTGTAGAATTGATGGATCTACACCTCCACTTACTAGTCCTTGGCTCACTAATTCTTTTATTGCAAAAATCTTATTAGAATAGTCTATCAGTAGTTTTGATGGTATGCAGCCATAGTTCGTGCACTCGCCTCCTAATTCGTGCTTCTCGACTATCAGGGTCTTAAATCCCAATTGAGCCAACCTTATCGCAGAGACGTATCCGGCTGGGCCAGCACCTATTACTACGGCGTCATAATTTGTCATCAACCAGGATCCTTAGAAAAGGAGGATAAATACTTATGTATCTTTCTCGATGAAAAACTCGGCAGCCCTGTACGAGCTTCTCACTAATGGTCCCGCGACGACTAATCTAAATCCCATTGACTCGGCTATTCTTCTATACTTGTCAAAAACATCGGGATGCACGTATTCCTTTACTGGCAGATGAAATTTATCACGACTTGGTCTCAGATATTGCCCCATGAAGACGATGTCTATACCTGCGTCTCTTATCAATTTAAGTGTTTGGACTACATCTTCTTCAGTTTCTCCAAGCCCAAGCATAAATGATGTCTTAGTGATGAGCTCAGGTCTCAATTCTTTAGCTTTTTTGAGAACGCTTAATGATAGTTGAAAAGATGCACGCCTGTCCCTCGCTATGTGTGATAGTCTATAGACCGTCTCAACGTTGTGACACAACACGTCTGGGCCAGCATCCACTACTTTTCTTATACATTCTAAATCTCCTCTAAAATCCGGTATTAATGCCTCTATCATTATGTTTTTGCATTCTTGCCTAACTGATTTGATAGTCTTTGCAAAGTGTTCAGCTCCACCGTCCGGTAGATCATCTCTGCACACAGATGTTATGACTAAATATTTTAGTCCGAGTTCCTTTGCAGCCATCGCTACTCTTAGTGGCTCGCTATCGTCTATTTTCCCCATCGGGTTGCCCCTCTTCACGGCGCAGAATCTACAACTTCTCGTGCATACGTCGCCTAGTATCATTATTGTTCCTGTCCCGCTCCCCCAACACTCAGCAATATTTGGACAAAGTGCCTCTTCGCAGACCGTGTGAAGCTTATGCTTCTTGAATATTTTTGAAACCTTACCATAAGTTGGGTTGGTGGGTAATTTGACTCTGAGCCAGTCCGGCTTTCTAGCAGAGTTATCAGGCATCAAATTATAATCTATGATTGCCTGCCATATAGACATGACTTAAAGAGCTATACATAACATTGACTTGCAGAGAAGGTGTTGCTCATTCGTGTCCATTTGACAAGTAGGGCTCCATATGGATAACGAGATCCGCTATAATAAAATTGGTTATTGACTCCTTTATCTTTCTCTCTACTTTGTCTGCGACTTCGTGAGCCTCTCCTAAAGGTATGTTAGGATCGAGGAGAAGATGCATGTCTATAAAATATCCCCTAGGCGTTTTTCTACTCCTAACCATATGAGCGTCTCTCACCCCATTTACTGTCAAACTAATCTTTTTGATCTCATTCACAAACTGGCTGGGTAGTCCCTCATCTATCAATGAAGGTATGGAGGTTTTAATGTTCATCAATATTCCATAAATGAAGACCAGACTTACGATCAATGCCGACAGCGCGTCAAAGATTGGGTTAAACTCGATTGCTAGAACTACGCCCGTCAGTATGATGAGAGAGTCGGCAGCATCGATGAGGAGGTGTCTAGTCTCGGCGGCGACGGCGATTGCTCCTGTCCTCCTTGCGGTCCATAATAATAACGAAAACGATATCAACGGGAGTGCGAGTGACAAAATTGCGTAGTATATAGCCTCACCCTCAATGCTTACCGGAGACGAGATCCTCCCAATAGAGGACATAAGGATAAACACCGCTGCGCTTGACATAAAGATGGATGTTACAAAAGCGGATATATTTTCATACTTATAGTGACCGTATGGGTGATCCCTATCTGGCGGCATCGCTGACTTCTTTACGAAGTATAGTAAGAAGGATAGGCTGAGTACATTTATGCCAGCCTCGGCTCCACCGACTAAGACAGCGAGACTCTTCGTCAGAATTCCTCCCACAACCAAGATAAACATCGCAGCGATATTTATCACCAAGACAAAGTATAGTGCCCAGTTGGCGGTCGTTCGCAATTCAACACACACTCCATGCTAGCGTTCCTTTTAACTATTAATCAGCAACGCTTCAAAAATTATTCAGAATCAGAGTAGAGTTTGGCTCGACGTCCCGGACACCTAGGCCGATGTGATACCTTTAGACCGCTCTTCTCAAGCGATACGTATCTAATCTAGCCTCATGGCAGTGTTCGGGTTAAAGGGGTTATATGGTTGAGGAGGCTCCAGAATAGCTTTAGGTAAAGCGCAGAGACCAGTTAATGGTATTTAAAGCATTATCTTGACATTGTTATGGTTATCTGTATAGTGTTAATTGTCCTTTTTCACCTGAATACTACATTGTTACCCCTTAAGTCCAGTTGTATAGAGAATATCATCACACTGTAAGTTCAATAGATGCTCTATCTTTGACTTCTCCTTCTTTACCACCTCGAGGGGAGAGACGGATGGTGAAGAGGTGCC
>CAYTRT010000022.1:0-22648 GCA_964440295.1 uncultured Nitrososphaeria archaeon
ACTGTTGTTTATGTATTCTATGTATTTCTTGAATCTGCTGAGCTCTATTAACTTTCTGAGGAGAAACTTTAATTATTCGGTGCATTCTTAGACTTCTGGGCCTGTGTCATTCATATCGCAGCGTGGCTTGGAGTTCGTCAGGAGGGTCTTCAGGAAGTTTTACGCCGAGAACCACGCAGTCATCAATGTTCCGAGGCTGCCTGAGAGGAGGGAATATGGATACTTCCCTTTCGGTCAGAACCTCATGGTCAGGCACCTTGCGTTCCAATCGGCAGAAGAAGTGAGGGACGAGATTAGGAGGGCCGCGCCTCTCCACGTCTATCGCTCCGCTGCTTACTACATGTATCCGAGTGCGCCGATGGAGGAGAAGTCATGGCTAGGCGCGGACCTAGTCTTCGACATAGATGCGGACCACTTGGGCCTCTCCTGCGTCTCCAAACATGCCTACAGCGTATGTCCAGTGCATGGCTTGTCCGATAAGGTGGACGGCAAGTGTGCTGAGTGCGGCTCACATATGATCGAAGTAGACTGGGTCTGCGATAATTGCATCAAGTCTGCTAGGGCCGAGACCGTCAAGCTCGTCAATGTCTTGATGGATGATTTCGGAGTACCCGAGAGCGAGCTAGAGGTGGGCTTCTCAGGAAACAGGGGCTTCCACGTCACGGTCTACTCAGAGGCCTTCAAGCTCCTAGACTCGATGGCTAGGAGAGAGATAGTGAGCTACCTGCTAGGCGAGGGACTTCAGCCCAGGCTGCATGGAATACCTGCACCCGAGCCGGGCAGACGTGGGAGGCCGAGATACGAAGACTATCCCGAGCCTGTCCTCGACTCTTGGGGATGGAGGGGGCGAATCATCAGGAGGATGTATGCATTGATAAGCAGCGGAGCCGCTGAGAGGCTTGAACTCCAGGGCGTTAAGTCTGACCTAGCTAAAAAAGTGAGGGAGACCTGGAGCGTGGAGCCGAGCTGGAGCGCTGCTCCTCCGAGCTTCTGGTCGAGACTCTCGTCGGAGGCCGTGAGCATCGAGTCTGTGCGGATAGACCCAGTAGTGACGACGGACATTCATAGATTGATGAGGATGAGCGGCACCCTGAACGGAAAGACCGGCCTGCTGGCGGCACTCATACCTCTAGAGGAGGTTGAGGGAGCGGACCCCCTTAGAGATGCTGCAGTCCTAAAGACCAGCTATATGGTTAGGCTGAGGGTTGTCTATGCTCCCGCCTTCAGCCTCGGCGGCGACTCGTTCGATGAGGTGACTGAGCCGAGGAAGCTGGAGCTGCCTCTCCACGCCGCTGTATACCTCGTGTTGAGGGGGCTGGCAGACCCAGTCAGGCCCTGATGCTTGCTTAGCCATATCGCTAGGCAGATGAGCGTCTAAATCCCTATTATAGACTGTGTCTCAACTTATGTGAGAGATGCCGGAAGCGTACGCCCAGACCGTGGAGATATGGAAGGCTGAGAGCTCCTCAGAGAGATTGGCGCCCATTCCTCAGGACTGGCCTGAGAATCTCAGGAGCTATGCATCTAGGCTCAGGATGGAAATTAGGCTTGCAGTCGATAAGAAATCAATCAGCACAGTCCTAAGAGAGGAGGAGCTGAGAATACTCTCCTCACTAGTCAGGAATATATTCATGCTTAGGATGAGGAAGATCATAGACGCCGCTCTGAGAGAGGCGCCCCTAGAAAACATGCTCGAGTTTGAGGAAGAGATGTATAGGGCGTTCCAGAAGCTTGGGCGAACCTACCTCGAGGCGGTCGACGAAGTGGCTGAGACGCTGAGCCTGAGACCGAAGATAAAGATGGATGGAAAGATACTAGTCGTGATGCTTAAGGACACCTCGGCCATCGTGGACAGGAAGGGGCAGGTGCATGGGCCTTTTAGGGAGGGCGACATAGCGCTCATCCCACCCGAGTCGGCCGAGCTCCTCGAGAAGGGCGGATACGCAAGGCGATTACCAGACCCTAGGTGATGAGTAGTGGTGAAGGCGAGAGCAGTCACGGTCATCGGCCTCGGATATGTCGGCGTCGTTACTGCCGCCTGTCTCTCTAGCAGGGGAATCACTACTTACTGCTATGATATCGATAAAGAGAAGCTCTCAAAGATTAGAAATGGAGAAGCGCCGATATACGAGCCAGGACTAGAAGATCTGCTTCGAGCAACCGTCACAAACAAAACGCTGAGAACGATAGATGACCCATCGGAGGGCATAGCTAACAGTGGATATACCTTCATAACTGTCGGCACTCCGTCTCTCAGCGACGGGTCAGCAGACCTCTCCCAAGTATTCGAGGCGGCTGAAAACGTTGGGGAATGTTTAGGAAAGCTTGATGGAAGGCACCTCGTAGTCTTGAGGAGCACCGTCCCCCCTGGAACGACGATTGGTCCATTCTTGAAGAGGCTCGAGGAAGCTTCTGGAAGAAAGTGCGGCCCAGATTTTGGACTCTGCTTTAACCCAGAGTTTCTCAGGGAGGGGAGTGCGGTCGAGGACACGCTTAACCCTGACCGCATCGTTATTGGATGCATTGACCAACAGTCGGGCGAGGAGCTACTCAGCCTCTACAGAGTTCTTCACGGAGAGCATCTCCCACCAGTAATCATGACTACGCCGACAAATGCTGAGCTCATAAAGTATGCAAACAACGCCTTCCTCGCGATGAAGATCAGCTTCATAAACATGATCTCGAGGCTCTGCGAGAAGTTGCCGGGAGGAGACGTAGACGAGGTCGCTGCTGGAATAGGCGCTGACAAGAGAATAGGCCCACACTTCTTGAAGGCTGGCCTAGGCTGGGGAGGCTCATGCTTCCCCAAAGACCTCAGGGCCCTCAGAAGAATATTCCTAGACCTCGGATTGAAGCCACACCTCATAGACGCGACCATAGAGATAAATGACGAGCAAGTTGAGTGGGTATACAGACTCCTCGAACATGAGTTATCAACAATCCGTGGGAAAAGAATAGCGATCCTCGGAGCGGCCTTCAAGGAGTTTACAGACGACGTCAGGGAGTCCCAAGCAGTCAAGCTTGCAAACATGCTCATATCTAGTGGAGCCTCTGTCTCGATCTTCGACCCCGCCGCCGCTCATAATGTCTCGAAGATTGTTGAGGGAAGAGCGACCATAGCCGCCACGATTGACGAATGCATCAAGGATGCAGACGCAGTCGTCGTAGCTACTCCCTGGCCAATATTCAGATCACTTACTCCCGGCAAGCTGAGGGAAAAAATGAGAGGAAAAATAATTATTGATGCTAGGAGGATTCTTGATCCGAGGCTCTTCGAGTCAAGTGGGTTTAGGTTACTTATCCTTGGTAGCTATATTGAGAGTCGCTCGATGTAGTCGGCATCACGGCCTGAGCAGTCGCACCACTGCTCAGATCTGTTACCGCCTTGGCTATGTAGTATGTCATCGATGTCCCATCCCTCAACGTCGCTGTGACCTTTAGCGCATCAATCTTTACGTCGTGTCCCTTGACTATCACGTCGTCGACGAATAGGTGAATAAATGACTTGACCTCGCCGTCTATGATCCAGCGATTCGGCGCTCTAACCACTACATTGGATCCACCAACGCTCAGCACTATCAGTCCCTGTTCCGCATCGGTGAATTTCCCAGTGATTGATACTTCCTCGACCATGAACGTAGCGTTCTCGAAGCATTGACGTAGCCTCAGCCTCTCCATAATAGTTGACGTGTTCGAGTAGGGGTGATACTTGAACTGCATTCTGCCCCACTGATTACTTTCCTGCCAGCTTCTAAGCCGGGTTGATGTTTGCTCGCTATTTATGAATGCGGCGCTGGCATACTGAGTCATCAGTACTGTCAACACGACTCCGACGAGCACTACGCTGATTATCCCTGCAATCCAGATCTTCTTCATGTTCATACTGAGACTCATTATCTGGCCAGGGTTATTAAAGGATAGTGCATGAATCGTCTATGAATATGCAATAAAACTATAAGCTTCCAGTTCGAGACAGTATTGAGTTGCTAGAGGGGTACTTAGGAGTCATACGCTTCGACCTAATCATGGAGAGCATAGCGATGATACTTGCCTTCATCATCGCATTCTTTGCCTTCAGGGCCTACAGAGTCACCGACATGAAGCCCTTCCTCTACCTCGGAGTCGGATTCCTCCTGATGGGCATCGGGATGCTCTCACGCGTCGCATCCATCAGCTACATCCTTTGGCTCATGAGATTCACTGATTGGCCTACCACGGTTTTCAGGAGGATGATTCAATCGGCGGAGATGACCTACTCTGGACTGAGAGTAGCTTCATACGTCGTCTTTGCTGCTACGTATGGATACGCATCAACGAGGAGACTCTCAGCGTCGATGGCCGTGCTGCCGCTGCAGGTACTGGTTTACAGCCCATTATTCGAGATGGTCTCTGCGCTTCTCCTCGCATTCGTAGTCGCGTGGACTGGGATCAACTATGCGCAGAACAAGACCGCCGAGTCTGGACTAGTGCTCCTTGGTTTTTCACTGCTTCTCCTAAGCCACGTATTCTTCGTTTTTACACCCATTGCAGCTGGCTTTTACTTCTCTGGCCATCTGTTACAGTTGCTTGCCCTCTGCTTCGTGATGTCGGCGGTAGTGAGGGCGAGCAGGATTTGAGTCAGTCCCTAAAGAAGGAGTATAGGTCTAAGCTCAGGATATGCATAGACATTCTTGAGGCTATCTCGAGGGTGGGCTGGGCCCAGCAGTCATACCTCATGAGGGAGGCAAACCTATCATACGACAGGCTCATCAAGTATTTAGAATTCTTGGCGAGCAGGGGGCTCATCGTTATTAACCAGTCCCAGAACCTTTACTCCCTCAGCGATAAGGGCGCTGAACTCCTAAACGAGTTTAAACGCTTTGAGAGACTCGCAAAGGCTTTCGGAGTCGACGTCTAAGACGCCTTATAAGCCACTTATCCGTGGAGACCTCTACAAGAGTATTCTTTAATAGGACGCGACCATTATAGATAGTGGAATGATATCGCTCGTTGGCAGTCAGCGAGAGCTGCCTGGAGTTAGGCTTGAGAGGACTTACGGCGTGGAGAGCCGCAGAGGCACCACACTACTGAAGAGGGGCTTTGCCCACATGCTTAAGCACGGCGTCGTGATGGACGTTACGAGCGTGGAGCAGGCACAGATAGCTGAGGATGCCGGAGCAGTAGCGGTGATGGTTCTGGACAAGCTGCCCTACGACGTCAGGAAGGTGGGAGGAGTCGCTAGGACCGCCAGCCTCCGAATAATAGAGGAGATCATGGACCACATAACGATCCCAGTCATGGCTAAGTGCAGAATTGGACACACCTGGGAGGCCAGGGTATTAGAGGAGATAGGAGTCGACATGATTGACGAGTCGGAGGTGCTGACGCCCGCCGACGAGGAACGCCACATCTGGAAGTGGGACTTCACGACCCCGTTTGTCTGCGGCGCTAGAGACTTAGGAGAGGCTTTGAGGAGGATTGAGGAGGGAGCAGCGATGATTAGGACTAAGGGCGAGCCGGGGACTGGAAACGTCGCAGAGGCAATCAGACACATGAGGATTCTCAACAACGAGCTCAGGAGACTAGTGATTCTCTACCAGCAGGGCGACGATCAGGAGCTGATAAAATTCGCCCGCGAGCTTAAAGTCTCATACGAGCTTGCAGTCGAGACCGCTAGGCTTGGTAGGCTGCCAGTCGTGAACTTCGCTGCTGGTGGAATAGCCACGCCTGCCGACGCTGCTATGATGATGAGCCTCGGATGCGACGGAATATTCGTCGGGTCTGGAATATTCAAGTCAAGTGACCCAGAGCTCAGGGCCTCGGCAATCGTTCTCGCAACGACCTACTGGGACAGACCAGAGATCGTCGCTGAGGCTCAGAAGATGATTGATGAATCTAAGTCAATGATGGGGATGGATGTAAAGAGCTTAGAGCTGAGGATGCAGGAGAGAGGCACGGGTTGAGTAGAATAACGATCGGCGTTACCTCCTTTCAGGGAGACGTAGAGGAGCACGTATTAGCCTCGAGAATGGCGCTTGGAAGGCTCGGAGTTGAGGGAGACGCGATCTTCGTAAAGATGCCTGAGGAGATCGAGCGCGTCGACGCACTCATTATTCCGGGCGGAGAGAGCACCGTGATGGGTAGGCTTGCAGTTTTCAGCAAGTCGCTCCAACTCATTAAGCAGAGAGCCCTTGAGGGCCTGCCGGTACTTGGCACCTGCGCTGGCCTAATCATGCTTGCCAAGAGGGTCTACGACAGGGTGGTGGGAGAGACGAGACAGCAGCTCATAGGCGTATTGGACGTTACGGTTGAGAGGAACAGCTATGGGAGGCAGCGAGAATCTTTCGAGACGATAATCGATCTGCCGGCGCTCGGCGTCAACGGCTTCAGGGCAGTATTCATCAGGGCGCCCACGATCATAGACACTGGTCCGCAGGTAGAGGTGATCGCTAATCTCGCCGATAGGCCCGTCGCCGTCGTGCAGGAAAACATCATGGGCACGACCTTCCATCCTGAGCTCTCGGGGAGCACGGCGTTTCACGAGCTACTCGTCAAGAAGGCGCAGAGATACAGGAAGCTCTAGACTCATACAGGTATTAGTGCGGCGTTAGTTGGTTGGATTTTTACTTCAGGAACTCTACTGGCGGCTCGGGGGCAGGAGGGCGAGATATGACCCAAGACAGCCACGTGTAATATGTCTGACATATCCACCATGTCACCCATGTCTCCCTTTTAATTACCAGGCCTAGAGTCTCATCACCATGAATAGGAGACTACCTACCGGGTATCTCGACTCGCTGCTGCCTAGTGTCGAGGAGATGATAGGTGGAAGCGAGAAGCAGCACAGAGAAGCTAGGCCCGGCCCAAAGTCGAGGATGAGGAAGGTCCACTTCTACGTCGACAATGAGGACTACGAGAGGCTGGGCCGAATAGTCGAGAAGCTGAGCGAGGAGCAGGGAATCCTGGCGGACAGGAGGGGAATCGCCTCGAAGGTTCTCAGGACGGCCGTGAGGCTGGGGCTGAGGGAGATCGAGGAAAAAATCACCCATGGGTGACAGGTGCCACAGAGATGACGTGGGTGATAACGGTGACAAACCAGAAGGGAGGAGTGGGGAAGACCACCAGCGTGATAAACATCTCGGCGGCACTTGTCTCAAGGCACGGCTTCAGAGTCCTCCTCATAGACATGGATCCGCAGGGCCACCTAGGCCTATCGCTGGGCGTCAAGCCCACTGGCACGGCGGACACGATCGCGGCTCCGCTGATGGGACTGAGGAGGCTCTCCGAGGTGACGCATGAAACGTCCATCAATGGTCTTAGGATTGTCCCGAGCAACGAGGATTTAGCAGCGGTTGAGGAGCAGCTCTCGAGGCAGCCAGGCAGAGAGGCAGTGCTTAGAGCAGTATTGACGGGCGAGGTCTCTGAGTATGACGTCGTGATGATTGATACTCCTCCGAGCCTAGGCGTACTAACCTTCAACGCCATCTACGCCGCCGACTATATCTTAGTGCCGATACAGCCGAGGCTCTACAGCATCGAAGGTCTCAGGCGGCTCTACAAGATCCTAGAGCTGATGAAGACCAGGCTTGGGAGGAGGATAGAGATACTCGGACACTTCCTGACGATGGTCGACAATAGGTACAGGATAACGCAGGAGGTCAGGGAGGACCTGAGGGCGAGGCTCGGCGACGGCCTGCTTAGGTCAGAGATACCGAGCAGCGTCAGGGTTGAGGAGGGGCACTTCTATCGAAGCCCAGTCGTCGCCTACGCTCCAGACACGCCGGTCGCATCTGCCTACACCGAGCTGGCCTCCGAGATCATCAGCAGGCTGGTCTCATCCATGAATTCTCAGAGTATTACCTCGGCTGAGAAGGGCGCGGAGACTGAGCGGATTACTTTTTAGGAAGGAAGAGTCTACAAATTTGTCTAGCAGGAGAGGCGTGGAGGATTGGAGAGTTCCCAGCTCGTAGTAATCGAGGAAATCAGACAGAAATGGCGCCAAGACCCGTTCCTGAGACTGCTGGCCCAACACTGCTCGCTGACCGAAAGGCAATTGGAGACGCTGCTGATCGAGGCGTCTGAGGAGACGGGCGAGCTGAAATTCTCCGAGAAGGCACGCCTGATGGGTATTACTAAGGGAAGCTACGCCCGCATACTCTCGCAGGCACTCAGAAACATTTCTCAGTCACTCTTCACGGTCATACTTCTCAGCTACGTCGGCCTGCTCAACGACGACAAGCAGAGATGGTTCATAGAGCTGGGAGAGGCGGTCAGGGAAGGAAGAATAGACGACGCAATCCTCCTGCTAGAAGAGATGCAGACCCGACTGAAGAAGCTCAGCCAATAAAAATAAATTACTCGCCTCCAAGCTGAACAGCTTTCTCTCTGAGTATTCTGTACTTGATGACTTGGGAGCCGGCGACCCTCTCTAAGAAGCCCCTGTCAGCCAGCCTGGCGAGATAAGTAGAGACCGTGCTGAGCGTTATTGGCTCTCTATACTCAGCGACGTAGCTCTCCAAGGCGTCCTTAGAAGTGAAGGAGGACATCGGGAAATACTTCTCCAATACTCTTGCCAGCCTCGTTAGCTTATTCTCGGCCAGAGAGACTCTCTCCGGATCTTCTCCGCCGCCGTAAAGCTCGACGAAGTCAGCCAGCTGGAGCAGCTTCTCCCTAGTCACTCTGCCCTCAAAGATAAGCGTAACCTTATCGCCGTCCTCGTCCGTCATCTCGAGCCTGATCCTACGCTTAGCCGGCAACTTCGTTAGCGGCCCATACACGGTGTTCGGATTTAATTCTTGACCCGGCTCACCGTCGAGTCCAGCCTAAGTGTAATACTCCGAGAATCTCTGCAGAGATGCTCGAGTAATAATCCTCGGTTAAGCATGAATTGTTGGCCATAAAATCAACGTGTGTCGAAAATCACGGATGAGCTATGCTTATCCATTGCAGCCTGTAGGAGACTTGTCACACGTGTCTCCCATGTCCTACATGTATGACTAGTATCTCCTCTCCCTGCCTACCATGCGTCCAAATTCTTCTACAAGCTCGGCCAGCCTATCTACGTGCTCCTCGGTGTGTGGAGCACTCAGACCGAAGTGCGGAACGTGCGGGGAGATGTAGTATACTCCGTTTACGAGCATGTAGTAGTAGAGCGCCTCTGCTAGTTCTCTATCCATGCCGCTGAGCGTGTCTCTCGGCGACTTGGGAGGCGATGGCGTGAACTGGAGCCCGAGAAGCGATCCTATGCCCGTGACGTATGCCTTCAGCCCGGAGCGTTCTACTGCCTCCCCGAGCTTCTTCCTCGCGTATTCTCCAAGCCTGTTTAGCCTCTCCTGTACCTCTCCGCTCTCAAGCTCTCTTAGAAGCGTGTAGCCGCAGCGTGCGGCCAGCGGGTTGCCCGCGTATGTCCCGCCGTGGAAAGACCTCTCAGAGGGCTTAGTATATTTAGTCTGATCGAGGTGCTCCATTATCTCAGACCTACCGCCAAACGCGCCCATCGGCATGAAGCCGCCGCCTAGAATCTTCCCAAAAATGGTCAGATCTGGATAGACCCCGTATAATTCCTGCGCTCCTCCCGGACTCAGCCTAAACCCAGTGATGACCTCGTCGAAGACCAGCAGGGCGCCGGTCTCGTCGCACACCTCTCTCAGGGCCTTCACAAACTCTGCATTGGCCGGGTGAAACGCTCCCTGCGAGGGGACGAGCTCGACGAAGACCGCGGCCAGCCTCCTACTCCTAATAATTTTGACGGCTCCATCAACGTCGTTGAACGGAAGAACGACGGTCAAGCCGGTTACTTCCTCCGGCAGTCCCGCCGAGGATGGGGCGTCAAAGGGATAGCTCACCGCCTTGTGGAGCGCGTCGTATCCACCGTGCCAGCAGCCCTCGAGCTTTCCTATCTCCTTCCTACCCGTGTATGTCCTCACAGCCCTCACGGCATACATGTTTGCCTCGGTCCCGCTGTTCGCGAACCTCACCTGCTCGACGCTTCTGACCATCTTCTTTACCTGCTCGGCCAGCAGTATCTCCCACTCGTGTTCTAGGCCTAGGTGGGCGGCAAGCTCGAGCTGCTCCTTCGCGGCCTCGACAACCTTTCTGTAGGCGTGCCCCATGATTAGGGCGAAGTGCCCCATCCAGAAGTCGACGTACCTGTTGCCGTCCACATCCCAAAAATAGCATCCCTCAGCCCTAGATGCGTATAGCGGATGGGGCGCGAGGTACCTCAGCGGGTAGTTGACTCCGCCCGGAATGCTCTGAGCCGCTCTCCTAAACAGCGCTTCAGACTTCTTAGTCATCTCAAGGTACCTTGAGACCCACTTATCCCTGAGTGCCAATTCCGGTCTCCACCAGAAATTAGGGCTGAGCCGGCCTAAATACTGAATGCATCAGCGGCAATTCATCAATCGTTAACAGTCCGGGCCTCGCCCTCAAGACGAGCGGCGCCACGTTAAGTATGACCGAGACCGTCCCCAGGTCTCCTGGCGTACCGCTGCTCCTCCAAGTTATCGAGGGCTCTCCTCTAATCGTCACTTCCTCGTACTCCTCGGCTCCTACTAGTGCCTTGAACTCCAGCCTCACTGCCTCCCTGCCAGCGGATCTGACCACGCATCTAGACTCCACCCCTCTAACTTCTCCGGGCCTGACGGTTATTCCAGCGCTCTCGAATGTCCTATCAGCCGCGACCGGGACCTGATCTTCCTCCACTCCGTCTACTCTAATTCTAAGCGCCTTAGCGATGAGGAGCGCGGACTCGGCCATGCCGACGTGTCCCGTGTATTCTCCCCTCCTGAGCTTCTCGCTGTACTCTTCCAGCCTCATGCCCACTCCGACCTTCTTCCTGAAGGGCGGCCTCCTCTTAGCGGCGTCAAGCTGCCTGACCGCAACTATCGATTCGACTGAGATACAGGGCGCAGTCATGAAGACCGGCAGGACGTCGAGCAGATAGCCCGGGTTAATCCCAGCTCCTAGGACCGCCGCGCCGCTGTGCCTCGCGACCCTATCAATCTCAGCGGCGAGCTCCGGATACCGATAATACGGATAGACAAGCGTCTCGCAGGTCGAGACTATGCTTATGCCGTTCTCGACCGCGGGCTTGAACTGCTTGTAAGCCTGGTCTAGGTAGCTCGTCGTCGATTGGAACAAGACGTCAATGTCCTCATTCTTCATCAGATCCTCAAGCGAGCCATAGACCTGTTTTCCAATCCTGCCAACGCCTGCGAGCTCACCTACATCTGCGCCTATCTTGGCCGGGTCTATATCGACGCCGCCGACGACGCTGTATCCCCTCTTAAGAGCGCACCGAGCGACCAGTCTTCCAATGTCTCCTAAGCCTAAAATTGCCACCCTCATGGAGTTTCTATTGATGCCTGATTATTTAATCCTTGGCGAGCCGCGACGCACCTCTCTAAGAAGGTGGTTAGTGATAAGCCTAATCAATGACTACTTGATAATTCTTATAGGGCGTTGATGTAGGGGATGCGCTGAGCTGTGAGGCGCCCTGGGGTATCTGAGCCCTGACTATCCCGTGGTATAATCTTTAAATTCGCCTATAGGCCTAAATGGTTAGCATGCGTCTACTCACTTATTCGACGCAGAGGGATGGCTGATGCCTGGACCATCCGTCCTCCGCGGCAGGGATGTTGTGAGTTCTAAAGACTTCACGAGGACAGAGATCGAGCAGCTCTTTGCGCTTACCACCGAGATGGAGAAGCGTGGTGAGAAGTATCGAGACTCTCTCAGGGGCAAGAAGGTGGCGTTGGTCTTCGTGGAGCCATCGACTAGAACTTTCCACAGCTTCTTCGAAGCGACTAGGGCGCTGGGCGGAGAGGTCATGCCGATGAGTGACCCGTCGATGAGCTCATTAGCTAAGGGCGAGTCTCTCCACGATACGGTCAAGATGCTGGAGGGGTACGGCGCGGACTGCATAGTTCTCAGACACCCATGCAGGGGCGCGGCCAAGTATGCGGCCGAGGTCGCTGAGGTGCCTGTAATAAACGCTGGGAGCGGAAGCCAAGAACACCCGACACAGAGCATGATCGACCTCTACACGATTCTGAGACGCAAGGGCAGCATAGATGGCGTGAGCATTGGCGCGCTGGGGGACCTGAGATTCTCTAGGACCGTGCCGTCGCTAAGCTATCTCGCCTCGCTGTTCAGCGGAGTCACGCTCTACTTCATGGCTCCGACGGCCCTTCAGATAAAGCCAGAGGTCGAGCTATTCCTCAAGTCGAGGAACGTGAAGTATAAGCGGATAGAGGATGTATCAGAGATTAGGAAGACGCTGAGGGAGATAGACGTGCTTTACGTGACTAGGCTGCAAAAGGAAAGGTTCCCAGACCCGTCTGAATACGAGAAGCTGCGTGGATCATACGTCGTGAATAGGGAACTGCTCAGCTATGCGAAGATCGACGTGGGAGTGATGCATCCATTACCTAGGGTTGATGAGCTATCGCCTGAGATAGACTCGACACCGAACGCGTGGTACTTCGATCAGGCGAGGTATGGGCTCCCGCTCAGGATGGCGCTCCTACACATGATACTGGGAGGTGAAGAATGATGGGCGAGGAATCACTTCTGGTGCGTAAGATTGACTGGGGGACGGTGATTGACCACATACCCGCGTGGCGAGCCGGCCAAGTGATAAGGCTCCTAGGGATTGACCACCTCATGAATAATCCGGAAGTCTCAGTCATAATTCTCAACAATGTTCCGAGCAGGAAGTACGGCAGGAAGGACATAGTGAAGATCTATCACTACTACATTAGTCAAAGCGAGTGCGATATCCTCTCGCTGATATTTCCAACGACCACGATCAACTACATCAAGGACTGGAGGGTAGAGAAGGTTAAGCCAAAGATCCCCGACAAGATCGTCGGCAGGGTTAGATGCCCTGAGGTCACGTGCATAACGAATAAGGAGAGGGAGCCGGTTAAGCCTAAATTTACCGTCCTGAAGGACCACGGCGTCGTCCAGTGTGAGTACTGCGACTCGCTGCTAGAGTTCTCGAAGATTCCGGAGTACGTCATCGGCTGAATAGTCATGTCTGACCGGGGACGAGTTGACCCGCACGTCCACTGCAGGGACTGGGGAGAGAGCTATAAAGCCACGATAAGAGAAGTCTACAGCCTTGCGAGGAGTCAGGGAGTCTCAGCCATCTTCGACATGCCTAACACTGACCCGCCAGTAACGACGCGCGAACTAGTTAGGAGGAGACTTAGGACTGCCTCAGAGCAGGGAGTCGAGAAAGGCTACTACCTCTACGTTGCTGCGACCCGCAGTCTAGAGCAACTAGAGGAGGCCGTGAGGGCGGTGGAGGAGGAGCCGAGGGTGGTCGGCCTCAAGATGTACACTGCCCATATGAGGGGGCTTGAGGTTGAGAATTTTGAGGACCAGCTCCGAGTGTATAAGGCGCTTACAGACATGGGTTACAGAGAAGTCATCGCTGTCCACTGCGAGAAGACAAGCCTATTCAGGATGGAGCTCTGGAATCCTGCGGTGCCGTCTAGCTGGTGCCTCGCCCGTCCACCCGAGTCGGAGATCGAGTCTGTGAGAGACCAGATCACAGCAGTAAGGCAGACAGGATTTAGGGGGACGCTATACATCGTGCATATATCTAGCCCGAGGGCCATCGAGCTCGTATCCAAGGCGAAGAATGAGGGAGTAAGAGTCGTCTGCGGAGTGACTCCGCACCACTTAATGATGACTACCAGAGACATGAATTCTCCTGACGGTCTTCTCCTGAAGAGCAACCCACCGCTACGAGAACCTGAGGACGTCCAGGGACTACTCGAGGCATTGAAGCAGGGCGAGATCGACTTCATCGAGACAGACCACGCGCCACACACGCTTCAGGAAAAGCTCAACCCGCCATACCTCTCAGGGATAAGGAGCCTCGAGAAATACTCCCAGCTACTCGCATGGCTTAGAGAAAAAAACACGCCAGAAAAACTTATTGACGACCTGACGATAAACAACGTAGTCAGAGTATTCGGCGTCGAGCCTCCCTAATCCCTCATCCTACTTCTTCTTCCCTCTATTATTTCCGTTATTGCCGCCTCTGTGATTATCCTTGCCCTTACCCTTCCCGCCACTGTTCGTCTCTCCCTTTTCCTCGTTTCTCCTGCCGTTGTCTTTGCTCATGTGTGTCGTGGCTCCAATGCTTGTCTGACTGTCTAGCTGCGACATGAGGTAGTCTATCCGCTGTATCAGCTGTTGAGCTGCGGCGATTAGGCCGTCGGCGGTGGCCTCGTCTAGGTGCTTTCCACGCTGCGCCATCACCTCATGGATGAAGGCGCTAAGCATGTTTCTAGCCGCTCTCAGCATGTTCCTCGCAACGTGGGTCCTGCCCTCCGCGAGTAGCTCCTCAGCAACCTCAACCTTCATCTTCGCATTCTTAAGCTTCGCCACTAAGCTATTTACGATTGACGCATTAATTCCAGATGTAGTATTCAAAAGTTCGTCGAACAATAGCTCTGTGTTAATTATGAGCGTTGAGCTCGTCGTCTCGATCGTTATCCCGAAGACTATCACTGTTCCAGAGACTTCTACCACGACGCTGTACGTACCGTTAGGCGTATCATAGGGAATCACTATGCCTAGCGAGAACTCGCCATACATGTCTGGAGGCGCGCTACTAACCGCTAGTACTGATGAGTCATTCCTCAGGACAGCCGTGACCTCTCCGCTTGCCCCTCCGCCAATAACCACTATCGTCTCTTCAGCAGCAAAGACTTCTTTGTTTATCCCAACTATGCCCAGAGATCCGCCTCCAAGCTCTTGGCCATCGCTTGTCTTTAGGGCGTAGCCGTATGTCCCAGGCTCTGCACCGGCTGTGCTCCACGTCGCCTCTCCTGTGGGTTCGCCTTCGCTATCAGTAGTGATTACTATTTCATAGACCGTTTCGCCCTTTCTCGATATCACTAAATAGTATGTCTGGTTAGAGTCTAATTCGCTCGGCAGACTGAATCTAACAGTCTCTCCGAGCTTATAGATTGATTTGTCGCTGGACACGGTAGAAGTCTCCTGGGCCAGCGTTATCGATGCGAGCGGGACAGGAGTCAGCAACGCCGCCACTAAGAGACACACTAAGGCCAAACTGCTTCTCTTAAACACCATCTGCATCATCAGTCTAAATTCAATGGTTGCTCCATAGATAATACCTACGTGATACTGAGAGTTTCAATTCTCATTATTTAATTTTCGAATTTTCTCTAAATTCTTAAATCCAGCCTCATCCTTCTCAACTTTGACATGGTGCTATCTACGCCCAGCGTAATTAAGGAAGAACATGAGGATCTTCATAGATTACTCTCAAAACTATCAGCCATAAGGAGCAAAGTGGGTGAAGAGGCAAGAAAAGTTGAAGAGACCTTGAAGCCGCACTTCGAGAAAGAGGAGAAGCTCGCCCTACCTCTCCTCGGCCTACTAAAGAACATAGCAGAAGACAAGCCAATCGAAGACCCTCAAAGAGCCGCCGAACTCGCAGACAAATTCGCCACAGAGTATGAGAAGATGCTCCAAGAACACGCAGAAATATCGAAGTCGCTCGAATCTCTAGAGACCGTCGCTAGGACAGCAAAGAAGAGAGCAGCCGTTACATTCGTCAAGAACCTCAGGCGCCACGCGAAGCTCGAGGAAGAAGTACTCTACCCAGCAGCATTACTTATCTGCAATTCTCTGAGACGTTAGACGCAAAAAAATAAATAAGAGCTTTGACTTGCATATTTACTGATCTGTATGTCTAGCAAGATTCTTTTCACGCCGATAAAGCTTGGAAAGGTCGAGGTCAGGAACAGGGTCGCACTCGCGCCTATGGGCACTGGCCACTACAATCCTGACGGCACCGTCACGGAAGAAACGCTCCAATACGTCGAGGCAAGGGCCAAGGGCGGAGTGGGATTGATAATCAGTCAATTCACTGCGGCGACTAAGCTTCAGCGTTTTCCTTTGATGGCTGCAAATGATGATAGGCTGATTCCGAGCCTGAAGTCCTATGCCGATGCTGCTCACAGATATGGAGCGAAGGTCTTTCTCCAGCTGGCCACGATGGGCGGCGCCGACCCGCTTGGCTCCTACGCGCCGTCAGCGATCGATATTCCGTGGTACTCGGTTCTTCCGAAGGAGTTGACGAAGGAGCAGGTCGAGAGGGTTATTGAAGAGTTTGTCCAGGCGGCCGTGAGGGCTAAGAAGGCTGGCTTCGACGGCGTCGAGCTCCACGGAGCCTATGGCTACCTCGTAGCGGAGTTCATCTCTGCCTTCAGCAATAAGAGGAGAGATGAGTATGGAGGCGATCTCGAGGGTAGGATGCGTGTGCCTGTCGAGATCGTCAGGGGCATCCACAGGGCCTGTGGCTCCGACTTCCCCGTTGGCTTCAAGTTCAATGCGTATGAAGAGGTGCCTGATGGGAACGATTTAGAGACCGCTGTGAAGATTGCTAAGATAATGATTGACGAGGGCGTGGTCTATCTCCAGCCGGCCACAATGTCTACTGGCATCGCGGCGCTTGGCCTTATGAAGTATCCGGGAGTGCCCATTCTTTACCACTCCCTCGACGTCACTATTCCGGTCGCGGAGTACATTAAGCGACATGTTGGCGACGCGGTTCCGGTAATGGCCTTCGGCGGAATTAAGGACCCCGAGTTCGCTGAGTCAATCCTGGCCGCTGGGAAGGCTGACATTGTTTGTCTGGGCAGGCAGCTCCTCGCTGATCCTGAGTGGGTTAACAAGGCTATGAGTGGTAGGCGGATCCGCCCCTGCATCAGGTGTAATGTCTGTCACTATGAAGCTGTTGCGTGGGTGCGTAGGCTTGCATGCACGGTGAATCCCTACCTCTTCAGGGAGAGGGAGGAGCCCCTGAAGCCTGCCGAGAGACGTAAGCGGGTCATGGTTGTGGGCGGCGGGCCAGCCGGAATGATGGCCGCGATGGTTGCGGCTAGGAGGGGCCACGAGGTAACGCTGTACGACAAAGAGAAGGAGCTGGGAGGACTGATGATTCCTGGATGTCGGCCTCCATTCAAGAAAGACATACGTGAACTCCTAGACTATCTGAGGGCGGAGGTGGCTGAGAGTGGCGTCGAGGTGAAGCTAGGAGTTGAGGTGACGCCTGAATTGGTTAGAAAGGTTAATCCAGACGCACTCGTGATAGCCGTAGGGGCTAAACCCATCCGCCCAGACATAAAGGGCCTTGACAAGATTAAGACGCTTACGGCGGCTGAGGCATTGCTGAACCCAGAGAAGGTTGGTAATGAGCCGGTGATAATTGGTGGTGGGACGACTGGCTGCGAGACGGCTCTGTACCTCGCCGGCTACGGTAAGAGCGTGACGATAATTGAGAAGATGGTTGAGCTTATGCCGTTTGACGAGGTTGGCTACAAGTACACCACGACTGTTCTATGGGACATGCTGAAGAAGGCCGGCGTGAGGGCGCTCTGCAAGTCTGAGGTACTGGAGGCAACGCCATCATCAGTGTTTATGAGGATAGGCGAGAGCAAGCCATTCGAGATAAGCGCAGACACAGTGATACTATCGATAGGGTTGAGGGTGGACCAACAGCTTGTAGACAGCCTCAAAGCGGCCTGCAGCGAGTCATACGTAATTGGAGACTCGCGAAGCCCAGGCCGCATAAAGGATGCCATCCACGACGGCGATAGAGTCGGCAGATTAATATAGAAAAACCAAACTACCTATTTCAGTCCCTTTTTTACACTTGCACATAATTATAGTGGGAAAATCATTAAAGTCCCGGAGCACTACTCCAATCTCGGCGCGACGAGATACTCGAGTCTTCCGGCTGGGAATGGGAAGTGAAGCTTGATTGGCTTATTCGTGCTGAGCATCAGGGTTACCTCCTCCGAGATGTCCCTGCAGGGCTTGACTATCTTCTCGAGGTACGTGAGGCTGAAGCTGGCGGAGACCTCCTTATCTGTCTGAATCTCAAAGACGAGGGCGCCCTGCTTCGAGAGCTTGTTCTGGACGGTGCTGGTCTCTCCCCTTGCGGTTAGTATGATCATCTCGGGCTGAATAGTAATCTTCATCGCGTCAGCTATTATTCCAGCGTCCTCGATTGCCTCCCAGAGAGCATCAGTGCTCAGCCTCGCCTTTGCCTCGAAGCTGAGCTTTGGACTAGCCATCGCTCCCATGCCTGCGGGCTCAAGCGTACTGAGCTGGAAGCTCCTCTCCCTAGAATAGGCAGAGTCGCTGAGCGTCATTGAGAGCTTCTTCTTCTCTGCGTCGTATGAAAGCGCGAGGGCCTCTCCCTTCTTCGCCCTCTTAAGAAACTTTAGGAGGTCCTGTATGTTAACCGTGAGTTCTAGCTCGCCCGTGACTGAGTACTCCTCAGCGGCCTCCTTGCTGAGCATAAAGTCTACCATGCTTATATGTGCTGGGTCCATTGATACGAGCTTCAATCCCTCAGAATCTATCTTGAACGTAGCCTCATCAACCACGGCCGAGATCGCTCTCATGAGGTCCGTCAAGTACTCTGCATTTGGTAGCCTCATAACGAACGACAACTTTCACTCTCCTGTATCAATTCAGCTAGAGGCCGCTTATAAAATTAAGCCCCGACGAATTGAGCGTGGAAACCCATTGGAATCAGCGCCCAATGAGTTTCTACTGGAAATACATCGAGGTCCAGAGGAGAAAGCAGGACACAATCATCAGTCATCAGCTATGCCTCAGCCCTGATTACGCTGACCTCAAGCGTGCCGTAAATTATCTTTCTCCTATCTATGAGGCGCCATCCAGCACTTTCCATCGCTCTGCCGGCGATGACTGGCTTATTTGTGAGGAACATAACGGACACGCCGGGAATAGCCCTCGAGATGGCCTTGAAGGCGGAGGCGTAAAACTCCTCAGCGCGTCGAAGCCCCATCCTCACGCCGAAGGGAGGATTAGTCACTACCTTATCGACGGGTATGGAAAGCCATTCATCGATCTTTCTCACGTCGCCCTGCAGGAGCCTAACTACACCTTCAAGCCCCGCGGCCCTAACGTTTATGGATGCGCCCTCAATAGACCTCGAGGAGACGTCTGTCCCAAGTATCTTCAGCTCCCTCCAACGCTCCTCAGAGCCTCTAAGCCTCTCTCTAAGACTCTCCAGTTCCTCACCATTGAAGATCTTCAGGCGATGCATCGCCAAGTCCTTGATCATAAGTCCGGGAGCAATCCTCAGCCCCATCAAGCCGGCCTCGATGGGGATTGTACCGCTTCCGCAAAACGGGTCGAGAAGGGACTCCGAGGGGCTCCACCCACTCAGCCTGAGCATCGAGGCAGCAATGGTTGCGGAGAGGCCGGCCCTATGGTGAAAAACTCTGTAATACCTATTGTGAAGAGAGCGGCCAGTAGTATTCAGTCCCAGCATGAATTCGGAGTTCCTGAGCAGCGCGAAAAGCTCCACATCCGGATTATTTAGGTCTACCCTGAGCCTCACACCTCTAGACCTTCTGTAGGACTCGATGACTCCACGCCCAACCGCCGCACTCACGTCCATGCTCGTGAATGAATGAGACCCATGCCTCTCAGACCTCACGGCGAAGGATTGATCATCATCTATAAATTCGAAGTAATCCACTTCTCTCGCCGCCCTCTCGATATCGTCGAGGCTCTCTACCTCCCTCTTCACAAGCGTCACGAATATCCTGTTGCAGCACCTCGAGGCATAATTCAACAACGCGGCATCCATGATGCTTCCACTGAAGATGACCTTTGCAACATCTCTCAGTGCTTCCCTGCCAGTAAGCTCGCTAACCTCCTCTGCAGCAACATCCTCGAGACCAAATACAGTAGTCGCGAAGAACTCCAAGCCCCAGTCAATCAATAACACATTATTCATAGTATAAATACCGGAAAGCAAAGATTCAAGACGATGTGCAGCAAATCAAGTAATCCGGGTGTTAATCGGCCCAAGATATTCGTGACTCAGCCATTATTCCCCCAGCACATGGAGCTTCTTAGACAATACTGCGACGTGGATGTTTATGATGCGGGTGGGCCGCCTCCCCGCTCCATCCTACTCCAGAGGGCGAGGAACAAGGATGGAATAATCTGCATGGTTGGCGACAAGATTGACGCTGAGGTCATGGATCTATCGCCTAATCTTGTAGTCATAAGCACAAACTCGGTTGGATATGACCACATAGACGTGGAGGAGGCGACTAGGAGGGGGATATACGTCACCAACACGCCTGGAGTCTTGACGGAGGCTACCGCAGACCTTACGTGGGCGATCCTCCTAGCAGTTGCCCGAAGAATAGTCGAGGCAGACAACTACCTCAGGGCCGGCAAGTGGAAGATAGCGTGGACGCCGACGTTCTTCGTAGGTGCAGACGTTTATGGCAAGACCATAGGCATCATCGGGTTTGGAAGAATAGGCCAGGCAGTGGCTAAGAGGGCCAAAGGATTCGGAATGAAGATACTTTACTACGACGTCGTTAGGGTACCGCCAGAGCGAGAAGCAGAATTCGGCGCAGAATTCGTCCCTCTCGAAGAGCTCCTAAAGAACTCAGACTTCGTCTCGATACACGTCGCGCTCACAAAGGAGACAAGACACATGATAGGCGAGAAGGAGCTGAGAATGATGAAGCCCACCGCCTTCCTGATAAATACCAGCAGGGGACCAGTAGTCGACGAAGCCGCACTTGTCAAGGCGCTGGAAGAGAAATGGATCGCTGGAGCAGCGCTCGACGTCTTCGAGCAAGAGCCCATAAACCCAGATAACCCGCTCATAAAGTTCAGCAACGTTGTACTGACGCCACACATCGGAAGCGCCTCGATAGGCTCGAGAACCAAGATGTCAGAACTCGCCGCCACAAATCTAATCTCAGTCCTGAGAGGAGAAGAGCCACCACACCTCGTAAACCCAGAAGTCAAGAAAATCAGGCCCCTAAACACAATAAAAAGACTATAAAAGTCCTAGAAGCTTAATCAGCCCCTAGTCCCTAAATTATTTAGAATGGACCAGCCACAAATTACTAGGAGAAAAATCCTAAGGACCAAACTATTCATCCCACTAATAATCGGAGGAGCCCTAGCAGCCACGCTAGCAATATTAACCCAAAAACCCATAAACAACAACATGAAGGAGAGACAGACCAGAACAACACTAAGCACCATAAAACTCCCACCACCAAGACTCGACGGCCCAATATCCCTCGAACAAGCAATACTAAGAAGAAGATCTAGAAGAGAATACACGGACAGACCACTAAAACTAAACGACGTCTCACAGCTACTATGGGCCGCACAAGGGATAACAGAGCCAAAAGTCTGGGTCGGTCTCCGAAGCGCACCATCTGCAGGCGGACTATATCCGCTCGAGCTATACGTCGCCGTAAAAAAGGGGGGCGTCCAAGAAATGGAGCCTGGAATATACCACTACAAGCCTCGAGAACACGAACTAGAATTAATAATCAAGGGAGACTTCAGCAGACAACTCATGGCAGCATGCGTAGACCAAGAATGGGTAAGAGACGCGGCAATCAACATCATCTTCACAGCAGTCGTAGAGAGGACTAAGAAGAGGTATGGCGAGAGGGGATGGCAATACATCCTCCAAGAATCCGGACATGCAGCACAAAATGTATACCTCCAGGCAGAGGCGCTTGGATTAGGATGCGTCGTGATAGGCGCGTTCTACGAGTCGGAGATCGAGAAGATACTAGGCTTGCAGAGCGGAGAGATACCGGTATACGTCATGCCGGTAGGCTCATTAGAGTAATGCCAAAAAACTATTAAATCAAAAGCTACTGATCAGCTGCATGATATACACTGAGCTAGGCAAGACAGGGCTCAGGGTCTCTCAGATCGGAGTCGGCAGCTGGCAGATAGGCAGCAAGTCGTGGGGATGGAGAGACGAATACAGCGAGGAAGAAACAATTCAAGCGATCAGGACGGCCATAGAGCATGGAATAAACTTCATAGACACGGCGGAAATGTACGGCGACGGAGAGTCAGAGAGAATAATCGGAAAAGCAATCAGGAGCATGAGGGATAAAGTAATTATCGCCACCAAGGTCTGGCCCACTCATCTAACATATGACAGAGTCTTAAAGGCCTGCGAAGGAAGCCTACGCAGATTAGGTGTAGACGTGATCGACCTCTACCAGATCCACTGGCCCAACCCACTTATACCCATAAGCAAGACAATGAAGGCGATGGAGAGACTCGTAAAGGACGGGAAGATCAGACACATAGGCGTCAGCAACTTCTCGTTAAAGATACTCATCAAGGCTCAAGAAGCTCTTAAACGCGAAGAGATAGTTTCTAACCAAGTGAAGTACAACATGGTTGAGAGGCAGGCAGAGAAGGAACTACTTCCCTACGCCGAGAGAAACAAGATCACGATAATTGCCTACAGCCCACTCGCACAGGGACTACTCACTGGAAAATACAGCCCGACCAACAGGCCACGCGACTATGTTAGGAGAATAAACATACTTTTTGATGAGGAAAATCTTAGAAGACTACAACCCCTAATCCAACTGCTGAGAGAGATCGCAAACAATAGGGGGAAGAAGCCCTCTCAAGTCGCACTCAACTGGCTGATAAAGAGACCAGAGGTCATCGCTATCCCAGGAGTCAAACGGCCAGCCCAGGCAGAGGAAAACGCAGGAGCGGCAGATTTCAGATTAACGGATGAAGAGCTAAGAATGATCGAGGAGACCTTAAGGAA
>CAYTRT010000023.1:0-21562 GCA_964440295.1 uncultured Nitrososphaeria archaeon
GATAGGAGGTATTTGGTTCTTTCTGATCTTCATATTGGGATTGAGGGCGAGGCTGCGGGTAGGGGTATACATCTTCCATCTATGTTACCTGTCTTACTCGAAAGAGTCAGAGAATTAATACTTAGTCAGAGTGCCGATGTTTTGCTGCTTCTTGGTGACGTGAAGCACAGGATTGCTGGCGTGAGTTGGCGGGAGGCCAGGCAGCTAAGAGAGTTCGTAGTCGAGGTTAGCAAGCTGGTCGATGAAGTCGTCATTGTTCCTGGGAATCACGACGTTGGTGTTTATTCCCTTACTGAGGGCTCTGCGAGGATTGCTCCGAGCAGGGGACTCGGCATAGGTGATGCCTGGCTGCTACATGGACATACTTGGCCGCATCCAGAGGCACTTGAGAGGGACTTGATAATTATTGGTCATACGCATCCGGTTCTTAGGCTGGTTGAGGACGACGTGGCTGTAAGGCAGCGTGTCTACCTGCTTGCGAAGACGCGGAGGACCATTCTATACGAGGCGCTGATGGCTAGGCCCGGATACGGCGAGCTAGTTAAGAGTTATAGTAGGAGGGGAGCGATGAGGCTTTTGGTCATGCCTCACTTTAACCCAGCTGCAGGAGGCGTAGAGGTGGGACAACTAGTGAGTAGTAAGATGGGAAGCCCGCTATTGAGGTCCGGCGTATTTGAGATTGGTGACGCACTCGTCGTCACGCTGGGCGGCGTTATTCTTAACAGCGTGCGTGAGGTTGTCTCTGCGAATGGTGGCGCGTCTTGAAGGTTCGTGAGTCTCGGAGCGTTGAGGAGATCGTTAAGATGAGGCATGTCAAGAAGTATGTGTTTAGCCCGAGCGGAAGGGTAAGATGGATCGTCGTTGGTAGGCATAGAGACTACATCGTCTTCACGAATGTTCCCTACTGCAGCTGTGATGATTTTTTCTTCAGAGTTATTCATGGGTCGAAGCCCAATTGCTATCATATCGAGGCCGTCAAATTGGCGATGCAGACTGGAAGCTACGAGACGATCGAGGAGAGCGATGAATGGTACGATAAACTTATGGAGGAATGGACGAACTTCGCCAAGCAGTAGCCTAGCATAGCTTCTCCTATCTTAGTCGGTTGATTCAGCACTCTAAGATATGACTTTAAGGCTTTATACAGGTCATTTGATAGGAGACTATGTAAAATGATTGATAGGGAAGAGATAATTCGCGTGCTGGATGGTTATTCACTGGATAATCTCTCTATCTGTGTCCTTGGAAGCCACTCTGCATTGGAGATTTGTAGAGGTGCGAGAGATGAAGGGTTCAAGACAATTGTTGTTTGTCAAAGGGGTAGAGAGAAGACATACACTAAATACTACGCCTCTAGGAGAAGGATGGGGAGAGGCGTCGGCTGCATCGATGAAGTAATCATCCTAGAAAAGTTTAGAGACATGGTTCGAGCCGATGTTCAGGAAAGACTCAGGGCGGAGAATGCCATACTTATTCCCCACAGGTCTCTGTGTGTCTATCTCGGGTATGAATTGCTGGAGAACGAGCTTAGAGTCCCACTTTTCGGGAACAGGTACCTTCTGAAAGTTGAGGAGCGAGACGTCGAGAGGAACCAGTATTACCTGCTGGAGAAGGCGGGAATCCCGCATCCAAGAATCATTAAGGACCCATCGGAGATTGATGGCCTAGTCATGGTCAAGGCACCTGAGGCTGCGAGGGGATTCGAGAGAGCCTTCTTCATAGCGTCTTCGGAGGACGAGTATTACCGCAAGGCAGATGAGATGATTAGGAAGGGATTGATCAGCAGGGAGAGTCTTGAAAAGAGTGTTATCGAGGAATTCATAGTTGGCACACCCTTCAACTTCAACTTCTTCTACTCTCCGCTAGACGGTGAGGTAGAGCTGCTGGGAATAGATACGAGGAGGCAGACCAATCTAGAAGGTCTGCTGAGAATTCCTGCAACGGTCCAGTCAGAGGTACTCAGACACATCGAGCTTAGAAACATCGAGGTGGGGCATATTGCGTGTACTGTTAGGGAGTCGCTGCTTGAGAGGGCTTTTGAGCTTGCTGAGAGGTTTAAAAAAGTCTGTGAGGAGGAGTATCCTCCAGGAATAATCGGCCCCTTTGCTTTACAGTCGATGATAGTTCCTGGCCCGCCCCACGAGGACATAATGGTGTACGACGTGAGCGTGAGGGTTCCTGGATCGCCTGGAACTAGGTTTACCCCCTACACAGAATATCTCTGGGGCGAGTCGATGAGCGTGGGTAGGAGGATAGCTGTCGAGGTACGTGCAGCGTTGAAGGAAGGCAGAATAAGTGAGCTCCTGACGTAGTTGTTTTAATATTTAAATTCCCATTAGATAGTAATTTTTGGACAAGAGTATGGTGGATGAGAGTAGTGCTGAGGATATTGATTTGATAGTTGTCGGATTTGATGAGAAGAATAGAGTAGTAGCTTCTCCCACCTCTTCGCTCGGCTCGCTGCAACTATCTAGCATTAAGGGTCTTGAGGCGAGGTACGAAGACTATAACGGAACCATCTGGATTGGTAGCGTTACTGAAGTAATTGGCGATGCAGCCATAATTGAGTTTGAAAAGATGAGGATGGGCGTGTGGCCTACTGGGCTTGGGCTGGGAAGCCTGATCAGAGTAACTAAGCCCTGAGGACTATTAATCTAACCTTGCTGTTCTTATTTATTGAGTCTGATGAGCGAGAAGTTTAGGGTTGAGAGGGACGCGCTTGGAGAAGTCCTAGTTCCAAGTGATGCGTACTACGGAGCAGAGACGGTCAGAGCGTTGGAGAACTTCAGGATATCGGGGCTTCGCTTCCCTCGCTCATTTATAAGAGCGCTGGGACTGATCAAGGCGTGTGCTTCGCTCGCTAACATGGACTTCGGGCTTCTCGATCAGAGGGTCGGGAGGGCGATCCACCGGGCGGCGATGGAGGTTGTTGAGGGAAGATTGGATGAGCATTTTCCGGTAGACGTCATACAGACAGGCTCAGGAACCTCGATAAACATGAACATGAATGAAGTCATTGCGAACAGGGCTGCCGAGATACTTGGCGGCGTGAGAGGTGACAAGTCACTCGTACATCCAAACGATCACGTGAACATGGGACAGTCCTCTAACGACGTTGTCCCATCAGCAATTAGAGTCGCGGCTGCTGAGGAGATTAACAAGAGGCTAATTCCATCAATCGAGAAATTGATAAGAATCTTGGACGCTAAGGCGGAGGAGTTCAGAGACGTGGTTAAGAGTGGTAGGACCCATCTTCGTGACGCCGTACCAGTAACGCTGGGACAAGAGTTTAGCGGATATGCAGAGATGATGAGGAAGTGCCTGTCAAGCGTCATGAAGGCTTCCGAGGAGCTTCTGGAGCTCCCGATAGGCGGCACCGCCACCGGGACCGGGCTAAACACGCATCCCGAGTTTGGCAAAAAAGTAGTTGAATACTTGTCTGAGATGGTTGGGCTTCGGTTCAGGATTGCCCAAAATAGATTTGAGGCGATGGGGAGTCAGACCGTTATCTTGGGAGTCAGCGCATCGCTAAAAACACTCGCGCTAAGCTTGCTCAAGATCTGTAACGACATTAGACTCATCTCTTCTGGCCCGAACACAGGGCTCAACGAGGTTGAGTTGCCGGCTGTTCAGCCAGGCTCTTCTATAATGCCTGGAAAAGTTAACCCAGTCATAGTTGAGGCAGCCATGCTTGCTTCCTGCCTAGTGATTGGGAACGATGCCGCGATAGTTGAGGCCTCAAGGGTCGGTGAGCTTGAGCTTAATCTCGGATACCCACTGATTGGATATTTAGTCCTTCAGTCGATCGAGGCTTTGTCTAATGCATTAGAGGTTTTGTCGGAGAAGGCTCTGAAGGGGGTTAAGGCCAACGTCGATAGGTGTAGACATTATGCTGAGTCGAGTACTGCTCTCGTCACAGTGGCCGCACCCTTGATAGGATATGACAAGGCTGCAGAATTATTAGTGAGGGCCGAGAGGGAGGGGCGCTCGATCAGGGAATTATTGGTGGAGATGGGCTATCTTGACGCTGAGACTGCCGATAAGGTTTTCAACGTCTACAAAATGGCGAAGGGCGGATTTATTATCAGAGAGAACCTCAAGAAATAAGGATTGGCGTCGGGTCAAACTCTTCTATGCTTTTTATTTTTTCGAGATACTCCAATACGCGGCTCCTTATCTCCCTCGGACTGGGAATGTCTACCACTAGTTCTCCCTGCCTTATGATCTGGTGAATGAGCGGCTTAACAGGTGCTCCACACTTTGGACATTTCTCGAGAACTCTAGTCTTCGGCGTGATCGCGTCGTGTAGGTTTGGGCATCTATAGACTTGCTTTGATCCTGGAAGTTTGCCCCTCTTTGATATTGGCTTATCGTCGACTTCCACGATGTCCAGTGCTAGGTCTATTGACTTTGGAAATGCTATCGATGTCCCTACGCCAAAGCCGTCAGCGACTTCGTGCAACTCCACGATGTCGTCCTCATCGATCCCGCCGCTTATCAATATCTTGACGTTTCTATAACCCCTCAGGTTTAGAGCCCATCTCACCTCTTGAGCAATCTGCCTCATGTTTCCTCTCCTCGAGCCGGGCGTGTCCAGCCTGACTCCATGGAGACGCTCACCAAGCGTCTCAGCCGCCAACAATGATTCCTCCCTCTCATCTAGAAACGTGTCGCAGAGAGCAATTCGGGGAACATCGCTCGGCATTACTTGGTCAAAGGCCTTCCAAGCC
Organism: uncultured Nitrososphaeria archaeon; assembly: GCA_964440295.1. Taxonomy (GTDB): domain Archaea; phylum Thermoproteota; class Nitrososphaeria_A; order Caldarchaeales; family Calditenuaceae; genus CALIKS01. The sequence goes on from CAYTRT010000023.1 coordinate 4,731, forward strand.
AGCTTTTGGTCGCCCGCAACTAGGATCAAAGCGTGCGGCATAGTGCCGGTGGGCTTTTCGCCTATCATGGACGCGCCGAGGACTCCTGAGACTCCGTCGCATCCGCCGATGAACGCTGCCCTGTCGATGAATGGAGTAATCGCAGGGTGGACGCACCTTATTCCGAAGAAGATTACCGACTTGTCCAGGGCGTGTAGCTTGATTCTCGCCGCCTTCGTTGCGACGCTCGTTCCATGCCTCAGAATTCCGAGGATTGCTGACTCGTAGACTCCGAAGTCTATGTAGGGTCCTCTTATCTCCATCACTGGTTCATATGCCCTGAACAGTTCGCCCTCATTCATCGAGTACACGTCTACCTTCCTCCCCTCTAGGAGCTTGACAACTTCCTCCACGCCGGCCAGTACTGCCCACCCATATCCCTCGGGAAAGCCATAGGAGTGTACGTCCGCGGTCACTAACTTCTCAGACGCGCTTATCCTGCTAAGCACCTCTCTGGCCCTCAGAAAATAAACATCAGTCACGTCTCCTCTGAGGATTGATTCTTCACTTGCGAGATAAAACCTCGGAGACTTCTTGGCGCTCATTTTGATTCTAAAACAACTCAGCCGATAAAAAAGCTTATTCCCGATCAGCAAAACCTTAGATATACGCAGGGTTTTACGAGCTTCAAGATATATATCTGAGACGCGGTGATTTAGGACTTGATGAGGTTTAGAGAGACGCCGATACCACCACATTTTGACGAGGAGAAAGTGGGCACGGTGTGGCGGGTGCCTTACAGCGAAGTGGCCGCAACGGCTGAGGACTGGGCTAAAACGTATGGAATACCTCCGTCGTCAAGCGACGAGTTTAGGACTTGCCTGGTGCTTATAGACGTGCAGAACTCTTTCTGCATTCCTGAGTTTGAGCTCTTTGTGGCGGGCAGAAGCGGTAGAGGAGCGGTCGAAGACAACAAGAGGCTATGCAGGTTCATCTATAGGAATCTTCCAAACATTTCTCAGATAGTCGCAACGCTTGATACTCATCAGGTCTTCCAGATATTTCATTCCGTCTTCCTCGTCAACGAGGCGGGGCGTCATCCGAAGCCCTACTCAGTAATCACGGCCGATGATGTGAGGGCTGGTAAGTGGAGAATAAGCCCTGAGGCTTGCAGAGTGCTGAGGATTTCTCCGGAGTACGCTGAGAGGTATCTACTCCATTACGTCGAGACGCTCGAGAGGGGTGGAAAGTACAGGCTGACCATCTGGCCCTACCACTCGTTGCTCGGAAGTATTGGGCACGCGCTCGTCCCATCAATAGAAGAGGCAGTATTCTTCCACAGCATCGCTAGGTCAAGCCAGCCCCTATTCAGAATTAAGGGCAACAATCCACTGACCGAGCACTACTCAGCACTCAGCCCAGAAGTCAGATCGGGGCCAGACGGCGAGGAGATAGGATCGCTCGACGTAGAGTTGATAAACTATTTGGCCAGCTTTGACGCAGTAATCATCGCGGGCCAGGCTAAGAGCCATTGCGTGGCTTGGACAGTCGAGGACCTCCAGAAACACTTCAGTGACATTGATCCCTCACTGCTAGAAAAGGTCTACCTACTGGAGGACTGCACCTCGCCAGTAGTTGTGAAGGGCGTGGTCGACTACACTGAACTAGCCGACGAGACGTTCAGGAGATTTGAGAAGAGCGGCATGCATGTTGTTAGGTCGACGCAGAGAATGGATGATTGGCCTGGCCTGATGGATAGAACTGAATAGCTTAGGAGCTGTAGTTTTATCAGCCTATCTGGATAACTCCAAAAGCCTTAAAAGATCTCTGCAATACATTATAGATTGAATGGGAACTATTGGTAGGGAGGCTGTTCTCTGGACTCGTGTTAATGACCGTATAAAGTGTACTGCATGTGCTAGGTATTGCCAGCTGAAGGAGGGCCAGACGGGCCTATGCGGAGTCAGAGGCGTCAGCGACGGAAAGCTCTACCTATACGTCTACGGTAGAGTGATTGCGAGCCACGTAGACCCAATCGAGAAGAAACCAGTCGTCCACTACATGCCGGGCACTAGGGTTTTCAGCATCGCTACAAATGGATGTAACTGGCTCTGCCAGTACTGCCAAAACTTCGACATCAGCCAGAGGAGGAGGATAGAGGGCGTCGAGGTCTCGCCTGAGGACGTCGTGAAGAAGGCTATTCAGTACGGCTCGGAGGGTATCGCCTACACCTACAACGAGCCCTCAATATTTATGGAGTTCGCCCACGACGTCGGAGTGTTGGCACATCGCCACGGACTCTTCAACATATTCGTCACTAACGGCTACTGGACGCCAGACTCTGTTAAGCATGCCTCAGAGTTCCTAGACGCCGCTACTGTCGACTTCAAGGGCAACGGCGAGGTGAACTTTGTCAGGAAATACATCGGCATCCCAGACGTTGAGCCAGTCTTTCAGACACTCATAGAGATTCGCGACAAGACTCGAATGCACATCGAGATCACTGACTTGGTGGTCCCAGAGATTGGCGACGACTTAAATGCTGCGAGGAGACTCGTGAGGTGGATTCACGACAATCTCGGCCCAGATGTCCCCATACATTTCCTTAGGTTTCATCCAGACTACAAGCTGATGCATCTATCATGGACGCCGGTCGAGACACTTGAGGCGCACTGGAAGGTCGCTAGAGAAGAGGGGATGAATTATGTCTATCTCGGAAATGTTCCCGGTCATCCCTATGAGAGTACCTATTGTCCCGGATGCGGCCAGTTGGTCGTTAAGAGGTATGGGTTCGACATACTTGGGTGGAGGCTAACTAAAGATAATAGATGCCCGAGCTGTGGATATAAGATGGCGATAGTAGGTACACCTCCAAGATCGATAGGCAGAGAGAGATTCATCCCGGTAGAGTGGGACGTATAGGCCTCACGATTCATAATAAGTAGTGTATCTTGATGTGCTCTCTGAGCAGCTCTGGGTAAGGGGTTACGTAGCCGCAGTGGGGACACATGTATAGCTGTCCCTGCGTGCTGCTGTATTTTCGGGACAGATCCTCGATGACGGCTGGGTTAGTGATTTCAATCACAAGCTTATCATACTCGATTGACAGTGTGTAGTTGTCCTTGAGGTCTAGGCTATTCATGCAGTCGTGAATAATTTCTATCATTTTGTTGAGCGTCAGAGTTTTGGAGGCGTGCGATAGGTCAACAGCAACTATGTCCTTCTTGATGAATGCGAAGGCATTATACTCAGTCAGCTTATCAGATAGGAGGTAAGCGAATACGATTGATAGTTGATTCATTCCCTCTAGCTTGATTTCAAGCACATCCCTCAATAGTTTCGCCTCTCGTACTACAGGGCTGCGAACCTCGCCTGTTGCTTTTGATCACTAGAGGCGATCTTACGAATTCTCTCGTCTCCTCTTATCCTCTCGATGTATCTCGCCACCTCGGGCTGGAGCAGACTTTGCCAATTACCGTTACTGATCATTAGGTTCCTGATATTTGTCGCGTTTAATTCTTCTCTGTTAAGTAGTCTCGGCTCTATCACCGTTATGTTTTGCTCCTCCAGTAGGAGTTTTACGAACTGGTTATTCGTATACGCGACGTCGAATTGCGGCAGCATGGACTTGAGCCTCGCCACCCAGATTGAGTGCTCACCAATATCGGGTACCGGAATTATCATTATTCTTCTTAGGTCTATTCCAGCCGCCTCAAGACCGATCCTGATCATCTCTATCCTCTCACCCGCCGTGAATGGGTTATCCAGCGTGTAGCTGTACTGCGCACTACCCACCGCGATGATAAGCTCGCTGTTTTCTTGAAGAATCTGCTTTACCGCGTCAAGGTGTCCTAGATGGAATGGCTGGAATCTCCCGATAAATACGGCTCTACGACCCTTACGCAGCAACAATACTCACCATGATTCATGGTATATTAACATATCCATAAACCCTACCTTTAGAGTCGTTGAGCTGCAATGCCGTTCATGAGTCATCTACTCTGAAGAGCTGTAAATATTATGTAGGAATTGTCGTTTCATGTGGAGGATTGTTTATTATAAATGATGTATAGCTTATGCGGTTCACCATGAGCCTGAATAGACAGCAATATAACACTCATATAGAGAGGGAGATGGCTAGTATATTGATGGACCTAAAGCGTCTGAAGCCACCTGTAGCATTGGAGGTGTCGGACCTAACTAACCTAGCCCGCCTTACGTTAAACAGGCCCGATACTCAGACCCTCTTTTGGATGTTCAGATACAGAGATGCAAGAATCTTAGGCAGCCTTTTCTCAATACCATACTGGAAGGGTAATCTCCCAATATTCTCCTACGTACGTCTCCCTGTAAGTGATGAGTCAGCCGCATACATCGCGTACATAAACATCGGGACAGAGGAGGCATTCCTAACCAATTCCAACGACGACCCAAAGTACATCTATGGAGCAATCGTGGAGGCAGCCGCGCCTCCCAGATTCCTCGAAGAAGCACTCAAGAGAAAGAGAGGCGGAAGAATAGTCAGGCCGATACTGACAAGGGCCAAAGACATAAACGCGCTTGTCAGGCTCCTCTTAATTATGACGGACGGAGTCGGTGCACCTCCGATATGGAAGTTCAGGCTGGGCGAGGGCTACATCCTCGGAGTCCTCGCACCCTTCTATGACTACTACGAAGCAAATGCCCTCCCCGTATTTGTCTATGTAGAAGAAGCAGAAGAACCACGCGGCGGTTTTCTAAGATACATAACCTCAAGCGGAAGAGAAGATGTCAGCTTCACCAACTACGTCACTGACATGAAGTATTTCTACGCAAGGATAATAAACTTGGTAGACGTGCCTCCGTGGCTCATGCCGTCCAGAAAGTCCTCATCGCCTCACTGATTCCATAGCTCACGTTTCAATAGGTCTCTCACCGCTGTTCTCAGTATTGCCGACCTGCTGGGATACACCCCCCTTCTTACCAGCTCGTCCATACCCTCGATGAGAGCCTCAGGAAGTTTCACACTAATCAACTTCATGGATGAGTCGACTAATTACTTAATTCTCCTCACATATAAACACTAGCTAAGTCTCTCGTCGAAAAATTAGGATAAGAAAGATTAGCTAACCATCTAATCGCAAAAATTCTTCGTTCAAAACGACGAGTAATTAGTTGGCTATGAAGAGTTTATAAAAAGGGTCATATATATCAACTACCGGTGAATCTGGAATGGCTGCAGTACCAGGTAGTCAGGGAACTCCAGTTATAATCCTGAAGGAGGGAACACAGCGGACCAGGGGTAGAGAAGCACAGTCCGCTAACATAATGGTCGCCAAGGTGATAGCCGAGACCATGAAGTCTTCGCTTGGGCCGAGGGGAATGGACAAGATGCTTGTCGACAGTTTCGGAGACATAGTAATAACGAATGACGGCGCGACGATACTTAAGGAGATGGACGTCGAGCACCCTGTGGCCAAGATGCTGGTAGAGGTCGCTAAGGCACAGGACGAGGAGGTCGGAGACGGAACAACCACGAGCGTCGTGGTTGCAGGCGAGCTGTTGGCAAGAGCTGAGGAGCTCATCGAGAAGGAGGTCCACCCATCACTCATAATCGAGGGATACAAGAAGGCAGCGGCAGAGGCAATCGCGTACCTAGACAAGTTGGGAGAGGAGGTAAACGTAAACGACAAGGCCTCCCTCGTCAGGATAGCGAAGACCGCGCTTATCAGCAAGCTCGTCTCTGAGTATGCCGACTTCTTGGCTGAGCTCGCGGTCAATGCGGTGTTGAAGGTCGCGGAGAAGGCGGATGGTAAGCTCAAGGTAGATCTAGACGACATCAAGCTGGAGAAGAAGGAGGGCGGCTCTATCATGGACACTAAACTCATAGACGGAATAGTGCTGGATAAGGAGGTCGTACATCCAGACATGCCAAAGCTCGTGAGGAATGCTAAGATAGCCCTATTGGACGCTTCACTCGAGATCGAGAAGACGGAGTTTGACGCGAAGCTAAACATCGAGTCTCCAGAGCAGATGAGGGCGTTTATGCAGCAAGAGGAAGAGATGCTGAAGCAGATGGTCGAGAAGATAGCCTCAGTGGGCGCCAACGTAGTTCTCTGCCAGAAGGGCATCGACGACCTAGCACAGCATTTCTTAGCGAGGAAGGGAATAATGGCGGTCAGGCGGATCAAAAAGAGCGACATGGACAAGCTCGCGAAGGCCACTGGCGGCCGCGTCGTCAGCAGGATCGACGACATTACGCCTGAGGACTTGGGCAAGGCGGCCCTCGTCGAGGAGAGGAGAGTCGGCGAGGACAAGATGGTCTTCGTTGAGGGATGCGATAATCCGAGGTCTGTGACGATTCTTATACGTGGAGGCACTCAGAGAATAGTCGACGAGGCTGAGAGGTCGCTTAAGGACGCGATAAACGTGGTAAAGGACGTATTGCAGGAGCCAAAGATAGTTGCTGGCGGCGGCGCCCCGGAGGTGGAGGTAGCCCTTCACCTGAGGGACTACGCTAAGAGTCTGCCTGGAAAGGAGCAGCTCGCTGTCGAGAAGTTTGCCGAGGCAATTGAGGTCGTGCCAATCCAGCTGGCCGAGAATGCTGGCCTCGACCCAATCGAGAGTATCGTCAGCCTCAGGTCAAAGCACAAGGAGGGACACAAGTGGTACGGCGTCGACGTTCTGAACAACAGGCTCTACGACATGATGCAGGTGAACGTCATCGATCCAGTACTCGTGAAGAAGCAAGTGATAAAGTCTGCGATCGAGGCTGCTTCGATGATACTCAAGATCGACGACATAATCGCTGCTTCAAAGCTCTCTGAGAAAGAGGGAAAGAAGAAGGAAAAAGAAGAAGAAGAGAAAGGAGAAGAGAGCAGCAGTAGTTTCGACTAAGTGGCCGACTACCTTGCATAAAGGATTAACAAAGTACGAGATTACGAGGATAATTGGCAGCAGGGCATTACAGTTATCTCTAGGTGCTTTTCCACTCGTAGAGCCGCGTCCCGATGATACGCCATTCACGATCGCGAAGAGAGAGTTGGAGAGCGGCGTCTTACCAATAATAATCAGGAGAAAATATCCAGACGGTACCTACGAGGACATCCCGCTGAAGAAACTATTGATGGAGAGCGAGATCAAGATTTAACGTATTATTCTCGTAGTGTTACGTTATTTTTGTTAAATTTCTACAAAATTTTTTAGCCAACAAGATATATATCGGCGGCACGATCGTCTTGAAAGCTTGTATAGGTCCGGAGTAAGAGAGCTCGAGGGCTCGACCTACAGACTTAACAGACAACAGTATAATAGAGTACTCCTCAACATGAGAATCATCACGGACTCCTTTATAGGATATTTTGGTGAGGACGAGTTTGTAGAACTAGTCGGTAATCCTGCAGGGTTCTCGGCCCTATGCATATCGGCTGGACTGGAGGACTACAGCGCTAACTCCGTGCTATATGTCCTGACCGCGTTGAAGGATTCACTTACGTCTGACATGGGAGTAGGCGTCGCTGGAGGCGCCTTTACTGAGAGGTTCGTCGTTCCCAAGGAGATTGAGCGGTTGGGCGACCAGATGGGCCTCGCGCCGATAGCTATTGAGAAGCTGATTTATTGCAGCAGAATAGTGGCTAAGGTTGACGACGCGGCTGTCCAAGACGGTTACAGGCTCTGGCTCCACGTATTCATATTTTCACGTAACGCTACGTGGGCAGTTGTCCAGATGGGGAGCAAGTCGACGCTTAATCGAATCTATCACTGGTTCTCCGGCAGGGTGGAGCGTAGGAGCTTCGTAGACGAGCCACATACAGGGCTACTATCAGACGTGATAAACAAGTACTCGCTCGACTTTACGCTTCACGAGAACTCCATCCTACGCGACGCTACCATAGAGACGCTGACGCTTCCAATAAACAGGTTGAGAAATGTCTTCAACGCTGTTGTCCCTCCCTCACAGGCTACACTGAACTCGTTGATCGATGGCGGTCAAGTCGGCGAGGAGAATCCGCTCAAGATGCCGCTCAGGGTAAGCTGGAAAACCATAAGCTCGCTCCACAACCTATCATTCAGAAACTTCGAGGAGCTATTATCGGTTAAGGGAATAGGCGCTGAGACACTGAGGTTTCTCGCCATCTGTGCAAACAGGCTAATGGGAGTCACTCCGTCACTCATTGATAGGGCTGACCTATTCACTAGTTTTAAGCCGAGACAAAACGATGAGAGGACAGAAGAGCTCTTCTACGAGCTGCTAGAAGTCGTCAAGTACAGTAAGCTAAATCCAGACTATGCGAAGATGATTGTTTCTAGGCTCTCGAGCTGGTGGAGCGCTCAGCGGCAAAACTAGACTATCTCTCCCTCTTTCCCTCTATGAATTCCTCTACCATTCTTCTAGCAATGTCGTCTGGGTACTGCTCAGGCGGTGATTTCATGAAGTATGCTGATGGCGAGATTAGGGCGCCTGATATTCCCCTGTCAAGCGCTATCTTTACGCACCTGATTGCGTCTATCGCCACGCCTGCTGAGTTGGGAGAGTCCCAGACCTCGAGCTTCACCTCTACCGAGAGTGGTGCTCCGCCGAAGTTTCTGCCCTCGATTCTTATGTACGCCCACTTTCTGTCCTCGAGCCAGGGCACGTAATCGCTTGGACCGATGTGAATATCGTTTTCACTAATCTTGTAGGGGATTATCGATGTGACCGCTGTAGTCTTGGACTCCTTTTTCGAGGCCAGTCTTTCTCTCTCAAGCATGTTTAGGAAGTCTGTGTTTCCGCCGAAGTTTAGCTGGTATGTCTTGTCTATCTTGACGCCCCTCTCGACGAAGAGTCTTGCCAATACCCTGTGAAGTATGGTGGCTCCTAGCTGGCTCTTTATGTCGTCGCCCACTATGGGTACTCCGCGTTTCTCGAATATGGTCCTCCATCTCTGCTCCCTAGCGATGAATACTGGTATGGCGTTTACCACTCCGACCCTTGCTTCGAGCGCCTGCTCGATGTACCACTTAGTGGCCGACTCGCTGCCTACCGGGAGAAAGTTAATCATTACGTCAGTGCCATTTGACTTCAATACGTCAGCCACGTCGACGGTTGGCGACTCGTCCTTGATGATCGCTTCCTTAAGGTATTTTCCGAGGCTGTCATGAGTCATGCCCCTCATGACTTCGACCCCGAGTCTGGGCACGTTTGCGAACTTGTATGTACAGTTTGGGGGCGCGAATATTGCCTCTGAGAGGTCCTTCCCCACCTTTCTCTTATCGATGTCGAAGGCCGCGACAAACTCTATGTCTCCCACGTGATAGTCTCCGAGCCTGACATGCATTAGTCCTGGGATGAACTCGTCGTCTGGAGCATCCTTATAATACTCAACTCCTTGAACAAGGGCGGAGGCGCAGTTGCCCACCCCGACTATCGCGACCTTGACCTTGGGCATAGTATTTTATATTCATAGACTACTAAATAACCATTAGCTTGGCATAATGACCTCTGAAACTCCTCTTAAAAAAGCGACTGCGTTTTGAAGCTCCTTCAGTCCCTTCTCAGTGATCTGATAGTACTTCCGCACCGGACCCTCGCTGCTATGCATAGTCTTCTCCTCCTTTATCAGCCCTTCTTGATTCAATCGATAAAGAACCACATAACAGGTTATCTTGTTCGGCCGAAAGCCAAACTTCTCTTCGATCCTACTCGGAAACTCGTACCCATACAATGGCCCCTCCGAGAGTAGGGAGAGCACGTATATCCAGAGCGTCTCGACCGTGAGTTTCTTAACAAGATGCTTATAGGCCACGCTGTTAGTTTTTGATAGATAGGGTGCTAGTTTCCGGCCGTCTCGAGCCAATCTGAAAGCCCAAACAATAACGAAGCATATTGCGGTATTTCTATTTTGTCTTAGATGAACCCAAGCAACTCCTTCGCTTCATCAGACATTCGGTCAGGAGTCCAAGGCGGGTCAAAAACCAAATCAACCTCTACTTCAGAGACTGATGGGAGGGCTGATTTTATCGTTTCCTTGACTCGCTCGACTAGGAAGAAGCCGATTGGACATCCGGGTGCGGTAAGCGTCATCTTGACGTAGACCGAGTTATCATCCCTAATCTGCACGTCATATATCAATCCGAGATCTACGATGTTGACCGGGATCTCTGGATCATAGCAGGTCTTCAACGCCTCCATAACCTTCTCGAGTGTGGGTCTCTCACCCTTATCGGTACTCATGCGTCTTATTTAATCGTAGAGCCATTATTTAAGATGTACCTAACTAATCAGTCAATCTATATTTACCGGACAGAATTCATCTCGGAAAGAATGATAGAGTATGCGGCCGCGGCGGCGTCGCTCTTCTTAACGACCGTCTTCATCATATTTATACGGAGAAGAGTCAGGGAAGAGAATTACCTCGTTAGGCTTGATAGAGTTGAAGCCACCAACGAGGACGCACTGGTCTCAGTGATTATTCCAGCAAGAAACGAAGAAGCGACGATCTCGAAATGCATTGAGGCAGTGCTAAGCCAAGTAGGTGTGAAGAAGGAAGTCATTGTCGTAGATGATGCCTCGGAGGACAATACATCCTTGATCCTGTTGAAGAAATATCTGAGCTGCGGGTTGAGACTAGTCAGGCTTGGAAGACCCGAAGAGGGCTGGGTAGGCAAGAGCTGGGCATGCCACCATGGATATCTAGAGTCTAGCGGCGACTGGCTATTGTTTATCGATGCAGATACTTTCTTCGTGGATAAATACGTCATCAGGGACACGCTTGGGTATGCCATCCGGAACCGGGTGGACGCTCTCTCCTTGATTCCAACGCTTGACTCGAGTTCTATTGCCTCAAGGACCATACTGCCCACCCTAGTGGCTTTGAAGTACGTGTTGACCCCTCCCCGCAGGAGCAACAATCCTAATGATCCGCTGGCATTCTTCTACGGGGCTTACATGCTCTTCAGGAGGAGTGTCTACGAGTCAGTCGGAGGACACGCAAGGGTGAGGAGCCGCATACTAGAGGACAAGAACCTAGGAGAACTTACGAAGGCCATGGGCTTCAGAGTTGTATTGCTAGACGCGCGTGATAGATTGAGGGCAAAGTTCAACGAGAGCTTCGGCGGCTACGTAAACGCGCTCCTCAGACTCTTTACGGAGTATGCCGAGTCGGCCGGACCGAGGAAGCTGTGGAAGTACCTCGCTGCTGGGCTGGTCTTCATGGTGCTACCGTTGATTCTTGCATTTTATCCATTGGTGGCCAGCGTGTCGGTTCTCCTGACACTTCTCATGATCTTGCCTCTGTCGCTCATCTTCACGATACAGGCCTACGAGCTGGACAGGCTTGGGGCTCCGATCTATTATTTCCCACTCGTTGTCTTCTCACTCTTAGTAATTGTCGGCGTGCTTTTCTCCGTCGCTGTTAGATATCGATGGATTGGAGTGAAGCTAAAGTGGAGAGGGCGGGAATACCGCTATGGAGGGCCAAGACATATTAGTCACAAAGACGGGAGAAACATCTAGGCTTGAGCATCCTCGATCAATTCATAGTCTGGCTGCTAATGTTCGCCATTCCTGTCTTATACACCTCTGTTGGCTTTGCAGGCGGCTCGGCCTTCATCGCGATGCTACTCTTGCAGGGCTACTCCCCCGGCGAGGCAAGCTTCTACGGCTTAGCCTTCAACTCCATCTCCGCAGCCACATCCCTAGTCCGCTGGCGCATACACTTTGAGAGGAGCCTAGCGTGGTACTTAGTCGGCGCGGTACCACTCGCGTATCTCGGCGGACAGCTAAGGATCTACGAAGAGACTTTGAGAATCATAATGGGAGGCGCAATCATCCTTTCTGGAATAGCCGCGCTAGTCGCTACTGCCCCCCTAAGGACTAGGAGTATAAACGCCGCTGTTAGGATTCTTGTCGGCGGAGCCATCGGATTCCTAGCAGGTATGACGGGCATCGGTGGGGGCATATATCTCTCGCCCTTCCTAATCCTCTCTACGGATGCACTGCCAAAACAGACCGCCGCGACGACCACGCTCTTCATACTGCTCAACTCGCTTTCAGGCCTTTTCGGCAAGTCCCTAGCTGGGAATGTGCCGAAGAGCCCCTCCTCCATTGTCTTGGTGCTCTTGCCGCTCATCGTGCTCGGCGCTTCTCTCGGCAGCTATCTTGGGTCTAAGAGGCTTAGACAGGACTCGGTCAAGAAGCTCCTAGGGATATTGCTGATAGGCATCGGAGCCTCGATCCTCCTCTTAGGCCAGTGAAGAGATAAATTTCTGTTCGAGAAGAATTACCTCAATGTCGCGGTTTGGTCTGAGGATTGGGTTTACTGCATCGATGGAGCAGTATCAGCCAAGCTATCTCCTCAGCCTCTTAGATGATATCGAGAGGGCTGGCTTCGACTCGGTCTGGGTTAGTGACCATTTCCATCCATGGTTCCACACGAACGCGGCCGGCGGCTTTGCATGGGTCTGGATAGCTTCAGCCGCTGAGCGGAGCAAGAAACTCTCCTTCGGCACTGGCGTCACTTGCCCGACGATGAGGTATAACCCAGCGATTGTTGCTCAAGCCTTCGCGACGCTCGGCTCGATGTATCCGGGCAGGATCTTTCTGGGCCTCGGTACTGGCGAGGCGATGAACGAGATGCCTGTTGGTTGTTCTTGGCCGCCCTTTAAGACGAGGGTCGAGATGCTTGAGGAAGCCATCACGGTGATAAGGAAGCTCTGGACTGAGAATTTCGTAGACTTTAGAGGCAAGTTCTACACTCTCAGGAAGGCAAACCTCTACACTCGTCCCAGCGAGCCTATTCCTATCTATGTCGCTGCCAGTGGCCCGACGGTGGCTGAGCTTGCTGGAAGATTGGCCGATGGATTCCTGACGATCCCACTCGAGGAGTCTCATTACCGCGATGTGCTCTTCCCAGCCGTGAGGAGGGGTGCTGAGAAGGCCGGCAGGAGCATGGAGGAGATAGACATGGCCGTCGAGGTCTATGTCTCATATCATGAAGACTATGACGCAGCCTTCAGGTCAGTTAAATGCTGGGCTGCGACGCTTCTGCCATTCATGTTCAAGTATCCGATCTACGATCCGCGTGAGATAGAGTCATATGGAAATCTCGTCAGCAACGAGGCGTTGAAGAAGGCGTGGCTGATTGGGACTTCACCCGAGGACCACATTAGACACATCGAGCATTACATGAAGCTCGGGTTTAGGAACATACATGTGACGAGCTCGAGTCCGGACGAGCGTAAAACGATAGCGATGTATGGCAGGGACGTGATTCCATACCTCAAGTCGACTTACAAATGATTGCTGGCAGAGGGCGTTAAGCCTTAAATAATCCACCATCAACAATTCTGGAAGAATGGGAAACGGAGAATACGCAGCGCGAAGCTTGATAAAGATCAGGAAGAGGTTCAGATGGAGTCAACGCAAATACAGAGTGAGAATGCTGAAGCTCAAGGAAAAGTTTGACCCACTAGAGGGAGCGCCGATGGCCCGAGGAATCGTCATCGAGAAAAAGGGAATCGAGTCTAGGCAGCCAAACAGCGCTGTCAGGAAATGCGTGAGGGTCCAGCTGATCAAGAACGGTAAAGTAGTCACCGCGTTCTTACCCGGCGACGGAGCTCTTAATGTAGTCGACGAGCACGACGAAGTCATTATTCAAGGAATAGGAGGTACGCTCGGAAAGAGCTACGGCGACCTGCCAGGAGTCAGATACGAGGTAAGCATGGTTAACGGAGTACCTCTAAAGCTCCTAGTGCTTGGCAAGGTGAAGAAGCCCCGGCGATAGACGGCTAATTAGCAGTGCTGTTTTCAGCATTTTGTTCTGAGTACTGTTTTCAAGCCTTAAATACAACTCGTTACTGTTTTATAAGGGGGTATATAAATAGAGATGTCCTCAAAATATCCCGAACCTAAGATTGAGATTCAAAACGTGGTTGCCTCAGTGACTCTTAATCAGAGGCTTGACCTTCAAGCAATCCAGAACGCGTTTCCAGAAGTTGAGTATAAGCCCGCACAGTTTCCAGGGCTTGTTTTTAGACTAGCAAAACCGAAAACGGCCACCCTGATATTCAGCAGCGGAAAAATGGTGTGCACTGGAGCTAAGAGTGAGGAGGAGGCGATCAAGGCCGTCAAGACTGTTGTCAAGCTTTTGAAGAAGTATAACTTCCTGATACGCGAGGAGCCTATAATAGAGATTCAGAACATAGTGGCATCTATCGATCTCAAGGGCCAGATAAACTTGGAGAACGCAGCGCAGAAGCTCGAGAACGTGATGTACGAGCCTGAGCAGTTTCCAGGCCTGATCTATAGAATGTCATCGCCCAAGGTAGTCATACTGATGTTTGCGAGCGGAAAGCTGGTGTGCACTGGAGCAAAATACGAGCGCGAAGTATACGAAGCGATCAATAAATTAACAGAGGAACTAAACAAGCTAGGACTAATAACATATCAAGAAGCATAACAAGAAGTAACGTCGAGCAGTATCGCTACTAATCACGCTACGCATAAACTTATCAATAAATAATGCCCCGGCCAGTCTTGACGCTGATGTATAAGATCGTCTGTTCGAGATGCGGCTCATCACAAGAGAATGAAGATGACTGGAAATGTCCAAGATGCGGATATCCATACAAGATAATATTTGAAGAGCCATTCGATCCTAGGGGAATCATACTTGCAGACCACTCATTATGGAGATATCGAAGATTCTTGGCGGTCGCACCACATGACGAAATCATCACGATGGGAGAGGGATACACGCCGCTCATACCGACTAGGACTCCACGCCTGTATGCAAAGCTTGAATTCATGATGCCTACAGGCTCATACAAGGACAGAGGCTCAACAGTTCTCATCACGTCGATAAAGCACCTAGTGGATGGAGAACGATACAGGGAGGTCTCAATCGAGTCCTCTGGAAATGCAGGCTCATCAGTAGCGGCCTACGCAGCACGTGCAGGAATAAGATGCACAGTCTACACCTACCTATCCATTAAGGAGAGCAAGGCGAGACAGATGATGGCCTACGGCGCAAGCGTAGTGAAGCTGCCTGGAGACGTGTCAGTGGTCTCGAAGGCAGCTCAAACCGCACTCCACAGCCTCTACGTCAGCCATGCATGGAATCCATATTTTCAGGAGGGGACAAAGACGATCGCCTACGAGATCGCTGAGCAGAGAGGGTGGAAGTCTCCAGACTTTGTCTTCGTACCAACCTCTGCGGGCTCATTGATCCTAGGAGTCATCAACGGCTTCAGGCACCTCTATGCCTCAGGCGTAATTGACGCTATGCCGACGATCGTGGCCGTACAGCCAGTTGAGGTCTCTCCAGTATATCATGCGCTAATGAATAAGCCATACACGCCTCCAGAAGAACTGACAACGGTTGCCGACGCGTTGATAAGCACTAAGCCGATAAGACTCCAAGAAATGGTGGAAGCACTGAGGGAGACAGGAGGCTCAGCAGAGATAGTTGAGGACCAAGAGATCCTCAAGTCTCATAGACAGCTCGCGGAGGAAGGACTCTATGTCGAGCCAAGCTCGGCGGCCTCGCATGCAGCATACCTCAAGTGGATAATCAGCGGCAAGATAAAACACGGAGAAGATGCAGTAATACTCCTCACAGGTAGTGGACTCAAGATTGCATAGGGACTACGTATTAATATTTGGGTAAATAGTCCTTTTAGAGGTGACGAGCTGATGTCTGAGAAATCCTCTAGGATTCCTAAGTTCTATCAGCTAGGAGTAGAGGAGCGGCTCAGGATAGTCTCTGAATTCGCTGGTCTGACAGACGAGGAGCGGGAGATGCTTCTGAGGGGAGGCCTAGACCTCGCGACCGCCAACAGAATGATTGAAAACGTGGTGGGAATATTCCAGATGCCCCTCGGAATAGCGGTCAACTTCCTGATCGATGGAAAGGACTACTTGATACCCATGGCGATAGAGGAGCCCTCAGTCGTTGCAGCAGCGTCGAACGCCGCTAGATGGGCGAGAGACGGTGGAGGAATCGAGACGTGGTCATCCGAACAAATAATGATCGGCCAGATACAACTGGTGGGCGTGAGAAACCCACACGCGGCCAAGTTCGAGATAATTAAGATGAGGGACGAGCTGATCAAGATAGCTAACGAGAAGGACCCAGTCCTAGTCAGCTTGGGAGGGGGAGCAAAGGACATCGACGCGAGGGTAGTCCAGACAATCGCTGGCCCGATGGTAATAGCTCACCTATACGTCGACGTGAAGGACGCGATGGGTGCAAACGCCGTGAACACTATGGCCGAGGCAGTCGCTCCACACCTAGCCTCGATTACTGGCGGGAAGTTTAGGCTAAGAATCATTTCGAATCTCGCGGATAGACGATTAGTTAGGGCTAAGACGAGGATCCCCGCCTCATCGGTAGGCGGTAAAGAAATTGCAGAGGGGATATTCGAGGCCTACGCCTTCGCCCTAGCAGACCCATACAGGGCCGCTACCCACAACAAGGGAATAATGAACGGCATAGACGCCGTCGCGATAGCTACTGGAAACGACTGGAGAGCGATAGAGGCGGGCGCCCATGCATACGCGGCGAGGAGCGGGAGGTATGAGCCACTCAGCACTTGGGAGCTCACAGAGAATGGAGACTTAGTCGGCACGCTTGAGTTGCCCCTAGCGGTAGGGATAGTCGGAGGCGCGACGAGGACTAACCCGCTCGCGAGGATCTCGTTAAAGATTCTAGGAGTAAAGTCGGCCGCAGAGCTCGCGAGAGTGATGGCGGCTGTGGGCCTAGTGCAGAACTTGGCCGCGCTCAGGGCCCTCGCAGCCGAGGGTATTCAGGCCGGACACATGAAATTAGCAGCAAAAAGCATAGCGATCAATGCTGGAGCGGTAGGCGAGGAGATAGAAATTGTAGCTGAAAGAA
>CAYTRT010000024.1:0-21148 GCA_964440295.1 uncultured Nitrososphaeria archaeon
AGTTAATATCACTCATCGGAGAGGTTGACTATCGTTTATCGCAGGGAGCTACTCCTGAGGTTCAATTCATGATGCTTCTGTCCTATCTCTACTCGTTGACTAAAGAGAGGAAATAGCCAAATGTCTATACCACTTACAGAGAAATACAGGCCCCGCAGAGTATCTGAAGTAATAGGCAACAAAGAAGCCGTAACTAGCTTCTTAGAATGGATGAAATCTTGGGAGTCTGGAAAGCCTAGTAAGAAAGCTGCGTTTCTAGTGGGCCCACCAGGAGTCGGAAAAACGTCGCTAGTATTAGCATACGCTTCAGAACATGGATATGACTTGATTGAAGTCAACGCGAGTGATAAGAGAGGTGCTGAACAGATAAAGGCGATAGTCGCTGAGGCCGCGAAACAATCAACGTTGGCAGGTACTAGAAAAAGAATTATACTGATAGACGAGGTGGATGGCGCTTATGGATCAGAGGCGAGTGGAGGGATAAACGCGCTAGCGAGCATTATTCCTCGGACAAATATTCCGATAGTCCTAGTAGCCAACGATCCGTGGGATCCGAAATTAGCGGCACTTAGAAACGCGTCACAAATGATAAAATTCTCACATATAAAGCAGTCCGAGATTATCTCCTACCTAAAGAGATTGTCGGAGAGGGAGGGTGTTAAAATTGATGATGAGATATTAAAACTAATAGCATCACGCAGCAATGGTGATCTAAGATCAGCGATAAATGACTTGCAGTTATTCTTGGCTGCAGATAAGAGGACGATAGAACAGCTTAAGAATATTCTATCTACTAGGGATAGAGCAAAGTCCGTATTTGAAGCACTAGCAGAGGCATTTGGCTCTACTACCGTCATTGCTGGCAGAAACGTGACGTCGAACCTTGACGTCGATCTGGATACATTTTTTACGTGGCTAGTCGATAATTTGCCTAACCAGATAAAAGACCCACAGTCCCTACATGAAGCTTATCAATGGCTAGCCCTAGCTGATCTTCATCTTTCACGCGCAAGCAAATTACAAAGGTGGGAATTTATCAAGTACGCCGTCCCAATAATCGGTTCTGCTCCCGGAATTGTCAAGAATAAGCTCGCAGAAAAGGGAGGAAGGTTTGAATTTCCGTCAAAAATAAGATTTATGCAGGAGACGCGGGAAAAAAGAGAAAAAATCAGATCCATACTCAAGAAGATTGCAGCAAAGTCAAAACTATCACAAGCCAAGGCAGCATCAGAGATGCTACCATTTATGCGCGCGTTGTTGAGCTCTGGCAACCATAGCATCGCTAAATATTACGAGCTTGATAAGGAAGAGGTATCAGTCCTTTCGACTAATGGCAACAGTAAGCATGAATTGACAACTAGTGCTGTTGAATCCTTAGAAGATAAAGAGGCAAAAGAACCTGTCAAAGCCCAGCGAAAAACCAAAAAAGGGAAAACAACATAAATAAAGATTAGACCTACGCTATGGACTATTATGGAAATGATTGTCCTACTCTTTTAATGTAAATTGACCCAAGCGCAAAGTTTGTGTCGAGGTCTTGGATCGTCTTTTTAACCACATCGATAGGTATCTCGTCTGACTGGCCGGAATACAAGTTATAGTAAAACTCAATATTGTTGACATATTCTCCTAGTACTGAGAGCGTTGTGGAAATTGGTGCATCTAATGGGAAACCTCCTAGACCGACACGCGTTAATATCTCTGCAAGATACTCAACAGTCATATAAAGCGCTTCATAATTAAGACGTTTTCTGAAGTATAATTGAGAAACTTTCACACTGACCTCTTCTTTTCCATTGTAAAGATTTATTTTCCACCTTATGAGGTCATTAACCCTTACTTTCTTAATCCTGCCATCCAAATACAACTCACATATCCCTGTAGCCATTGCGGTTTTTTCAGATTCATTAATTATCTTTGATGCTTCCTCTACATTTTGCTGAAAATTTTTTACAAAATATCTCGATAATTGATCTTTTAAAAAATTCAGGTCTTCATCCAGTATTAAAAAAGGAACAATAGCTGAGCTTCTCCATTTTTCATAGAGTATTTCTTCTATCCCTGCTTTTGCTGTCTGAATATAGGCGTGAATCTGAGCTCTAAAACTATTCCCTTCAGTAATATATTTCTTTAATAAATCAGCCAAAAATTTTTTAAAGTTCAGCTTCGATTCATACGAAGTAGCATCATTCAAAGAATAAAAAGGAACAAACGAAGTAGGCCATGAGAGTTTATATATTAATAACTCGTCAAAAAAATTAGGTTCTCTATTTTTTATTTCGTCTATTGCTTTTGTAACGAATTCTTCGTTAACTAATTCACCATCATCAATACCATCTCCTTCACATCTAATAAAATTGACAAATAATCTACCATCTGGAAGGCAATCAATTGTTAATGGGAATAAAATGCACATGACCGGTCTATTTTGATATATTCTACATAATTTCTCATCTGTTAAGAATGGGCATCTACCCCTAATTTCGAAGATGTATGAAAACGGTTTGCCTAAAATATTTCTGAATACTTTAGGATTGTTTATAAATTTTATTATATTTTCATACTCTTTTTTAGTGATTGTGAGTCCAGCTGGGTAGCAACATTTGCCACATTTGGTACATCTAAATTTATGTTTATTAGTCTCGAACGTGAATACAAGTTTCAAAACTTCATTGCTCCTGCCAACTGCGAGATGTTTATGAACCTCAATATTAATAGTACTGCTACAACCATTGGGAGCATTGTGAGTGTTAATATTGAGTACATCATCGCCCAATACACATCTGTTGCAGTTGCCATGGATGCTACGAATACCGGTACGGTCTGAACATCTATTCGACCGAGTAGGAAGTGAGCGAATAGGAACTCATTATAGGAGGTCAGGAATGAAAATAGTGCTATCGCAATTAGCCCTGTACCTGCAACTGGCATTGTGATGTATCTAATTGTTTGCCATAAGGTGGCCCCATCCACTCTTGAAGCTTCCTCTATCTCGACTGGAATTGTCCGGTAGTATAGAACGAGATACCAAATAGAGAATGGAAGAGACAATACAATGTGGACAAGTATTATCGATGCTAAATTATTTACAAGTCCAAGAATTTGCATCAATACATAATATGGAACAGCGAGCACTACAGGTGGAAGGAGCCTACTGATCAACACAAACGTAAATAAGCTCGTCCTACCTCTGAAGTTAAACCTCGTGAAGGCAAATGCTGCCAGAGATGCTAAAAAGAAGTTAGTGACTGCCACAGTTGTTGCAACTATAACACTATTGAGCAAGATCCGGCCAAAATAGGCAATATTGAGTATTACTAGCGATCTTATTTCATATCGTATGTATGGGTCTTGTGATGGAAACTCAAGCCCGAAAGGCGCTAGAAAGACGTATTGATAATACACCGTTGTTGGTCCTCGTGCAAACCACAATCTGCTTCCAGGGGCTGACCGTAGTTCTGTTTCAGGCATAATGCTTCCGATAATGCAGAAAGCTATAGGAACAAAGAGAAATAGTAGGAAGACAAAAATGACAAGATAGCTGACCAAGTGTCTGACCTTCATGTCTATTCACCTGTGAATGAATATCTGTAGAGTTTTTCTGGCGGAACTATTCTTAGGATTAGTAAAATGACAATCAGCGTCATGACGGCTAAGATTACTGCTAGTGCTGCTCCATGACCAAAATTACCCCACTGGAACATTTCTGCAAATGCGTAGTATGAAATTAAGCCATAGGTCCCTCCTGCGAAAGTATAAACCATGTCGTATGTTGTCAATGCTAAGATTGCTTGGAAAGCTGCCACTACAGCTATAGCTGATTTTAGATAAGGGAGTGTCACGTATCTTAGCCTTAAAAGTCCTGTGGCGCCGTCCAATTCTGATGAATCTATAACATCTTTTGGAACAAGTTGTAAAACTGCCAGTATCAAAAGTATACAAAATGGTAATTGTTGCCACATCTGCGCTACTACTGCAAATATTATCTGGATGCTTCTGGGAGCGGACAAGAAATAATATGGCTCACTCCAGATACCTAAATCGACTAATACTTTGTTAATCCATCCGAAGCTCTGGAACATGAATCGCCATATTAGTCCGGCTGCAGCAGGAGGTATGGCCCACGGTATTAGCATAATTACTCTAACTATGTTTGATCCTTTCAATCCCTGGTTTAGTATGAGCGCTAAGATTAGGGCGGCACCTACAATGACGAGAACTGATACCGCCGTGAATATCAACGTATTAATAATCGCCTCAACAAAATAGGTCGAGTTTATAATTTCTTCATAGTTTCTTAGCGCAACAAAGGTTCCTATAGACTGTGGTTCATAAATAACATACCTGACAAAACTCATGGATATTGCGTAGAAAAAGGGATACAGAGTGAAGAAACCAACAATTATTAGTGTTGGCAGTATGAAAAGATAAGGGGATGGTTCCTTAACTTTTGTTCTCTTTACCACACCACTATCCATAACAATCACCAAAAATAAGTAACATAAATAATAATAAAATTTTTTGCTAACCTCTCAGCTCTTTCGCTCGTTTAGCCATCCTATCGACAGCTTCCTTAACTGAGATTTCGTTTGCAAAAGCTTTTGCAATTGCCTCCTTTATACTGTAGTCTACCCACTGCCCAAACCAGACAGGATGTGGTATCGTTTTAGCTATCGCTGCCTGCTCCTTAATCGATTTGTCAGCTCCTGGGCCATAGTACTCTACTAGTGACTTTGCAATGTCCGGATCACTATAGGGCGATAGGAAGCCGAACCCTAGTCCTTTCTCGACGGCCCATCTCTTAAGTACTGGGCTGTCATTAGCGCCGAAGTATTCTATGAATGTTATGGCGGCTTGGATAGCGGCATCACCTCTGTCTACGCACATCCGAGTCATATTATACATCTTCGCAAAGCCGTATGCTTCGTGTGTCTTTCCAGGCATTAGTGCTAGTCTGAAGTTTCCAGCATTCGGAGACGAGCCAGGCGCATTCATCGCCGCTAACATATATTTGGCGAGCACTGTAAATGCTCCCTCTCCCGCTCCCATCTTCTTTGCTGCATCAGTTTCGTGGGTAGCTAGATAGTCGGGGTTAACGATTTTGTACTTATGTATTCCGTCCACCATCCATTGGAGATGCTCGTAGAATGGATGATCCTCAGATGCGAATATTGGGTTTAAATCTTCATCAAATAGCCTTGCGCCTCTACCCATTGCTCCTGAGAATACGGCGTAGAAGTCGAACGGATTTGTGGCTTGATACTGAAGTATGTATGGATACTTGATGCCCTTCTCTTTAAGCTTCAGCGACGCGTCTAAGACGTCCTCCCATGTTTCAGGGACTTCAAGTCCGTTATCCTTCAGTATCTTATCATTATACATAAAGGTGAACATGTCTGAGTAGTATGGTAGTCCATAGATTTTTCCTTTATACGTCATTGACTCTCTAGCAAACGGCACCATATCATTTACGTACTCATTGAATTTCTTTTTTACAGTGTATTTGTCCCAATAGTCTTGTAGCGGCACGACCCATCCTGCTTCTGCCCATTGTGCCAGCCAGTCTTCTCCATTATAGCAGACATCAGTTGGTGTTTTAGTGGTGAATCTCTGCACCATCGTTGATGGATAGTCGGGCCAGTTGAAGTCGTAGAGTACCACCTCTATATTCGGGTACTGCTGCATGAACTTTTGGATGTTGTCTCGTATCGTCTCAACAGAATAATTCCACACGGTAAATTCTAGCTTAACTTTTTGTGGTACTGCTGTTTGCTGATATAAGGCATATGCCGTCCCACCAATTATTGCAGCACCCACAACACCGATTGCGACCTTAGCACCGGTGCTTAAGGCTTCACGCCTTGTATAAAGATTGTACGATTTAGTCATGTTTCCTCGATTAGGGTGTTTGCAATCCTATATATAAGCTTTCTTATTAGTGTTAAATAGGTAAAATGATAGGTTTTGCTATTATGTAGCTTTCCTTTTTTCTAGTAGTGCTTTTAGTTCTCTGTTTAGTATTGATGCTGGGATCTCTGGCAGTGTGATGTAGCTTCTTCGTCCCTTTATTCCCTCGCTTAGGACTCTTATTCTAATGAATCCTATATCCTCGAGTCGTTGGAGATATTCCCAGAACCTAGTGTAGCCCCTAGGAAAGATGTTGTATTCCTCACACACGACCTTATACGTTGAGTACAATTCAGAGGAGGTAATGTAGGATTTGTTTCCATTCATCAGCAACCTAGCAGTAGCTAGTAGAATGAGGCGCTCGTGTTGAGATATCTGCGCTAGATTCTCCCTCTTGATGGCTGGATAGACACTTGCTGCGGCTTTCCTCACATGCTCGGGAGATACCTTCTCGACTCCCTCGTTCTCAGCGAATTTGCCAGCCCTCCAAAGGATCTCAATCGCATATCTCGCGTCTCCCCTCTCCGCAGCCATGTCTACTATCAGGTTGAGAGCCTCTGGAGTTACTACTCCCTCAAGAAATGCCTCTGAGCATCTATACTCAATGATGTCTCTTAACTGTTCAGCCGTATACTCTGATAAATATATAACATTGTTCTGAAGCATGTTTCTAGTACTCTCATCAAGAATATTCAGCACCTCGACATTTCTACTAATCATTAGAATAGATAGTCGTGGGACTGAGTTTCTCTCCTCGGATATTCTGCTCAATAGATATAACGCCTCAGGTTCCTCTCTTATAAGCCCGTCCACCTCGTCGAGACCCAAAATTAGGCTCAGCCGCCTATTCTCCAAATAATTCATTAAGCTATGTAGGAGCTCCTCGTTTGATAATCCTCTACCAGGTATTGGGGCCCTCAAGGCATCTACAACGCGTTTGAGAAGAGAAAACAACGTTGAATGTATCTTGCAGTTAACATGTATGTATCTGAGAGAAACTCCAGAACGTAAAGCCATCTCCTCGGCTTTTGTTCCGAACAACTTGGAGAGCGCTGTCTTGCCAGTGCCTACAGGGCCGGTTATCAATACTCTAACGCTGTAACCCTTCTTGCCATAGATATGAGTCGAGAAGAAGGTAGTAAGAAGGTTGAGCTCTTCTTCTCGGTGGGGAAGCCTAGATGGGACATATTCAGGAGAGAGTTTCTCCTCATTCTTGAAGATCCTCAATCCAGCATGACTAGTAGCAAAGTTGATAATTAAACTATCAGAGTTAAGTGAAAGTGACTATCGCAAGACTTTAAACCAAAGCCAGGCCGGCCTACTAACTCTAACCTTGCTTTGAGCCTCAAGTCGCTCTACGTCGGGCGGAGCCTCTATATAGCCTTCAGAATGGCTGATGAGCGATATCAGGGATGATTGGCCATGCCGTGGAGTCGCTAATAACTCATCGTTATGGTGGGTTAGCTTAACCCATATAATCCTTCTAAAACCTTTCCACTTGTGTAGTGATACCTCTTGGGCGAGCTTGGCATCAAATTTGTCGATCAATGATTGATAGTCAATGCCTTGGATGTGGCATATCAGTGGAGCCGCAAGATAGTTAAAAACATTGATGGTTGAGTGGATCAGACCTGGAAGAATAATTATGGGCTTTCCATTCATAATTGCGAAGCCACCCACCCTTCCGGGCTGGAGCTTAAGGCCCCTCACGAAAATATCTGACAGTTCCCTTAAAGCAATTGATGCTACATCTATTTCGCTGACACTAGATCCACCAATAGTGATTAAAGCATCACACTCCCTAGATGCGTCTTTGATTTTCTTCTTTGCCAACTCGACGTTGTCAGGAGTTATTCCGTAGTATTTGGAAATGCAGCCGAGATTCTCGAGCATATTTTCTACTACCGGCGATAAGAAATTAAGCGTCTTGCCATCACTAATTTTTTCAGGATCATCTGTTAGCTCATCGCCAAATGCCAATACGCCTATTATCGGCTTATCAGCAACTCTTACTTCCATAATTCCCAACGCCTCAAATAGTGCTGCCTTGGTAGAGGTAAGGATCTCTCCACTCCTAGACAAGATCTCTCCTCTTCTGACATCACTTCCTTTTTTATCGACGTTTTCATAAGACAAGTATCGCCTAAAAATTAGCAACTCACCACCCTTAACTTCTACTTCTTCAATTGGTGCAACTGCGTCGGCTCCGGGTGGCAGATATCCACCTGTATAAATCTTGACAGCTTTCCCCGGCTCAATTGGTTTATACGTGGTTGACGGCTTGATGCAACCTTCTATCTTTAATCTTACAGGCGATTTTTCAGATGCAGAAATAGAGTCGATGGACCTAATGGCGAATCCGTCTACGTGAGACATATCGTAGGGATGTCTATCGACAGGTGACACTACATCTTCTACCAATGGTCTACCTACGAGGTCCCGCGGCCTACCTATAACTATTCTTGGAGTAAATGATGTATTTCTTATCAACATAGAGACGGCCTCAGAAACCTCTGTGAAGTAAGTAATCCCTTTGTTACGCATGCTTCATCACTGATAATTTTGACTTTTGAGGCTTTATGTATGCTCCGAAGAATTTTAGAAATGACTTGTAATCCTCCACTACACTTGTTCCTGCAAGTACATCGACGTATGGCAGTGCTGTAAGCATGCCTATCGTTAATGGTCTAAAATTTGGCTTATCGGCATGTGGATTCAACCATATTATCTTTGATACTTTCCTGCGTAAATTCTCCATTTCACATTTTAGGAGGTCGATATCGCCTGTGTCCCATCCGTCGCTTACTATTATTGCTATCCAGTTCTTATTAATCATCGAGCCATAGTTATCGAGAAAAGTCTTCAACGAATATCCAATTCTCGTCCCACTCCCCCATAAATCAACGTATTCAGATAGCCTTTTACGAACCTCCTCGAGAGACGCGACGGATAACAGCTCAGTTACCCTGAGCAGCCTTGTACTGAAGACAAACACTTCTGATCTACGGTCGAATCTACTAAAGAGATACATTGCCCTTACGAGCCAGTCGTTATAACTGTCCATGGAGCCGCTGATATCAAGGAAAGCGACTAGGTGGACCTTGGTCTTTATTCTCGCAGACTTCTTTATTTTAATTATCTCGCCGAGCGTGTTTAAGCTAGCCCTATAAGTCCTCAAAAAGTCTATTTCTCCCTTCTTAGAGGCTTTCCATCTCAATCCAGGAAGCACTGCAAACTTTCTTCTAAGTCGCTTCATAATTCTCCTGCCCATTTTTATCTTAGTGATATCTATCGGCTTTACAGACCTCTTGTGCAGAACTTCTGCAGGACTATACATTACCATGTTTTTTCCAGTCTTATCGATTGATGAGCTACCGACATCCTGACTGGATGCCCCAGTGCTAGTTAAGCCGCTTATGGATTCTTCTTGAACACCAGAGCCACTCGCTTGTCCATCCCTATAGAGCATAGTAAGAATCGTCTCTCTAAGCAATTTTTCAAAAAGCGAATACTTCGAGTGATCTTTAATCATGGTTATCTTAATGCCGGTCATTATTGTTTCGTAATCATAATTTGCCAACAGCTGAACAGCTTGACACGCATCTATAGATTCAGAAACCCCCACCCTTATGCCCAGCTTTCTCAAAACGTTTGACAGCTCGACGATGAAGCTATACAACTAATAAACACCACTAGACAATGCGTTTAGCGTAGAATCAATGTCAATTTTTGCAGCGTCCTCCTGTGTTTTTATTAGACACAATAACGTAGACTTAACAATATCTCGGTTAAGCTCTCTAGCACCCAGCTCAGAGAGAGCCTTTGCCCAGTCAAGTGTCTCGGCTACTCCAGGCTTCTTTAGTATATCGCTCCTTTGCCTGATTAAATTAACAAACCCTACTAGCTTCTCTGCGAGAGAATCGTCAAGAGACTTAACTTTTAGCTTCAAAATTTTTAGCTCCTTTTCCTTTGGTGGATAGGAGATGTATAGATATAGGCATCGTCTCTTCAATCCGTCACCAATCTCTCTTGTCCTATTCGATGTAAGAATCACTATTGGCTGATTCCTCGCCTTGATCGTGCCTATCTCCGGGATCGTTATCTGAAATTCTGCTAGGAACTCCAGTAAAAATCCCTCGAACTCTTCGTCGGCCCTGTCGACCTCGTCTATGAGTAAGACTGGGGGCAATGGCCCATCGCTCAGAAGCGCCTTAAGGAGTGGACGCTTAAGGAGATATTTTTCGCTAAATATTTCTTCCTCGACCTCTTGAGGATCCTTTCTATTCTCAACCATCTTTATGTATAGTAACTGTCTGGGATAGTTCCACTCATAGATAGCATCAGAGGCATCTAGTCCCTCGTAGCATTGAAGCCTTATGAGTTCGGTTCCTAGAACCTTCGCCAAGACCTTCGCAATCTCAGTCTTCCCGCAACCAGGCTCGCCCTCGATCAAGAGCGGTTTCCTCATCCTTATGGCTAGAAATAACGCAGTCGCTATCTCGCGGTCTGCGACATACAATTCTTCTTCCAATTTTTTAATGAGAGTCTCAATATCAAGCGAGTCTAATATCTGATCTCCAGGCACCTATCAGGCACACCCTTAAACTTATTTCTACCAACACTATTAATAAAACTTTCCAAGCATATACAGATTAGGTAACAAAATTTTAATAACTTTAAGTCTTTTGCCTAAATATGTCTGTCTCCTTCCTCCTAATGATGTAGTATTCATTACTACGTGGGAATTCTTCCCTTTTTAAACAACGCACCACTACAAAGAAGTTATTACATCGACCAAAAACGCCTGAGACATATCCTACTTCTCTTAATTTTTCGTCATAAACTCTTTCTCCCAAATCAGGAAGCATCTTTGCAGATAATATCAGATTTTCATCACTTTTTCTGAAGTAGCTACCAAGCAGTATTATCCTTTCACTTGGACGTGCAGGAGTAAGATCCTTTTTAAATTTGGGACTCACTTCGACTTGACAGCCTCTGACGCCAACATTTTCAATAACATCTCCTTCTTCATCGGTCGATTGGGAATAACTCGGACTGCAGAGGATTTTTTCCACCAATAAGAGGGATGGCTAATCTGCAATGGCTCTACCTGCCATCCAAGCCTCTCAGCAACTTTTACTAATTGTTCCTGCGTAGGAGACTTAATAGCCTTGTTTAGCGGTACGCGTCTTCCCCTACTCCGACTTAATCCTTTATCGAAGTATGTTAGCCAAACTATGAAGCCGCTGCGCTTTATCAATCCCTCACACCCATAAGTCTCTACTGTTTAGGCAGTAGTACGGCGTTTATTACACCGTCTGATGATGGCTTAGAAGTTACGCGAGCATCCCCAATTGGGGTCTCTATTATCGCCCCCCTAGTAATTATTCCTCGCCTCTCAAAATCTCTATTAGCGGGATTAGATTTTACACGGATTATCTCTACACGAGATGTCTTGTTCGACACTGGGTCATAGACATTTGCAAATCTGTCTGATTTAACAGAGATCTTTATACCCCCACCCCTAGTTCTCTTTAGCTTGATTTCTCGCTGTCCCAGCGTAACTAATACTGGATCACTGCCTCTCTCGTATCTTCTTTTTTTCCGCTGTATTCCCTTCTTCCCACCTGACTTCTTTCTCTTATGCAAATCACTGTGCCAAATTGTCATTTTGACATCATAATTATTAATCTCCGTTAATTTAAGGTTAACTAATCAATGAAGGCAGAACTGTGTGGAAATTACCCGATTAAGGATCGGTCATGGTTCTTCTTCCTTCTGAATAATTCTAGATAATAGGGCTTCATCATCAAGCGTCTCTACGCCTATACTGGAAAAGTATCTATTTACATTTTTGATGTCTCTTCTCAATAAATCAATCGCCATTGGATGAGAAATGTGGACAGCTTGTGAAAGGTCTATGAAGTATACGTTGTCAGAGTAATCAAACACTATGTTATATTCGCTTAGGTCTCCATGTATGAGTTTAGCATATCTATATAACTTCTCCATGTATTCAACAACTTTTTCATAAATTATCACACCTGTATCCGGATCAATTTCAATTTCCCTCAGCAATGGATAACGCTCACCATTCCTACCGAGAAAACTCATTACCAGCACGTTTCTGCTAACAGTTATCGGTCTTGGAACAGGTATACCCGAATTATAAGCACTTTGTAGATTGGAGTACTCTCTCCTCGCCCAGAGATATATAAAATCTCTCAGTTGATTGGGAATTCTCCTAAACCTAGGATCATTAAGGACATACATATTCCTCGATTTGCGGAATTCAGCATTGTTAACAAGATAGATTTTAACCGCAAGTTCCTCATCGTTTTTTGATTTTGCATGATAAATTCTCGATTCCTTTCCAGCACTCACGACTCCGTAGAACTCATCAATTATGCCCTTATTCATCAATTCATATATCGTAAATAGGGTCAACTTGTCAAAAACTTCTTCGAATGCCGAGGCATCTAGTGACTTATCTTTTTCTAAAAATCTATGCTTAACATCACTTATGTATTCTTCACGCATTAATTTTTTTAAGATTTTATCCTCTCTCATATTTTAATCTCCCTGATGATTATTCCTGATCAATTCGCAATATACTTCTGGTCTCCTGCCCATTAATCTATCGGTTCTTGCCTTTTTCAGCTTCTCGGTATCCACTTCTCCTAGCAAGACTGCCGAGCCATTTCTTAACCTATTGATCGAGGGTATAAAGATACTTCTCCTTTTTTCAACTGGCTTCACAATTATGCTTCCGCCATCAAATCTTTTCTCTATCCATATGTTTGGCGCCATTATGGGTATCCGGTTCTCTAGGCTTCTCGCCATTACGTAGAGGTGCCATGGCTTTATTCCCTCCGTAATGATTCTGGATGGATTAATTACGATGTCAGCACCTTTTAGCGC
The DNA here is from genome assembly GCA_964440295.1 of uncultured Nitrososphaeria archaeon. Classification (GTDB taxonomy): domain Archaea; phylum Thermoproteota; class Nitrososphaeria_A; order Caldarchaeales; family Calditenuaceae; genus CALIKS01. Next base: position 12,829 of record CAYTRT010000024.1, read on the forward strand.
GAGGATCCTTACACTCTCTGGATAGACGATGTCGTGACAGATAGCTATGCCGATGTTTGTTCCACTCACTCTAAATACATCAAATTTATCACCTGGTTTAAATAAAACTCGTTCCTTGTTGAAGAGATGAACCTTATACTGGAAACCTAGAAATTCTCCATGACTATCTATTACTGGACACGCTATTCTTATGTGGAGATTTTCCTTGACATAAATTCCTCCACCGACAATGGCTAATTCAAGTGATTTAGAAATGGATGCAAGCTTTTCAATAATTGATTGATAATGATCAGCGAGTTGATTAATGATGAGGGTGGGCGTCGAGTGTACCCATAATTCAGGAAGAGCAATGAGATCTGCATTTTTGCTACCTGCCAGTTGGATTAAACGTGTAATTTCATTTATGTTCTCGTTTAAATCACTAGTGACGCTTGGCTGGATCGCTGCTATTCGGAGCTGCATCTTTCCATAATATTCTTACCTATCCACTAAATAAGCATGCTGAGGACAATTGAGAAAAGTAGATTTTATGCCTCATTATAAGTTCATCGAGAAAGTTGGGCATACCCAGGAATATTGACTTGATCGAGACAAGATGGATAGAGGAGTTCTTCGATAAAATAGACAAAAATAGGCCGGTCATCAACCTAGGGATAGGCGAACCAGATTTTGGCGTGCCAAACGACATAATAAAGGAAGCCTACAGAGCAATGGCCGAGGGAAAAAATCGCTATACACCCACAGCGGGAATTCACCAACTTAGAGAACTAATAGCCGAGCGGTACGGCTCTGCCTGGGATGCCGATATAGATTACTCAAACGTTATTCTAACTCCCGGCGCTAGTAATGCACTATTCATGTTAATTGCATCAATAGTTGATGAGGGTGACGAGGTATTGATTCCCATGCCGTCATATCCTCACTACGAAGCAGTCGTTCGCCTTCTAGGAGGTAAGCCAATAGAAATACCCACAAAGCTGGAAAAAGACTTTGAGCCTGAGATAGAAGAAATAAACAAGAGAATTACGAGAAAAACCAAACTAATTATTATAAACACGCCCACAAATCCTACGGGATACGTGTATGATGATCGGACAATGAGTGCTCTTGTTGACATCGCACTTGAAAAAGGCATCTACATTATTTCTGATGAGGTGTATGAGAATTTTGTTTATGAAGGAAAGTTTGTCAGCATGAATAAATTTAGATCAATGTTTGATAGGATAGTGACCGTTCATAGTTTTTCTAAGACCTTTGGAATGACAGGCTGGAGACTGGGATTCCTCATCGGTAATGATTTTTTAATTAGCAACATTTCGAAACTTCAGACATACATAAATGCTTGCCCACCGAGCATAGCGCAATACGCGGCCCTCTATGCTTTATCAAGTCCATTCGTCGCTGAGAACATTAAGCTCATCATAAACTCCTACAGAGAGAGGCGCGACATAGTATATAACCTATTAAGAAATAAGGGTTTTGACGTCTCGCTTCCAAGAGGTGCTTTCTACATATTTCCGAGAATTCCAGTCAAAATGGATTCTTATGAATTTTGTAGAGGATTGCTGAGAAGTGAGGGCGTCGTCACTATGCCGGGTAGGGCCTTCGGAGAAGCTGGGGAGGGATACTTCAGGATAACGTTTGCTGTAGATCCAGAAATGTTGAGAGTGGCGGTAGAGCTGATCGAAAAATTTGTATTATGCTACAAACAGTAATATTTTGTGGTTTAGGAATGGAGCAGCATTATTATGTGGTCATTTTAGAGCCAACGGGAGATCAAAGCGAAGTGACAAAACATAGAAGCGAGCATATTGCTTATCTTGAAGAACAGAAGAAAAAAGGTCGATTAATCTTTGGTGGAAGATTCGCTGACGGTAGTGGTGGAATGTATATCCTCCTCGTGGGCAGTCGTTCCGAGGCCGAAGAGATAGCGAGAAACGACCCTTACTGCAAGCTGGGATTTAGAAGACCCATAATTAAGGAGTGGGAAAGGGTTCTATAGAGAAAGAATTTATATTCACTAGCTACGTGTATGAATTGACATGAGCTGGGGATTAAAGAATAGATTATCAAGAATAATCAAGCCGCACGACGGAAGGACGGTCATGTTGGCAATAGATCATGGATACTTTTTGGGCCCAATATCTGGACTGGAAAATCCTCGCCGAAGCATAACACCTCTGCTACCATACTGCGACGCCATCATGCCGACTAGGGGTATTCTGAGGACGTGCTTTGACCCTACAATCGACACTGCAGTTGTTTTAAGAGTGTCAGGAGGCGAAAGCATCGCTGGACCAGCACTAGGAGATGAAGAGATAATTACCTCGATAGAAGAGGCGATCAGACTAAATGCATCTGCTGTGTCCTTCTCAATATTCGTCGGCACACAGTATGAGCATCAAACGCTTACATCCCTTGCTAAGCTCGTTGACGAGGGCGAGAGGTATGGGATGCCTGTCTTAGCCGTAACTGCAGTTGGAAGAGAGCTAGAGAAGAGAGATGCGAGGTATTTATCGCTTGCCTGTAGAATAGCGGCGGAACTAGGCGCTCACTTTGTAAAGACGTATTATTGCGAAAACTTCACACGAGTAGCAGATACTTGCCCCGTCCCATTAGTCATTGCTGGTGGGCCAAAACTAGAAAGTGACATGGACGTATTGAAGATGGTCTACAATGCGATCCAGGAAGGAGCAGTTGGTGTAGATATGGGTAGAAATATATTCCAAGCAAAGAATCCAGTCGGTATGGTTAAGGCAATAAGAAGAATAATCCATGAAAATGCAACACCTGAAGAGGCATATGAAGAACTAACAATTAAAACTACTGTCTAGAAATATTTTCACAAATTAAGGTGTAATAATTATTTTTTCGCATTCTCTTGAGTCATATATTTCGAGGGCCTCGTCAAACCTATCCAAGCTTAATCGGTGCGTTATTAAATCACCGACCTCTAATATTTTTTCACTAATTAGGCCTAATGCCTCGGTCATCTCTCTTTCAGAAGCTGCGTTGCTCGTCACAATCGACAGCTCATAATTAACTAGTCTGCTAACATCATAGTCAAGCCTAGAGTTATGTGGTGGCAGCCCAAACAGACAGAGGGTGCCGCCTGGCCTCGTGCAGTCAAGCGCAGTGGCTAGGCCCTTAATGCTACCTGTCGCAACTATTGCAAGGTCGACCCCGCCTCTTTGATTAATATACGGTAACTGGCCTGCTAAATCGTTACTCATAACTACTTCTGCACCCTGCCTCTCTGCAAATCTTAACCGGTACTCAGTTATGTCGGAGCCTATGATTAATTTTACTCCGTAATGTCTGAGTAGCTTTATGAATAAAACGCCGATTGGTCCCAAACCCATGACTAGCACGCTTATTCCTGGCCTTATCCTTACTCTCCTCAAGGCTCTCAGACAGCAAGCTAGAGGCTCCGCGAGGGTAGCCTCTTCCACGTTTACATTCTTTACGATTGCATGAACACCCTTCTTGCTTACGATCCAGGCCGGCACCTTAAAAAACTCGGAAAAACCTCCTGGAATAAAGTTGTACTTCCTATATTCTGGGCACATGGTTTCGCTGCCATTGAGACAGTAATAACAGCTCCCACACTCGACGTGGTGGTGCGGAACGACCAGCATGCCCTTTTCCAGACCAGCTATCTCTCCTCCAGTCTCTTCTACAGTTCCGACGGCTTCATGCCCAATAATCGGTTTAGACCCCCTGTAGTGACCCCTAATCTTTTCGACATCTGTCCCACATATGCCACAGGCCATCATCCTAATCGTCACTTCGCCTATCTCTGGCCGTGGATATGGAAGATCCACCAGCTTAGCCTTGCCGAACTCCTCTATCACTACTGCCTTCAAGTCATTTTAAGGAGCTAATCGAGCATCCTATAAATATTGGCCCAAGTCACACATCAGAGACAGATAGTAGAAAACCATCAATTTCTCATACGATGAAGTTGTACGAAAATTATCTTTCTTATTTGACCTTTCTATTCTTAATTTCTTCAATCAATGCCGGTAATATTACTCTGTAGTCTCCAACGATACCATAGTCGGCGTTTTCGAATATCGGCGCGTCTGGATCATTATTTATCGCTACGACGGTGACTGCCTCCCTTATTCCAAACAGGTGCTGTGCGGCGCCGGAAATGCCAATGGCCATGTACAGCGTGGCCTTTACGGATTTACCAGTCTGTCCAACCTGTCTATCATGAGGGATCCATCCCGCATCAACCGCCTTTCTCGAGCCGGCAACCACGCCGTTTAGCAACTGCGCAAGACTCTCCAGTAGCTTGAATCCTTCTGGTGAACCGATACCCCTGCCCCCAGCAACCACTACTTCTGCTTTCTCTATCGGTACTTCCTCAGTCTTAATCTCCTCACTGACAACTAGCTTCGCCATTGGTGTCGGGATCTCGAGCCTCTCCTCGATTATATCTCCGTTTCTTTTCTCATCTCTCTTAGGAAGTTTGAAGACGTTGGGACGAACAGTCGATATCTGGGGTCTCCGTTCAGGCGATTTAATATGCGCGAGCAGTGTTGCGCCGTATGGAGGCCTAATCATAATTAAGTCCCTCGTCGAAGTGTCTACGTCGAAGTCTGTACAGTCAGCAGTTATTCCGCCTCTTACGGCATTCGCAACATATGGAATCATCTCTCTACCTCTAAGAGTGCCTGCTGCCAGTAACACTTCTGGTCTATACTTCATTACTAGCTTTGTTAAAGTCGCTGCGTAAACGTCAGGATAATATGTCCTGAGCCTCTCATCATCAACATATATCACCTTGTCGGCTCCGTAGTATATCGGCTCCATTAAGAATCGTTTAACATCGTGTCCTAGAATGACTCCGCAGAGCTCTGTTTGGAGTTTTTCAGCAATCATCCTCCCCGGGCTAAGTAGTTGTAGCGATGATTCATTGACCTCGCCGTCGAATGTCTCTATAAATATCCAGACTCCGCGCCAGTCGTTCTTATTTATGGGCTCCCATTCGGGGCATCCAGCTGTCGGACTCATTATATCTTTACACCCTCCTCAGCCAATCTATCAAGCAGCCACCTAGCCGCTTCCCTTGCATCATCCCCGCTGAACCTCTGCTTTTTCCTAGGTATCGATGGGGTAGGAATACACTTCATAACTCTTGTAGGAGAGCCTCTCAGACCTACACATTCGCTGTTTAACTTTAGCTCATTATTCGTCCACACATCTATCAGTGTTTCCATCTTGGCCCTGAGCTTAAACGAAAGCCTTACGGGTCTAGGATCATTACTCTTCATCGCTGTGACTAATAGGCAGGGCAGCGGGAGCTCGTATGTCTCGATCCTTTTTTCCAGTTTCCTCTTTGCCCTAATGACCCCATCTACGTACTTTGCATCAGTCACGTAGTATAGGTATGGAAGTTTTAGCCAAGCGGCCACTTGCCCACCAATATGCGCAGTAGAGCTGTCAATAGTTTCTTGCCCAAAAAGCAATAGATCGTATGGCTTAAGCCTCTCTATTGCTCGAGCTAAAGTGTAGGAAGTGGCAAACGTATCGGCGCCAGCAAACACTCTATCACTTATTAGCACAGCTCTATCGACTCCCATCCCGAGGACAAACTCTAGGCCAGTCTTAGCAGCCGGTGGGGCCATGCTCAGCGCGGTAATCTTGCCTCCGTAAAGTTCTTTTAGCCTCAAAGCCATCTCGACTGCGTTTAAATCGTGTGGATTAATGATGCTAGGTATCCCCTCTCTGATCAGGGTTCCTGTCGCCGGATCTATGTTCACCACCTGAGTGTTGGGCACCCATTTAACAGCCACTATAATGTTGAGCCCCATCATTTGATCACCCAAATCTGTACTGAACGCCTCTACCACTCAGCGGGTAATTCCAATTGATTGCCTCGTGAGGACAAACTATTCTGCAAGTCCCGCATTCTAGGCATCCTTCATAGCTGAACAACATCTCGTTTCCAGTCAACGTATAACAACCTGCTGGGCATAAATAAGTACAGATCTTTTTATCGCAGAGTTTTCTACACTTATCATAATCGACGGTTATATGTGGCCGAGTATCTACGTCCCATACATTCGAGTTTAACACATCATCGACCTTAGCTTTCTTTATAGTTTTTGTAACACTCATATCGCCCTCACCAATTTCAAAACATCCCACAAGATAGATACTAGGGAGGTTTTACCCTTAATTGATTCTCGAAATGCATCTAATAACTTTGGTGATGAATCTTTTATCTCGTAAAGTCTCTTAGCAGCATCGGTAATTAGTGTTGGATAAAGATTGAAGACCTCGCTCGCCTCAAATATCTTAGATACGCCGCTGTGTCGTTTCAGCTCCTTCATTATGAAGCTCTCCTCCAACATCTTCTGATAGCAGGACAAATTCTCAGAACTATAGCTCCCCTCTCCGTGTGCTCTAATTATGGCTTTAGCCGCTAGGTATCCACTGTAGGCCGCAAAGTCGACCCCCCTAATCGTGTATCCAAGATTAAGCAGTAAACCAGCAGCGTCTCCCACAATTAACAATCCATTACTGTATAACCTCTCTGGGAGAACATTCAACCCAGCCTCAGGAGTTAAATGAGCACCATACTCTAATAATGCTCCATCACCGATTATATTCGCTATCGCTGGACTTAGTCGAAGCCTTTCAAGAAGATTAAACACGTGCTGATCAATTCCTTTACGAGCAGCCTCTAGCAAAATCACTAGTCCTAGGCTTATCGTAGATGAATTCGTGTAAAGGAAGGCGCCTCCTGGAAGATAGTTGGTCGGCTCACCCATCATTAGCCAGGCTAGTCCCTCGCCAGATGAGAGGCCAAAGCGCTCCTCAATCTTCTGAGAATCAAGCCGAATCACGTATTTTACTCCGAGAGCCACCTGACGAGGAGACAACTTGGGAGTGAGGCCTAGCTTCTCGAGGAGAAGCCTGTTTATGCCCTCGGCATCTACAACAACATCGGCCCTAAGTATGTCGTCTCCACATCTCACTCCCTTAACAACTCTATCCTCAACAAAGAAATCATCAACCCTAACATCTGTAACTATTATAGCTCCGGCCTGCTCTGCTTTCTGAGCCATCCAGCCAGCAAGCCTAGAAAGATAGGCAGTAAAACTAGTAGAATCATTAGAGCTATACTCAATGGTGAATAATTCTCCATTAGACATTAGGCTGATCCGCTCTTTCCTCACCCACCTCTCTATGGGTGCCTCATTCCTGAAATTCGGATAGATCTCCTCCAATGGGTAAGAATATACTCTTCCACCGTAAAGATTTTTTGATCCGGGCGTTCTCCCCCTCTCTAAAACAACCACCTTAAGTCCATTTGCTGCAAGTGTATAGGCAGCAGCCAAGCCTGCAGGACCAGCACCAACGACTGCAACATCAGGCCGGAAACTTACAACCTCAGTCATTTTTATCTCGCCTATCTACAAATGCCAATTTCTCAACGCGCATTATTTATACTATAAACAGTGATTTGAAAAGATTCAAAATTCTGATGTATATATTTATAATGTATACAAACCTCCCTTTAAAAATAACTAACTCCCTGAAAAAACCGTCCAGTATTGAGGTCCAAAAATAGTATTGAGGAAATTCTAAATATGGGTGATGTAAGTTTTAATCCATGAATCTCGATCTAAAGAACATAGTCTCAGATATTGCTAAATTGTTGGTAGTCAGTGCTAGGACGGCGCCAAAAGCAAGAGGAATTGATGACTTAGAGATTACTATCCTTTCAAGCAGCGACGAGTTAGAAAAACTAGCAGCAAAGATGGACGAACTGTCAAGAGATGAAAAGATGAAATTTTTTTCAAGGGACGCCGTGAATGTGAGGCAGTCTCACGCAGTGCTTTTGATAGGAGTAAAATCGTCTAAGCCTAAGGAACTTGACTGCGGAGGTTGTGGCTATGAGACGTGTAACGGATTCAGAGGCGCAAGCAGGAGTAGTGGGAAAGGATACTCAGGCCCCAACTGCATCTTTCAACTAGTAGATCTCGGCATAGCGATTGGCTCAGCAGTAAAGACCGCTTCATTACTAAACGTAGACAACAGAATCATGTACTCAATAGGAGTCGCAGCATTAAAGCTGGGACTGCTAAAAGAGTCAGAAATAGCATTCGGAATACCGCTGTCAGCCTATGGAAAAAGCATCTACTTTGATCGGAAATAAAAGATAAAAATCGACCAAGAGGAACGGCACATAAACAGTCGCGTATAGACTTTTAGAGACAAAGCAAAAGAGCCTATTCATACATCAATTAAGCATTAATAGCAAGTTATGCGAACCATATATGTGAGTCAATTTTGACGCGCG